>JAFGLV010000013.1 GCA_016927855.1 Sedimentisphaerales bacterium
ATCCGCGCGACCTTGGGTTACTGACACTTGGCCAATTAGAGCTTAATTCCAAAAAGGAACTGTCTCATTCGACTTGACAACTACCGGGGGGATGATCTGCTATGAGGTGCCGCTGCGCGTCTTTGGCAAGACCTACAACGGGCAACCACTCATGTACGCAGCGCTAGCGGCGCAGAAGCAGTACAACGCGATCTACCTGACGAACGTCTACTGCGACGACACGCTGCGCGAGAGGCTGGTAGCCGGTTTCGAGCGGGCGGGTAAGAAGCTGAACATGGGCAAGAGCTGCGTCCGGTTCAAGCACGCGTCGGACCTGCCGCTGGACACCATCGGGAGCATCGTCGCGGCCACCAGCGTCGAGCAGTTCGTGGCGTTCTACCAGGCCAGCCGCGGCCGGACGTACCGATGAACCCCACGCGGAGGCGCGGAACCGACCAGCGGACCTGATTGACTGTTGGCGTAGCCGCGACAGTGACGCCAGGAGTATGTCACGGAATCTGCCTTATGGCGTCGAGTCTCCCGGCCCACCTGTGTTGGGCGCAGTGGAGGGCGCCGGTTCGACGTATGACTCGGACACGGCTCAGAGCATTGTGCCTAGGGGCTTGATGAAGTTGCCGTTGCGATCCAGCTCCCAGGTGACGCTGCTGGTCTTGCCGTCATCAGGGTCATGGACGGTCAGGAACAGGCGATCGCCGTTGACTTTGTAGCCGGCCACCGTGACCCAGTGACTACCGGTGCCGCTGGGCCAGGCGATGAGGAACTCGACGTCTTCACCGGCGTCGAACTCGGACTTGATGAAGTCGAAGGCCTTCGCGCCGCTGGCGTTCGGGTCGTTCAACCCGCCTTTGACCGTGATGGACAGACTGTTCTCCTGGACGTACTTGATCTTGCCGTCGTGGAGCTGGTCGCCGCTGAGGCCGCCAAAGGGCCGGGCATCGCTACCGGTCATGGCTCTCATCAGGTCTTTGATCAGGTCGTCGTCTTTCGTGGGCAGCCTGTCGCTAAAACTGTGCTTCTGGGCCAGCCAGCGCAGCGAATTGGCGGCCGACGTCGGGCCGCACTCCAGCGGTTTCTGGGCGATGTCGGGCATCGTCGCCCGGTCGTTGTTAGTTGAAGAGATCTTGCCGGTGGTGGTGGCTGGCAGCGAAGTAGGCAAGAGCGGCTCGCTGTCCAGTTGGCCGAAACCGTTGAGCGTGTCGTACAACCCCCACATCTCCACGCTGGCCGGCAGGGCACTGAAATCCCAGCTTTCCAGGTCGATGACGGTCGGTGGCACCGTCAATTCCTCGTCGGTCAAGCGCGCCCAAGTTTCGTAAGATTCGCCGGGCCAGACGTCGTGGACGCCGGGAAAGACGTTGGGATCCGACAGGTCGTCGAATTCACGCGGGCTGATCCAGACGCTGTGCGGCGTGGACGTGATGCAATCGGGCACGAAGTAAGGGACATTCTGCACGATCCATTCGAGGCCGGGAGGCGATTCGGAGTACGGCGGATCAAGTTCCGCGAACACGTTCAGAAAGGCCAGCCCGCTGAAATTCGGGTCAACGTCGGTCACGAAGAAATCGAAGGTGGCCTCTGGATACGGGAAGATGGTCGTAGTGCCCGGGAAGTAGTAGGCCGGATCGGGAAACATGACGTATTCCATTCTCTCCAACCGCCCGGCCGATACCGTCGCGACTCTTTCCAGGGCCCGGGCTGGGATTGCGAGCAACAGACCCACAATGAAACTGGCTAGGACATATCGCTTGGTCTGCATGAGACTGCCTCCTTCCTTCTCCTCCGTAAACGGAGTATCGAGGCCAATTGAAGAACACCTGAGCAGAGTAACGCGCGACCAGTAAGAGGCTGTACGTCGCTTGTGACGACCGACGAATGGGCAGTTCGCTCGATCCGAAGGAGAGAAATGCCCGAAACTGGGTAGGGTGCATTGACCAGCCACGCCGGACGTGTCACGTCTTGATGCGAGCTGGATGGACGCGTACCATGAAAGCGTGGCAATTTGAGGAATTGTCTGGCGTTTCAACAGAGTTGAATTATAATCACCATCATGGAATAGGGTGTCAGGGCCGCCGCCGGGTGGCAGGAGGCGGCCGCAACCGTGTGAAGGGGTAATCCTATGAGTCAGTCACCGAGTCAAGAGGGTCGTTCAAATCCGTTGCAGCAGATCGAAGGGCAGGGCCGGTCGCTGAGCCGGCGGGATTTCCTCAGGCGTTCGGCGCTGGGCGTTGCCGGGGCATCGCTGGCATCGCTGGCAGGCCCGGCCGGGGCGCAGGAAGAGGCGTCGGGGCCGTTTCCAGTCGCGATCCGCGTCGATGCAGGCCGGCCCAAGGGCAAGCTGCGCGATATCTGGCGGTTCTTCGGCGCCGACGAGCCCAACTACGCCACCATGGCCAACGGCAAGAAGCTGCTCGCGGACATGGGCGAGCTGGCGCCCAAGCGCGTTTACTTCCGCGCGCACAACCTGCTGTGTACCGGTGACGGGACGGCGGCGCTGAAGTGGGGCTCGACGAATGCGTATACCGAAGACGAGAACGGCAATCCGGTCTACGATTGGACGATTCTCGACGGCATCATCGATGCCTACCTGCAACGCGGTGTACGGCCGTACGTGGAGATCGGCTTCATGCCCAAGGCGTTGTCCTCCAAGCCCGAGCCCTACCGGCACTACTGGAAGCCGGGTGACAACTACAACGACATCTACACCGGCTGGGCTCACCCTCCGACGGACTACAAGAAGTGGGGCGATCTGATCTACGAATGGACCAAGCACTGCGTCGAGAAGTACGGCAAGGAGGAGGTCGAGACCTGGTACTGGGAAACCTGGAACGAGCCTGACATCGGCTACTGGCAGGGGACATTCGAGGAGTTCTGCAAGCTGCACGATTACGCGATCGACGGGGTGCGGCGGGCGCTGCCGACCGCGAAGGTCGGCGGTCCCGATACGACCGGCGGCGCGATGCGGTACATGCGTCGGTTCTACGAGCACTGCCTGCGCGGGACCAACTACGCGACCGGAAAGACCAGCACGCCGCTCGATTTCGTCTCCTTCCACGCGAAAGGCGGCCCGCGTTACGTGGACGGCCACGTGCGGATGGGCATTGCCAACCAGCTTCGCAACGTCAACGACAACTTCGCCGTCATCGCGGAGTTCCCGGAGCTGCGTGACAAGCCGATCGTCATCGGCGAGTCCGACCCCGACGGCTGCGCCGCCTGCGGTGCGTTCGAGTATCCCCAGTACGGCTACCGCAACGATACCCTGTACGCGGCCTACACCGCCGCCAGCTTCGCGCGCAAGCACGACCTGGCCGACGAGCACGGCGTCAATCTCGAAGGGGCGCTGTCCTGGTCGTTCGAGTTCGAAGAGGGTCCGATGTTCGCCGGCTTCCGCACGATGGCGACGCACGGCATCCCCAAGCCGGTCTTCAACGTCTTCCGCATGTACAGCCAGATGAGCGGCCAGCGGCTCACCGTCGAAAGCGACCGCGAGATTCCGATGTACCAGATCCTCCGTCGCGGCGTCCGCCAGGAGCCCGACGTCACGGCGCTGGCGAGCCTCGACGGCAACAAGCTGGCGGCCTGCGTCTGGCACTACCACGACGAGGACGTGCCGGGTCCCGATGCCGACGTCTGCCTCATGCTCGACGGCCTGCCGGCCTCCGTGCGACAGGTCACGCTGCGTCACTACCGGATCGACGCCGACCACAGCAACGCCTACACCGTCTGGAAACGCATGGGCGAGCCGCAGGAGCCGACGGCGGAACAATACGCCCAACTCGAAAAGGCCAGCGAGCTGGCCGAGCTGACACCGCCTGCGACCGCCGTGGTCGAGCAGGGCCGACTGATGTTGAAACTCACGCTGCCGCGCCAGGCCATCTCGCTGCTGGTCGCGGAATGGGAGGGCCAAGCCTGATGGTAAATCGCACGAATGCTGAGGACAGAGGACGGTTTCGCCCGGCGACGTCCGTTGCCGTTCATTTGGTTATCTGGGCTGCGATCACGGCGGTGCTCGCGCTGGCTGGCGGAATCGCCCACGCCGCCGAGCAGACACCTGCCTATCTCGACACGGGCCTGTCGTTCGAGGCACGTGCCAAAGACCTGATCTCGCGTCTGACGCTCGAAGAGAAAGCGATGGTGCTAAACCACCGAGGCACGACGGTCGAGCGGTTCAACATCCGCTCGGATCAATGGAACCAGTGCCTGCACGGCGTCTGCTGGGACCGGCCGACCACGATGTTCCCGGTCTCGATCGCGATGGGCGCCACCTGGGACCCCGCGTTGGTCCACGAAGAGGCGACCGTTATCAGCGACGAAGCCCGCGCCGTGTACAATCTCTGGCACCAGCAGCCCGACCTTCGCGCCCAGCACAAGGGCCTGATCTACCGCGCGCCGGTGGTCAACATCGAGCGCAATCCCTACTGGGGTCGCAACGAGGAGGCGTACAGCGAGGACCCGTTCCTGACCGGCCGCATCGGCGTCGCCTACGTCAAAGGCCTCCAGGGCAACGACCCCAAGTACCTCAAGCTCGTCTCGACGCTCAAGCACTACGCCGTCAACAACGTCGAGCAAGGCCGCCAGAGCCTCTCGGCCACCGTCAGCGAGCGCATGCTGCACGAATACTGGCTGCCTCATTTCCGCGACTGCATCGTCGAAGGCCAGGCCCAATCCGTTATGGCCTCCTATAACGCGATCAACGGCGTGCCCAACAACATCAACCACTACCTGCTCACCGACGTCCTCAAAAACCAGTGGGGCTTCGAAGGCTTCGTCGTTTCCGACCTGGGTGGCGTCGCGAGCATGGTGCGCGGACACGAACGCGGCCAGATGACCTTCGAGAACGCCGTCGCCAAGAGCCTAATCGCTGGCTGTGACTTCTCCGACCGCGAGTTCGAGCAGTACCTCCCGCGTGCCGTACGAGAGGGCCTGCTGCCGGAGGAGCGTCTCAACGACGCGGTTTACCGCGTGCTGCGCGACCGCTTCCGCCTGGGTGAGTTCGATCCACCGGAGCTGGTCCCGTTCAGCAAGATCTCGCCCGACGTGATTTGCAGCGCCGAACACCGCGCGCTGGCGCTCAAAGCAGCGCAGAAGTCCATCGTCCTGCTGTCAAACAAGAACGGCTTCCTGCCTCTGAACAAGGCGAGCCTCAAGAGGATCGCCGTGATCGGTCCGCACGCCGACCTGTTCACCTCAGGCGGCTACAGCGGCAGAGCCGACAACCCGGTCAACCCGCTTCAGGGCATTCGCAACCGCGCCGGTGACGGCATCGAAGTCCTGCACGCGCAGGGATGCGGCATCACCCCTCGCGCCGCTACCAGCGTGGACCGGGAAGAGGGCTTCAGTCGCGGCGCGAGCGTCAAGCTGGACGCCAGCGCCGTCGGCGAGTCGATCCAGTTCCCGGTCGAGATTCGCACACCGGGCGCGTACGAGATCAAGCTGCGCTATAAGAGCTTTGGCAGTCGAGGCATCTTCAAGCTGACCATCGACGGCGCCGAGCAAGGCCAGCCGCTCGACATGTACGCACGCCAGGAAAGCTACGACAACGTCGCCGACTTCGGCACCAAGACGTTCGACACCGCCGGCGTCAAGCAGTTCGCGTTCACGGTGGTCGGCCAGAACCGCGCCAGCTCGGGCTACACCGGCCACTTCGATCGCATCACGCTCACCGGCGCCGCGGAGGCGAACTTCGAAGCCGAGCGTCTCGACTACACCGCCACCACCGCGGCCGGCGCCGACTCCATCGCCCAGGCCGTCGCAGTCGCGCGTGAGGCCGATGTCGCGATCCTCTATCTCGGCACGGCCAACGCCATCGAAGCCGAGGGTCGCGACCGCCGGAGCCTGAGCCTGCCCGGCCGGCAGGAAGAGCTGGCCAAAGCGGTCCTCGCGGCCAATCCCAAGACCGTGGTCGTGTTGATGAACGCCGGGCCGCTGACGATCCCGTGGATCAAGGAAAACGCACCCGCGATCGTCGAAGCCTGGTGGGGCGGCGTCGAAGGCGGCAACGCGACCGCCGACGTGCTCTTCGGTAACGTCAATCCCGGCGGCCGGCTCCCTCACACCGTCTACGCCTCCGAAAGCCAGGTCCCGTCTACGGATGAGTACGACATCACGAAGGGTTTCACCTACATGTACCTCAAAGGCGAGCCGCTCTTCGCCTTCGGTCATGGTCTCAGCTACACCGAGTTCAAGTACAGCAACCTGAAGCTCTCGCGCGAGCGGATGGCGGGCAGCGACAAGCTGACGGTGCGCGTCGATGTCGAAAACACCGGAAAGCGTGCCGGCGACGAGGTTGTCCAACTGTACGTGCGCGACGTCGAGTGCAGCGTGACGCGTCCGAGCAAGGAGCTGCGCGGCTTCGAGCGTATCACTCTGGAGCCCGGCCAGAAGAAGACCGTCACGTTGGAATTGCCGGGTGAGAAGCTCGCTTTCTACGACGAGCAAACCCACGGTTTCGTAGTCGAGCCCGGTACGTTCGAGGTCATGGTCGGCAGCTCCTCGGCGGACATCCGCGCCACCGGCCGCTTCGAGGTTACGAGCCGATAGTAGCACGGGCATCTTGCCCATGCTACGAAACGCCTGACGGCGTCACTACAAGCGCTTCGGTGCGAAGCCCGTAGGCTGTAGGGGGAACTTTAGCCGATGCTGAAAGACTTGAGAAAGAGGTTCTGCTGATGACGACCCGATGCTCTACTCTGGCCATCGTATCCATCGTGACTGTGGCCTGGCTCGCCGGCGCGAGTGACGCCGCACCGATTACCACCGCCGGTCAGCCTGGCCAGCTCGAGGTCTGCGTCGCCGGCGCGCACAGCGTCCGCGTGACGCTCAAGCCCGTCAGCATCGAGGAGCGCTTCCCGTTCACGCCGGCGCTCATGCAGCGTGACTACCCCGACCCGGCGCTGCGCCTGCGTGACATCGACACAGCCGTCAAACGGCAGGTCGGCAGCCTGACCGTCGAGGTGCAAGCGAATCCTCTCCGTGTGGTTGTGACGAACGTGCAGGGTCAAGCGCTCCAGGACCTGACCTTCGAGCCGGACGGCAGTGTGACGTTCCGCGCCGGCGAGCAGCCCATCCTGGGCATGGGCGAAGGCGGTCCCCAGCCTGGGCGCAACTGGCGCAACGAACCGATCGAGTTCGACCGGCGGGGACGGTTCCACGAGATGCGCCCGCGCTGGCAGTCGAACGCCTATGGCTCGCGCAATCCGGTGGCGCTACTGGTCGGTACGGAAGGGTGGGGCCTGTTCATCGCGACCCCTTGGGGTCAGATCGACCTGCGCGAGCCACGCGGCAAATTCATCCCCTGGACGCCGCCGGAGCCGCCGGCCGAGGACGCCGAAGGCGACCGTCGCCAGCGCAGCCAGGCGCGGAGCCGATACATCGCGCAGATTCAAGGTCGCCCGCCGGTCGAGAGCATCGTGCCGGGCGTCTACGACCTGTTCGTCTTCGATGCGCACGACCCGGCCGACCTGATGAAGGGCGTCTCGCTGATCAGCGGTCCCGCCGTCTTGCCGCCCAAGTGGTCGCTCGGGTACATGCAGTCGCACCGCGAGCTTATCGATTCCGAACGGGATAGCGAGGAACTGCTGCTCCACGTCGTCGATACCTTCCGCGAGAAGCAGATTCCGCTCGATGCGGTCATCTATCTCGGAACCGGCTTCACGCCCACCGGCTGGAACACGCGACAGCCGTCGTTCGATTTCAACCCGGAGGTCTTCAAACGCGAGCCGAAAGAGGTTCTCGCCGACCTGCACGAGCGCAACGTCAAGGTCATCGTCCACATGGTGCCTTGGCAGCGCGACCGCCTGCCCTCCCTGCGGGGGACGATCCCGCCGCAGCCCGGCGAGCCGCTGGACGAATCGCACATCCTCAACTACTGGAAGCAGCACGTCGGTCTGGTCGAAGCCGGCATCGACGCCTGGTGGCCGGACGAAGGTGACTGGTTCAACCTGTTCGAGCGAATCAAGAGGCATCAGCTCTACTATCAAGGTCCGCTGTCCACGCAGCCCAACGTGCGTCCCTGGAGCCTGCACCGCAACGGCCATCTCGGCATCGCGCAGTGGGGTGGTTGGGTCTGGTCCGGCGACACGCAGGCGGCGTGGAAGACGCTCGAAGGCCAGATCGCGGTCGGCATCAACCACTCGCTGAGCATCGGTCCCTACTGGGGTTCCGACACCGGCGGCTTCTACACCACCGACGAGCTGGCGGGAGAGCTCTACGCCCGCTGGTTCCAGTTCTCCGCCTTCTGCCCGTCGTTCCGCTCGCATGGCCGGATATGGCGGCTGCGCACGCCCTGGGGCTGGGGCCTGAGCGACATGGGCTTTCTCGAAGGCCAGCGCGACCTGCCGAAGCAAACGGAGATGATCAACCCCGCCATCGAAGCGGTCTGCCGCCAATACGCCGAGCTGCGCTACCGTCTCATGCCCTACACGTACACGCTCGCGCGCGAAGCGCGCGACACCGGCCTGCCGCTGATGCGCGCCATGTGGCTGCACTATCCCGACGACGAGAACGTACGCGGCCTGGGCGACCAGTACCTCTGGGGTCGTGACATGCTCATCGCGCCGGTCTACACGCCCGCGGCCCGCTCGCGCGACGTCTACCTGCCGCCAGGCGAGTGGTACGACTGGTGGACGAACGAAAAGCAGACAGGCGGCCGGACCGTCACACGCGACGTGAACCTCTCCAAGATCCCCATCTACGTCCGCGCCGGCGCCGTCATCCCGCTGGACCCCGTCCGCCAATACACCGATCAACCCGTCACCGACCCGACGACGCTGCAGGTCTACACCGGCGCCGACGGCCAGTCCACGCTATACGAAGACGACGGCAAAACCCAGGACTACCTCCGCGGCCAATGCACCTGGACGCGCATCACCTGGAACGATTCCGAAAGGAATCTGACCATCGCCCCCGACCCGCGCATGGAAGGCAAGCCCTTACCACCCCGCACGTTCTCCGTCGTCCTCCTCCCGGAAGGAACGCGCCAGACGGTCGCATTCAACGGCACGCGTGCCGAGGCCACGTTCGTAGTGACGCCGTAAGGCGTTAGATCATATGCCCCGTTCGACCTCGCTCAGGGCAGGCTCTTACGGGCACACTACAAACGAGCCCCCCAGAGACGGGGGGTACCCCATGTAGCCCAGCCGCCCACGGCTGGGGACGCCGAGGCCGAGCCACCGCCTTCGATGGTCAGGTCATCATCCGCTGCCCCTTTTTTCTTTTTGTCTCTCGCGTCCACGTCTGGCATAATATTGGCAGGAGACGTCCACCTGGGCCGACTTGTACATCAGGATGCTGGTGGGGTCGCCGGGCGAAGGTCATGCGGGAAAGTGTCGTATGAGACAGGGCCGACAGCACATAATTGAGAAATGGGAGGTGGTTGTTGCGGCTGCCGTGGTGCTGGCAGTGCTGATAGTCTCCTACATAGCGCTCCCCAGACACCGACTGAACCAGCGCTTAGACGTGTTGCGTGCCGCCGGGTACCCGACGAGCTTCGCCGAGTTGGCGCAATACAACAGGCTGGCGGACGGGACGCCCAACGCGGCCCCAGTGTACGAGCAGGCTTTCGCAGCCTTTGTGCCGCCGGTGGATGAGGTGAATGTGCCATTCCTCGGAAACGCCAAGTTGCCGGCCCGCGGAGCGGTGTTTTCGGAGCCGGTGGCCAAGGCTGCTTGGCAGTGTCTGACGGCCAATCAGAATTGTCTCTCCCTGCTGCACGAGGCGGCGGGTATCGAAGATTGCCGGTATGGGTGGGATTACACAGACCTCGTCAACGGAGTCCCCCCGTGGGAGAGTGTGAAACGCTGTGCGCGGTTGCTCAGGTTGCGTACGGCTGTCGATGTGTACGCGGGCGATTCTGCTTCTGCTCTGACACATATCAAGGACCAGTTGCAGCTCGGCAGGTCCTTGTGCCGAGAGCCGGGAGTGGTCAACTATCTGTTCCGCATAGCTTGTTACGGTATAGCTCTTGAGGGGCTGGAGCAGACCTTAAGCGCCGTGGCTCTATCAGACCCGCAACTGATGAGTCTGAGTGAGACGATATCGTCTGCCAAGGCTACGCTCGATTTTGTGCAGGCGGTAGTCACAGAGCGCTGTTTCATGATTGAGTTGGTCAGATATCCTGCTCGTCACTCACCACCGGGGCCAGCCGGCGGATTTCTCCAACTCCTTAGTGACCGAGGGTTAGCGGATGTTCTCGATTATGCATCCGCCTCGATAGAAGCTGCGAAGCTCCCAAGTGCGCAGCGACTGGCGAAGTTCCGCCAGATAGCCGACAGAGTCGACGAGCGCTTCTCGTCGCTCCATTTGGATTTGTTGGGCACGGCGGCTATGACGCCAATGGACCGAGCCGCCGGACTGGATGTTCGGATGTGGGCGCAATCGGATATGGCGAGGACGGCCTTGGCCATTGAGCGGTATCGTCTAGCGGCGGGCAATGTCCCGGAGCGGCTGGAGGAGCTTGTTCCGCAGTATCTCAAGGAGGTGCCGGTTGACCCGTTCGACAGTCAGGCGATTCGCTACAAACGCGCAGACCCGGGCTATCAGCTCTACAGTATCCTGGAAGACGGCCAGGACAACGACGGCACGGCAAAGACCGAAGTAAACAGCGGCGAGCCGTACGACCTGCCCTTCCAAGTGACACGGTAGGTTCCTGTGGCCCGCGATTCCTACCGCCGCATGACAGCCAGAAGGCAATCCTCATCCTTCGGATTGAGTCTCGAAGTCTCGTAGGCTGTGCCATGCGCACCGCTCCTGTTTGGTCTGCGTCAGCGACCTTATAGGTCCGCTGACAACCACAGGGTGATTGTAGACCGGAGAGGGTGGCCTTACAAGAGCAGATGCCGCCCAATCTCGCTATCTGCGAGTATTGGTGTGCGAGGCACACCCGAGTCGCTCATTATCTCCTGGAAGGCAATGACACACCCATGGGATTATGATAGGATGCTTCAATAGTCTTGAAAGGAGCATAGCTATGGAAAAACGCTCTATTTGGATGGGTAGCATCTTACTATTGGCTACGGTCGCCTGGGCCGACTCGGGCGCACAGGAGCAGCCGCTTGACCTCGGCAATGCACTTGTCTCACCTTTACCCCAGCCGATTATCGAGAAATTCGAGCGTATAGACAGGCGATTCGATCCGAATTTCTACAAGAAGTATCTCGATGTCGGCGGTATCGCCGTCATGGGCTCTGATAAGGTCGCCGACGAGGCGTTCTATGAGGTGCGGTACCTGACGAGCCACGTCCTTTCCAAGAGAAAGGATATCCTCGATTCGATGGCGTCGCGAAACACCCGTCTGATTATCATTGCCTTTGAAGAAGAGGTATCGGAAGTGCCGGAATATTACCGCTCCGACCCGGCGGCGGCCGCACAACAGAACCGGCGCGTCAGAGGGTACGGCGGCGCCACCTTGACCAGTTTCGGCGAGGAGAATCTTCTGTGCCTTCCCGGGGACAGATACCGGACAGAGAGCATCATGATTCACGAGTTCGGCCATTGTATCGACGGCAATTTGAGACGGATAGACCCCAACTGGAGGCGCGACCTGGCGCAGGTTTATGAGGATGCAAGGCGTCGGGGATTGTGGGACAGGACGTATGCCGCTACGAACGCCGCCGAGTACTGGGCCGAAGGAATCCAGGACTATTTTGACACCAACAAAAGAAGCCGGTCGGGCCAACCGGATGGAGTGCACAACCATGTGGGCAACCGGGAGGAGTTGAAGGCATACGACCCGAATCTGTACAACTTCATCGAAAAGACCATCGGTCCCATAGAGTGGCGCTACACGAGATATGAAGTCCGACATCCGCAAGACCCGGTCGGCAAGGTCGGGGCCGTGCCGGACCCGGTTCGCGAGCAGCTTGCACCGATTCCACGGATTCACACCCAGACAATCTGCGTCAATCAGCGCCATCCGCGGCTGGATCTCTTTGCGTCTTGGCGTCTCAGCGTGAGATAGGAGAAGCGGGAGGTATTCATTTGTGCCGCCGCACGGAGCACGTATAATCCGACAAAGACCGTTTGCAGGGAGAATCGCCTATGAGAAGACGTTGCGGTTGGCCGGGAGACAACGAGTTGATGATCGCGTACCACGACACCGAATGGGGCGTGCCGGCTCACGACGATCGCAAGCTGTTCGAGCTGCTCCTGCTCGACAACGCCCAGGCGGGCCTGAGCTGGCAGACCGTCTTGAACAAACGGGAGAACTACCGCGAGGCGTTCGACAATTTCGAGCCGGCCAAGGTCGCACGCTACGAAAAACGCAAGATCGTGGCGTTGCTCGCCAATCCCGGCATCATCCGCAACCGGCTCAAGGTCGAAGCAGCCGTGACGAACGCCCGCGCCGTGCTCGAAGTCCAGCAGGAGTTCGGCTCCTTCGACGTGTATCTGTGGCAATTCGTCAACGGAAGGACGATCCGCAATCGCTGGAAGGCCCTCCAGGAGATTCCCGCGACGAGCGCCGAATCGGACGCGCTGAGCAAAGACCTCAAGCGGCGCGGCTTCAAGTTCGTCGGCTCGACCATCTGCTACGCCTTCATGCAATCGGCCGGCCTGGTCAGCGACCACCTCACCCACTGCTTTCGCTACCGGCCATGCGGCTGAGCACATAGTATCCCGTGTGGGCCAGCAGAATGCGGTGTGCGGTGCACACCCTACGACTACCGGCTTTGGGAGCCGGGCAAGGGGTTGCGGTTGCGATGCTCGTTTCGGTTGCGTTGGGCGTACCGCCGCGCTGATGCCGACCGACGCAACCGATTGACGAAACGAGCCGCGTAGCCGCAACCGAGCGACGAGTTCGCGAGCGCGAGAGAGATTTGGGGTCACGTCTTAATTGTTAAGTTTGCGTCAGCAGGACGCACGCCAGAGGGCCGGCTAAACTTAACAATTAAGACGTGACCCCATCACCGCGGGCGTTACGACGAATCGTCATTCGCCTTTGATCAGGTCCACGACCTCCTGAGCGGATTGGGCGCGGACGAGGGCCTGGCAGAACGCCTTGGAGCGCGCCAGGCGTGCGATCTCGGCCAGCGCCTCCACGTGGGGTCCCGACTGGTCGGGGGCCGCAACCAGCAGGAAGAAGAGCGTCGTTGGCTCGTGGTCCAGGGAATCGAAGTCGATGCCTTCGGGCGCGATGCCGATGGCCAGCTTGAGACTCTTGACCGCCGGGGTTTTGCAGTGAGGGACCGCGACGCCGGCCCCCAGGCCGGTGCTTTGCTTGTCCTCGCGCTCCTGCACTGCTTTGAGCACCGTGTCCAGGTCATCGATCTGTCCGGCGTCTTTCAATATCTGTACCAACTCCCGCAGGACGTCGGGTTTGTCTTTCGCTTCCAAAGGTGTCTTTACGACTTCGGGGACCAGCAAGTCAATCAAAGCCATGTTATGTATCTCCTGGTGATTGAAACGTGAAAACGACGCTCACGTGCATTGGGTTGTCGATCATACCAGCGATTCGTACAGTTCCCAGACGCGGTCTTCGTCCTTGACGATGAGGACGCTGCAGGGCGCGGTGCGCATGGCGCGCTCGGCTTCATCGTAAAACTCGTCGCGGCGGCTGCGGATGCGCGACAGCTCACCGATCACGAGCAGGTCCACCTGCTCGTCGTGGATCGCGTCGATGATCTCCTTGTGGACGCTGCCCTTGCGCTGCTTGCGAGCGATGGTCAGGCCCTTCTTGGCCGCCAGTTCGCCGACGTACTTGAGATAGCGCTCGGCGTCCGCTTCGAGGTCGTGCTCGTACTCGGCCTCTTCGTCGCTCAGGAAGATCCGCGCCTTGAGCAGGTCCTCCATGGCGCGGGTGTTGACGACGTAGAGCGCAATCAACTCGGCGCCGGAGAACGACGCCAGGCAGATCGCGTACTGGGCAGCGGTCACGGACTGTTCGGTTCCATCGACGTAGACCATGATTTTGTTGATGGGCTTACCCACGGCTCGTCTCCCTTGCTCTTTGCCTCTTGGCGTCCAGGTTGCGCTTGACCATCTTCATGAGCGTGAACATGTCCCGTTCGTTTTCTTCGAGCCGACCCTGGATGTAGTGCAGCGTGTCGCGCAGGTCGGGAATCGCGATCTTCTCCAGCGCGTTGACCTTGCGGATGGTGCGCTTGACTTCGTTGGCCAGGCGCAGGACCGAGATCTTCAGCTCCGAGAGCTTGCCGAGCAGGTTCAGCGCCTCTTTGAACGATTGCAGCGCGCTGTCGATCCAGAAGGTCGTGCCCATGGGACTGAAATAAGGGCTGCGCTCGGTGAACACGGTCTCGACGACCGGCAGGCTGACCCCCATGACCCGGCGGGACTTGACGGTGATGTCGGTGTTCATGTTGACGGCGCCGGTGAGGTACTGGACCTTGAGCTTGCCCATGTCGAAGACCGCTTCTTCCAGCGCCTTGTAGGCCTCCGCGAGGGCGCGCTCGACGCGGCTCTGATGATCCACCGTCTGGTCCACCAGCGAGAGCAATTCGATGATGAGAATGTTGCGCTTCTGGTCCAGCAGCTCGTAGCCCTGCTGGGCGAAGCTCAGGTCGGCCTTGAGCTTGAGCAGATTCGTCTTCGTCGGTGCGTAGTTCAGTTGCGGCATAACACTTACCCGCTATGGTCCATAGTCATTACGGCCTACGTACTCGGCAGCGTCTTTGTCACCCTGAGCGAAGCCGAAGGGTCTGGCCCAGAATCATACAGCCCTCTCGTTCGCGGCCAGATTCCTCGACTGCGCTCGGAATGACAGACGCCCGGTTCATTTCGTTTCGTCAGGCTCCGTAGTATTTTTCGATTTCTTCCTCGGTGATGCGGTGCAGCTCTTCGACCGGCAGGGACCGCAGGACCTCCCAGCCCATGTCGAGGGTCTGCTCGATGGTGCGGTTCTCGTCCTTGCGCTGCGAGACGAACTTCTGCTCGAAGGCCTTGCCGAACTCGAGGTAGTTGTGGTCGAGCGGCGTCAGCTCCTCCTCGCCGATGACGGACGCGAGGTTGCGCACGTCCTTGACGTAGCTGTAAGCGGCGAAGAGCTGGCTGGCCAGGTGCGGATGGTCCTCGCGGGTCATGCCTTCGCCGATCCCGTCCTTCATCAGACGCGACAGGCTGGGCAGACCGGCTACCGGCGGATAAATCCCGCGGCCGTCCATCTCGCGCTCGAAGACGATTTGCCCTTCCGTGATGTACCCCGACAGATCGGGGATCGGGTGCGAAATGTCGTCATTTGGCATCGTCAATATCGGCAGCGAGGTAATCGAGCCCTTGTGTCCCTTGATCATCCCCGACCGCTCGTATAATTCCGCTAAATCGGAGTATAAATATCCCGGATAGCCCTTGCGCGAGGGGATTTCGCCGCGGATGGTGGAGATTTCGCGGAGGGACTCGCAGTAGTTGGTCATATCGGTCATAATGACCAGTACGTGCATGTCCTCGTTGAAGGCCAGGTGCTCGGCCAGCGTCAGGGCGGTGCGCGGCGTGATGAGCCGTTCGATGGAGGGGTCGTCGGCCAGCGACAGGAACAGCGCGACGTTCTCCAGCACGCCGCTCTCCTCGAACGAGCGGATGAAGAACTGCGCCACGTCGTGCTTGACGCCCATCGCGGCGAAGACCACCGCGAATTCCGTCGCGGTCCCGCGAATCCGCGCCTGGCGTGCGATCTGGGCGGCCAGCTCGTTGTGCGGCAGGCCGTTGCCCGAGAAGATCGGCAGTTTCTGGCCGCGAATCAGCGTGTTCATGCCGTCGATGACGGAGATGCCGGTCTGGATGAAGTCGCGCGGGTACTGGCGCGAGGTGGGGTTGATCGCCATCCCGTTGACGTCAAGGTCGATGTCGCCGCGAGGCGGAGGCCCTCCGTCGATGGGCAGCCCCAGGCCGTTGAACATCCGGCCCAGCATCTCCTTCGAGACGGATATGGTGGGCGGCTCGCCGGAAAACCGCACGCGCGTGTCGGGCAGCGTCAACCCGGTCGTGCCCTCGAACACCTGCGCCACAACAACGCTGGTCGAGGATTCCAGCACGATGCCGAGTCGCACGTGACCTTGCTTGTCCACGCACTCGATCAGCTCGCGATACCCGACCGGGTGCGTCTTGCTGACGAAGATCAGCGGTCCGTCGATCTTGTCGGCGCCGATGTACTCGCGTCCCGCCAGCAGACGTCTGTCTCGTATCTCAGGCATGCAAGGCCTCCAACTGGTCCATCGAACGCTCCAGGCGGGCTTCGATCTTGTCCAGACCCGAGAGATCGTCGTTCGGAATCGAGAATTTCATCTTGATGATGTCCTGGTAGACTTTCACCTTCCTCAGCTCGATGAGGGTCGCGCCTCTCTTGATGATCTCGGAGCCCCGCCGCCAGTAGGTCGCGATGATATGGATCATCTTCGCCTGTTTCTCGACAACGGAGAAGGCGTCGATCTTGTCGTAGGCGTTCTGCTGTAAGAACGCATTCTTGAACAGCGTGCAGACCTCGAGCACGAACCGCTGCGTGTCGGGCAGCGCGTCGGGACCGACCAGCTTGACCACTTGCTGGAGCCGCACCTCGCGCTGGAGCAGGTCCATGATCTCGATGCGGTCGGCGACCCACTCGCTGCCGGCGCGCTGCTCCCACCAGGGCGCGACATCATTGAGATACTCGCTGTAGCTGTCGAGCCAGGAGATGGCCGGGTAGTGTCTCGCGTTGGCCAGGTGCCGGTCCAGCGCCCAGAAGCAGCGGATGAAGCGTTTCGTGTGCTGGGTCACCGGCTCGGAGAAGTCGCCGCCAGGCGGGGAAACCGCGCCGATGATCGTCACCGACCCCGGCGCGCCGCCCAATGTCTCCATGGACCCGGCCCGTTCGTAGAACTCGGCGATCCGGGTCGGTAGATAGGCGGGGAAACCTTCCTCGGCCGGCATTTCCTCCATCCGTCCCGAAAGCTCGCGCAGCGCCTCGGCCCAGCGTGAGGTCGAGTCCGCCATCACCGCGACGTGGTAGCCCTGGTCGCGGAAGTACTCGGCCATCGTAATCCCGGTGTAGATGCTCGCTTCGCGCGCCGAGACCGGCATGTTCGACGTGTTCGCGATCAGGATCGTGCGCTCCATCAGCGAGCGTCCGGTCCTGGGGTCGATCAGCTTGGGGAACTCGGTCAGGACGTCGGTAATCTCGTTGCCGCGCTCGCCGCAGCCGATGTAGACGATCAGGTCGGCGTCGCACCACTTGGCGACCGCCTGTTGCGTCATGGTCTTGCCGGTGCCGAAACCGCCGGGGATCGAGACGGTCCCGCCCTTGGCGACGGGAAACAGCGCGTCGATGACCCGCTGACCGGTAACGAGCGGAATATCCATGGGCAGGCGCTTGCGCGTCGGTCGCTGGAGCCGAATCGGCCAACGGTGCATCAGGAACAGCTCCTTGCGCTGCCCGTCATCCGTCTTCAACGCGCCGATCGGGTCTTCGACGGTGTAATCGCCTTCGGGAACGATGGACTCGAGCACGCCGGCGTCTCCGGGAGGTACCAGGATCTTATGGACGATGCGCTGTGTCTCCTGGACAGTGCCGAGGATAGCACCGCCGGACAAGCGGTCCTGGGGCTTGACCACAGGGACGAAGTGCCACCGCTTGCTGCGGTCCAGGGAGGGCACGGCCACCCCGCGCTTGATGTAGATGTCCGACGTGGCGCGGATCGCTTCGAGCGGCCGCTGGATGCCGTCGTAGATCGTGCCGATCATGCCGGGACCCAGCTCGACCGAGAGCTGCATCGCGGCGCCGTAGACCGGATCGTACGGCGCGATGCCGGTCGTATCCTCGTACACCTGCACGACGGCGCTGTCGGTTTCGAGCTTGATCAGCTCGCCGACGAGGTTCTCCTCGCCCACCCTGACAAGCTCGAACATCGCGGCGTCGGTGATCCCCATCACCTCGATGACGGGGCCGTTGACCCGTTTTATCCGTCCAATGATACGGTCATTCATCGCTGTTCTTTTCGATTGTCGGTAAACAAAGCATCATAGATGAGCGTGCGAATCTGACGCTGGTGGCGCTGCAGCCGGGTCCTGACCTGGTTGTTGAATGCGGTGCGACCGTCCGCGGCGGTCAGGATGACGCCCTGAGACTTCAAAGGCGGCTCGGCCGACAACGTGAGCTCTATCTCCTGATTGATGCGCGCCTGCACTTGGGCGCTCGCCTCGCTCAAGAGCGACGGATCGATCAAGTTCCGCTCCTTCTCGGAAGCGTTGACCTCCGCCTTTTCGGCTCCCAGACCAACCGCGGCCTCCGCGATCCAGCCGACCAGGATGGGCCGGTAGCGCGATGCGTCGTCGATCAGCGTCACCAGGCGCTGCTCGACCCGGCTCATGATGTCGCGCATAACCGCGTCGCGCGCGCCCATCGCGCGGCGCTTGATCTCCAGGTCCGCCGCCGACAGCGCACGCTTCTCGATCGCTTCGGCCTGCTCCTCCACCTTCTTTCGCGCCTCGGCCAGGAGCGAGGCCACCTGTTTTTCCGCGTATTTCTTCTTCTCCGCCACTTGGCTTTCGGCTTCCTTGATAATCGCTTCGGCCTCGGTACGGGCGTCGGCCTCCAAGTCCGAAATCAACGCGGCTCTTTCTTGTTCTGATGATTCCATACTGCGTCACACCTCTAGCGAGCTTCAGCCGGCTCTGCACGCCGGGTATCGCGACAGTTATCCAACAGCGGTCCGCACGTCATACCCTGATCCCGATCGCGGCGTTGACCATCTCTCGGATGCCCGGCTTGCCCGGCAAGGTCCCCGTCCGGTCCGGGATCTCCACGATCAGCGGAAAACTCATCGTGAACAGGTACCTATCCACGGTCGCGCGCATCATCTCGGCGACGCGCTCGGTGATGATGACGATGCCGACCTCCTTGTCTTCCAAAAGCGTCGCGAAGGCACTCTGCGCTTCGTCAGCATCGCGGACAACCCGACCCGAGACGCCCACCATCTCGAAGCCCAGCACCGTATCCTCATCGCCTAATATCGCATACTTCATGGATCGCTATACCTTGCCGAGGATCATCAGCGCGGTGATGAAACCGAAGACCACCAGACCTTCCGCCAGCGCCACGAAGATCAGTGCCTGGCCGGCAATCTGCGGTTTCTCTGCAACGGCGCCCATCGCGGCGGCGCCGACGTGCGCGATTGCGATACCGGCTCCGATCGCGCCCAACCCAAACGCCGCGGCGGCGGAGATCAAACCGTATTTCACATTCCCGTCCGATTTCGGCGTCTCCAGAGCTATTTCTCCTTCGCCCGTTTGCCCGGCGAAGGCCTGCGAGCAGAACAGCACGGTCGTGATCGCCATCACGGTAAACAGCATGACGATGCTCTGGGTGATACGTCGCTTCAAGTCCCTCTGAGGTTTGCCCATGGTATCCGGTCCTTTCCTATCTGCAAGACCCATTGACTAAAGCTCGCTCTTCAATGAGATCGGGGTGTACAGCCTGCCGGTCCCATGAAAGAATTTCGTGAAAAACTCGTAGTAGTTAAGCCTCAACGCCTGGATGCCGGCTGAGAGGCCTTCCAACGCAATCACCAGCGCGTTGCCCAGAATGAGAACAACGATCGAGAAGACGCCCGACGTCATATCCGCCAGCGCGAAGATGGAGATCATCAGGCATACGTGCGCGATCCCGAGTCCGGCCACCCGCATGAAAGACAGCGTATTCGAGAGATAGCCGCTGAAGATCTCCAGCAGCTCGACGATCCACTCCATCGCCGCGTTGAGCGCCGCAAAGGCGGGGTTGGCTTTGGCCTCCGACGGCGTCTGGGCGTGCTTGAGCAGATGATAAGGCTCCTTGGCAAACAGCAGCAACGAAGGCAGGCCGACCAGCAGGAACAGGACCGTCCCCGAGGGAAACGCCTTGTATTCGTGTGAGACGAGGTAGAAGGCGCTGTAGACGCCGCCGGCGTAGATCCAGCCGCCCAGCAGACCGCCTTTGTCAAAGATCAGTTCGAGCCATTGTCGCGTGCGGATCAGGTTGACCCAGTTGAACAGCAGACCCAGTACGATGACCGCGATGCCGAAGTAAACCGTGATCGAGAGAATATCGTAAACGTCACGCACGACGGAACTCCCCGAGCCGTGCCCGGAGATGATGCCGTGAAAGTCGAACCACAGTGGCCTGATGAGATTCATGCCAAAGAGGGAGCCGAACAGTAGCCCGAAAAACACCGAGGATAGGCCGCACCAGATGATGAGCCAGCAAAGCTGACACCCCCCTTTCTTCTTCTCGTCTCTTCGCAGGGCGCGGACGCCCAGCGCGCCGAGCGCCGCCAGGACCAGTCCCTGCCCGACGTCGGCGAACATCAATCCGAACATCGTCAGGTACAGAGGCATGACGAAAGGCGTCGGGTCGATGGTGCCATACCGCGGCATGCCGAAATTGCTCACGAGCATCTCGAACGGCGCCAGCGCTTTGGGGTTGTCGAGGCGCACCGGGACGTCGTCGGCCGCGATCTCCCGGCCGTCGGCCTGGTTCCACATCAGGTAGCAGCGACCGGCGCTGGCTTGCTTGATCGTATCGGTGAGGCGCTGTTCCGTCGCGGCGGGGACCCAGCCGGTGAAGACCACCGTCCGCGCCGACGACGCAAAGTTGGCCTGGATGCGATGGAACAGCTCGCTGACGCGCAGGTTGACCCAGACCTCCTTCAGATGATCCGCTTCCTGGCGGATGACGTCGTCGGCCTCGCTCTCGAGCTTCTTCTGCTCGGCGCCCAAGGTCGCGAGCTTGGCGGTCAGCTCCTTAGAGGCGTCTTCCTTGACCGACCTGACCTGGGCCGGCAACTCCACCTCGGTCCATCCGACCCCGGCCAGCAGCTTTTGAATCTGCTCGCTGTCGCGTTTCATCGAGATCAGCACGTAATGGGCCATGTCGTCTTCCTGGCCCAGCGGGACCGCGAGGGCGGGAAGGTGCTTGATCGCGCTGTCGAGCCGCTTGACGTTGCCGACGGGGAATTTGCCGATCTCCATGGCGATCAGCGGATGCCTGACCGACTGCGTCACCTCAGGCAGATCCGTCCCGTAGAGCGCGACCTGCCGACGGATGTCTTCGAGCTTGAGGATTTCCTGCTGGATGGCCCGCTGGCGCTCGCGGATGCCGGCGCGCTTGGCCTCAAGGCCGTCGAGATGGGCGTTTTCTTTTTGAACGTCCACGGCCACGCGCCGGTCGAGGTCCGCTTCACTGGGCGCCGACGGAACGATGCCGGCGGTGTGCAGCAGCCCTTCCGTGCGCTGCCTCAGGTCCGTGATCTCCGTCAGGGAGGCCTTGAGTTGGGCGGCCGGACGGGGTCGCAGCTTTCCATCGGCGACCTCCGACGTGCTGATGAACTGCATGACCCCTTCGCGCAGGAGGGCCTCGGTGACGCGCTCGGAATCCCTCTGGAGGACCACCGCAAAGAGTTGTACCATCGGCGTGGTGAACATCATAGCATGCTCTCAATGCGTTCCTGTTCGACCCCATACTGCTTGGCGTTGAGGATGATCCGCAGCCGGTTCAGCTCGCGTTTCTTCATCAGGAAATAGGCCAGGATGATGCCGATCGTAAAGGGATAGCCGGTCAAGATGCGCTGGACCTCATGCTTCATGATCTCTTCCATGATTCTTCGGATCAGCAGCAGGCGCGAGGTCGTGTCGGTGGTCTCGGAGGCTAATAGCGTCGAGAGTCCCGGATAGCGGCTGCGCACGAAGCCGCGCAGCATGGTGGTGACATTCTGGGCGCGATACATCTCGTCGATCAGCGACTGGCTGAGGTTGAAGCCGCCGGGCACGATGGCGGCCATGACTGCCTCCAGCGAGAGGTCGTAGAAGTTCCGGAAGCGGATGATCCAGCGGATGTTCTGGAGGTCGATTTCCACGCCGGCCAGCCGCAGCGCGATGCCGCGGTCGGGCTGGCCGAGCTTCTCGATGGCGCTCAGCAGAGTCTTGTAGTAATAGTGATCGAAGGCCAGCTCCAGGCGAAACAGCGAGCCTTCCGACTCGACCGTCAGGCCGTACTTGCGGATGATCGCACTATAGGGCGTGCCGCTGCAGACGCCGGCGATGGCGTCGAAGCTCGACGCGTTGACCACGAGGTCGAACGGGATGTCGTGCAGAATGCGCTCGTAGAGAATGTAGTGCTCACTTGCGTCGGCGCGACGCTTGCGGATGTTGCGATCGAAGAAGATGCGGATCGCATTCTTGAGATTGTCGATCTCGAACTGGCTCAGCAGGGCGTCCAGCAGCCCCAGGCAGTCGGGATGGACGTGCTGTCTGACGTTCCGGTACAGCTCGATCTCGGTCTTGAGCAGCTCGAGCTCCGCCTGTTTCAGGTCGCCGGTCGCCGAATACGTCCGTTCAAGACTGGCAAACGGCGTCTCGCGCAGCAGCGCCAGCGCCGCGTCGAGTGACGGCGCTTTGGCCAACTGGCTGAACGTCTCGTCGGGCAGAATCTTGCTGACCCGCGCTCGCAGCTTGGCGTTGACAAAGGCGTATTTGGACAATCGGCTGGACACGCTCGTTAAATCCGAAATGCAGTACCAGTAGGATTTCCGAATTTTGAAGCACCTACGCCAAGTCCAAAATCCGAATATCGAAATCCGAAACAAGCACGAATGTTCAAAGGCTCGAAATTCAAAACACCCCCTCCGACCGGCGCGAGCGTTTGGGACATTGGGATTTCGGTCATTTGAATTTGTTTCGGATTTCGGATTTCGTGCTTCGAGTTTCCTGACAGCCTCGGATTCATACTTATGACTCCAGCACGAGGCTGCAGATATGTTCGACCAGGCGGTCGATCGCGTCGGCGTTTTGTTCCAGTACCGCCTCGCGCTGCCGGTCGGCCTGGCGGAGCTTCTCGTCGGCGAGACGTTCGGCCTCCTTGCGCGCCTGCTCGGCGCCGGTCTGGATGATCTCCCTGGCCTTCTGCCGGGCGCGATTGGTCTGCTCGGCGATTTCCTGCTCGGCCGCCCGCCGGATCTCCGACGCACGCTGGCGCGCTTCCTTGAGGGTCTTGTCGACTCTCTCTTCCGCTTCCAGGACGTCCTTGATGATCTGTTTCATAGGAGTACGTCTCCTACAGGGTTTTCCCAGGCGACTTATGTAAAGGCGAATAGTCATTCATCCCTTACATAGGGCATGGCGACTTCATCTAAATACCACAGGGCAGATATCGTTATGGCATGGACATGATAGCCAGCAGGGCCTCATTATAGAATGGGCAATGATTGGGGGTCAAGAAGTGTAAATGTCAAAATTTTTCTGGTCTGCAGCACCCCCTGAAGTCCATCCTACCACCTGCGTTGTGTCCGAAGTGAATGCGAAATCGCCAAGCTGCAATGGTCACACGTCCATCCGAACCGCCGGGGGACTTTGCCGTACAGTAGCACGGGGCTCTTGCCCGTGATCCATGGGCGGGACGCCCTGCTACTCACGGCCGAGCCGGCCGTGCTACGGGAAGGCCCATGGCGACGAGAACCGAACATGACACGATGGGACCGGTGCAGGTGCCGGCCGACGCCTACTATGGCGCGCAGACGGCACGGTCGCTGGAGAACTTCAATATCGGCACCGAGACGATCCCGGTCGAGGTCGTCCGAGCGTTCGGGATTCTCAAAAAGGCCGCGGCGTTGGTCAATCGCGATCTGGGCCTCCTGCCGGCAGAGAAGGCGGACTTGATCGTCCGGGCCGCCGACGAAATCATCGCCGGCAAGCTCGACGAGCACTTTCCCCTACGCGTCTGGCAGACCGGCAGCGGCACCCACACCAACATGAACGCCAACGAAGTCATCGCTCACCGAGCCATGATGTTGGGAGTTTCGTTTGGAGTTCCGCCTTCAGGCGGGTCAGAACGAAGCCGGCTAAAGCCGGAACTCCGAACACCGCCTGAAGGCGGAACTCCGAACAGGATCCATCCTAATGATGACGTCAATAAGTCCCAGTCCTCTAACGACACATTTCCGACCGCGATGCACATCGCGGCGGCGCAGGCTATCGTGGGCAGGCTGCTGCCGGCCGTCGATGGACTGGCGGCGCTGCTGGAGGAGAAGAGCCGCCAGTTTGCCCAGATTGTCAAGATCGGCCGGACCCACCTGATGGACGCGGTGCCGCTGACGCTGGGCCAGGAGTTCTCCGGATACGCCGAGCAGGTCAGGCGCGGCCGGGCGCGTATCGCGGCCTGTCTTCCCCGTCTCGACGAACTGGCGCTGGGCGGCACCGCAGTCGGGACGGGGCTCAACGCCCATCCGGAATTCGCGGCGCGTGCGGCCCAGAAGATCGCGGAACTAACCGGCCTGCCGTTCGTCTCGGCGCCGAACAAGTTCGAGGCGCTGGCGGCCCACGATACGATGGTCGAGACCAGCGGCGCGCTCAAGACGTTGGCCTGCGCGCTGATGAAGATCGCCAACGACGTCCGCTGGCTGGCGTCGGGCCCGCGCTGCGGGATCGGCGAGCTGATCCTGCCTGCCAACGAGCCGGGCAGCTCGATCATGCCCGGCAAGGTCAACCCGACCCAGTGCGAGGCACTGACGCAGGTGTGCGCCCAGGTGATCGGCAACGATACGACGATCGCGGTAGCGGGCGCGTCGGGCAATTTCGAGCTGAACGTCTACAAGCCGGTCATCATCTACAACCTGCTGCAATCGATTCGCCTGCTGCGCGACGGCTGCGTCAGCTTCGCGGAGCGGTGCGTTGCCGGCATCACCGCCAATGAACCGGTCATTCGGAAACACGTGCAGGACTCGTTGATGTTGGTCACGGCCTTGAATCCCCATATCGGCTACGACAACGCCGCCGCAGTCGCCAAAAAGGCCTACGCCGAGGGGATCACGCTGCGTCAGGCCGCTGTCTCGCTGGGGCTGCTCACCGGTGAGGAATTCGACCGAATCGTCGTGCCGGAGAAGATGACATGAGAGACACCATCGCCGAACAGATCCTCAGCGCCCATCTCGTCGAGGGCAAACTCGAAGCAGGACAGGAAATCGGCCTGACCATCGACCAGACGCTGACGCAGGACGCAACCGGCACGATGGTATACCTCGAGTTTGAATCGCTTGGCATCCCGACGATAAAGTCCAATGTAGCCGTCAGTTACGTCGATCACAACATCATCCAGACCGACTCGCGCAACGCCGACGATCACCGCTTTCTCCAGTCCTGTGCCGCGAAGTTCGGCGCGGTCTTCTCCCCTCCCGGCAACGGCGTCTCGCACCACGTGCACCGCCAGCGGTTTGGCATTCCAGGCCAGACACTGCTGGGCTCCGACAGCCATACCACCACCGGCGGCTGCCTCGGCATGCTCGCGATGGGCGCCGGCGGCGTCGAGATCGCGATGGCGATGGCCGGCCATCCTTACTATATCGTCACGCCCAGGATCTGGGGCATTCGCGTCAAGGGACGCTTCAAGCCCTACGTTTCGGGCAAGGACCTGATCCTCCACCTGCTGGGACAGTACTCCTGCAAGGCGGGAATCGGCAAGATCATGGAGTTCTTCGGTCCCGGCCTGGCGAACATGGACATGAGCGCGCGCGCGACCGTCGCGAATATGGCGGTGGACATGGGATTCACCGCCGGGATCTTCCCCTCCGACGAGCAGACGAAACGCTTCCTCGCGCTGAACGGCCGCGCGTCCGACTGGCGCGAGCTGAAGGCCGGACCCAATCCGCAGTGGGACGAGGTGACCGAGATCGATCTGGGCAAGATCGAACCGATGGTCGCGTGTCCCTCGAATCCCGACAACGTCAAACGCGCCGCCGACCTGTCCGACGTCGAGGTCCAGCAGGTCATCATCGGCTCGTCCTGCAACGGCAGCTATCGCGACTTCATGATCGCCGCCAAGATGGTCCAGGGCAAGACCCGCCATCCGAACGTGAGCTTCGAGATCAATACCGGCAGCCGCCAGACGCTCGACAACGTCCTCGCCGCCGGCGGGATCAGCGCTCTGGTCGAAGCCGGCGCCCGCGTGCACCAGCCGGGCTGTCTGGGCTGTATCGGCATGGGTCAGGCGCCTGCGACCGGAACGGTCTCGCTGCGGACCTTCCCGCGGAACTTCAAGGGCCGTAGCGGTACCAAGGACGACCAGGTGTACCTCTGCTCGCCTGAGACCGCCGCGGCGTCCGCGTTGACGGGCCGCATCACCGACCCGCGCACGCTCGGCAAGGCACCGCGCATCACCTATCCCAAGCACTTCAAGTTCAAGAGTGACTGGTTTGTGATGCCTCCGCAGGACCGGTCCGGCGTCGAGATCATGCGCGGCCCCAACATCAAGCCGCTACCTGCCTTCGACGCGTTGCCTGACAGCCTGGAGGCGACGGTGCTGATAAAAGTGGCCGATAATATCAGCACGGACATTATTATGCCGGCCGGCAACCGCGTCTTGCCCTACCGCAGCAACATTCCCGCGATCAGCGAGTTCGTCTTCGAGATCATCGACAACGAGTTTCCCGCGCGGGCGAAGCAGGCCGGCTCCGGCGTCGTGGTCGGCGGGGAGAACTACGGGCAAGGCTCGTCGCGCGAGCACGCGGCGTTGGCGCCGCGCTATCTGGGCGTGCGCGTCAAGGTCGCCAAAAGCTTCGCGCGCATCCACAAGGACAACCTGATCAACTTCGGGGTTCTGCCGCTCGTGTTCGCCGACCCGGCCGACTACGACACCATCAACCAGGGCGGCAAGGTTTCGCTGCCAGGCATACGACAGGCCATCGCAGACGGCGCAACCGACATCCCGATTCAGATCAACGGCCGGCCGGTCATGACGCGACTGGAGGTATCGGACCGCCAACGCCGGCTGCTGCTGGCCGGCGGGATTCTCAACCTGGCCAGACAAGAGAGCGTGCAGGTGTAGGATGGGCTTTAGCCCATGCCGACAAAACGTTTCGAACGAGGTACCCCATGGAGTGCGGTTCATGATTGCAGGTTACACGGATAGATGACCATTCTTGTCATACCGAGCGGAGCGCAGCGAAGTCGAGGTATCTGGCTGCGGATGAGGCAGCCGCCCATTCTCGGCCAGATTCCTCCACTGCGGCTTGCCGTTGGCAATCCTCCGGTCGGAATGACAAGCACTAGGCTGGTTCGGGAAATGTACCTGCAAACGTGAATCACACCCAACAGCGTGGGCTCAAGCCCATGCTACTGACAAAGGACAGTCATGAGCAAAACGCAGACGCACGAATTCGACGCCGTGATCGTCGGAGCCGGCGGCGCCGGGCTGTACGCGGCGCTGGAGGCCAGCAGCATCCCGGGCAATCGCACCGCGGTCCTGTCCAAGCTGCTGCCGATCCGCAGCCATACCGGGACCGCCCAGGGAGGCATCGGCGCGGCGCTCGGCAACGTGGAGGAGGACAACCCCGAATGGCACGCGTTCGACACCGTCAAAGGCGGTGACTACCTCGTGGATCAGCAGGCCGCGAGAATCCTGGCCGACGACGCGGTGCAGGCGGTCTACGACCTGGAGAATCGCGGGTTGCCCTTCAACCGCACGCTTGACGGGCGGATCGATCAGCGCCGCTTCGGCGGTCACACGCGCAACTTTGGCGAAGCGCCGGTCAAGCGGGCCTGCTACGCGGCCGATCGTACCGGGCACATGATCCTCCAGACGCTG
Source organism: Sedimentisphaerales bacterium (assembly GCA_016927855.1). Taxonomy (GTDB): domain Bacteria; phylum Planctomycetota; class Phycisphaerae; order Sedimentisphaerales; family Anaerobacaceae; genus JAFGLV01. The sequence continues at coordinate 27,521 of JAFGLV010000013.1, forward strand.
TATCAGCAATGCATCAAGAACGAGGTGGCTTTCTTCGATGAGTTCCACATCGTGGACGTGCTGATCGAGGGACATCGCTGCGCCGGCGTAGTCGCCCTAGAGCTCGCTACCGGTGCGCTGCACGTCTTCCACACCAAGGCTGTCATGATCGCTACCGGCGGCTTCGGGCGGATGTACCGCACGACGTCGAACGCCTACGCCAACACCGGCGACGGTCCGGCGGTGCTCGCGCGCCGCGGCGTGCCGCTCGAGGACATGGAGTTCTTCCAGTTCCACCCCACCGGCATTCGCGGCATGGGCATCCTCATCACCGAAGCGGTGCGCGGCGAAGGCGGCATCCTGCGCAACCGCGAAGGCGAGCGCTTCATGGAGCGATACGCGCCGACGATGCTTGACCTGGCGCCGCGCGACATGATCGCGCGCGCGATGATGACCGAAATCAATACGGGTCACGGCATCCTCGGCGACCCTTCCCAGGACGATTACCTCCACCTCGACGCGACCGCGCTGGGTGCCGACGTGCTGGCGAAAAAGCTTCCCGACATCCGCGAGTTCTGCCAGACGTATCTCGGTCTCGACCCCGCCGACAAGCCAATCCCGGTCCAGCCGACGGCGCATTACGCAATGGGAGGCATCCCGACGGACCTGGACGGGCGCGTGACTGCCGACGGAGAAGCCGGTGTTTATGAAGGCCTGTACGCGGCGGGCGAGTGCGCCTGCGTTTCCGTCCACGGCGCCAACCGTCTCGGCACGAACAGCCTCGTCGATCTGATCGTCTACGGCCGGCGCGCGGGACGGCACATGGCCGAGTTCGTCCGCCAGGCAGACCTACCTACGCTGCCAGGCGACGCCGCGACGCACGCTGAGATGATCGTGAAGCGATCCGACAAGAAACCGCAGCCAGGCCAGGCCGCGAAGATCAGAACGTCGATGAGAGACATCATGATGGATTCGGTGGGCGTCTACCGCTCCGGCGCCGGACTGAGCAAGGCTGTCGAGCAGTTCAAGGCGTTACGCGCCGAGGCGCAAGACGTCGGCGTCGGCGATACGAACCAGGCCTACAACACTGACCTGCTCGAATTCCTGGAGTCGCAGAACCTGCTGGACCTGGCACTGGTCACGGCCGCGTCGGCGGCGCACCGCGAGGAAAGCCGCGGCGCGCATTCGCGCGAGGACTTTCCCGAGCGGCTCGACGAGCGATTCCTGTGCCACACGCTCGTGACCGTCGAGGACGGTTCGATCCGCTTCGCGACCAAACCGGTGGACACGAGTATCTGGAAACCCAAGCCGCGCGCATACTAGTAGCACGGGCATCTTGCCCGTGGCAATCCATGGGTGGGACGCCCATGCTACGAGGAGCCGATATGAACGTAGTCTTGAGAATCAAGCGATACAACCCGGAGACTGACAGCAGTCCCCACTTCGAGGACTTCAAGGTGGACGTGCAGCCAACGGATCGGCTGCTCGACGCGCTGATGTTCGTCAAGCGCCACCTCGACGGGTCGCTGTCGTTTCGCAAGAGCTGCGCGCATGGCATCTGTGGCTCCGACGCGATGACCATCAACGGCAGCGAGCGGCTCGCCTGCAAGACGCTCGTGCGCGACGTGGCAGACGAGGAGGACGCGGTCATCACCATCGAGCCGCTCCAGGCGCTGCCGGTCCAGCGCGATCTTATGGTCGATTACACGCGCTTCTTCGAGTTCTACCGGGTGGTGAAGCCCTACCTGTTTCCCGCCCAGCACGTTGACAAAGGCGAACACCTCCAGACGCTGGAAGAGCGCAAGAAGTTCGACGACGTGACCAAGTGCATCCTGTGCGCGTCGTGCCAGTCGGCCTGTCCCGTCATCCGCGAGGGAACGGATTTCATCGGACCCGCGGCGATCGTGCAGGCGGCGCGGTTCGTCTTCGACAGCCGCGACCGGGGGATCGGCGCGCGGCTTGACGTGCTGGACGCAGCGAACGGTGTCTGGCCTTGCGAGAACCATCTCGAGTGCACGCGCGTCTGCCCGCGCGGGATCAAGGTCACCAAAGCGATCAACCTGACCAAACGCGAGATCAAGACGTTCAAGGAGGGCGGCCATCAAAACGTATGAGCACCAGGCGCGAGAGTTGTTGGCGCAGTACGGCATCGCGGTGCCGCGCGCGATTCTGGTGGCCACGCCCAAGGACGCGGCCGACGCAGTCGCGTCGCTGGGCGGCTCGGCGATGCTCAAAGGCCAGGTCCTCACCGGAGGTCGAGGCAAAGCCGGCGCCGTCCGCGCCGTGTGTTCGCCCGAGCAGGCCGAGTCGGTCGCGCGGGAGACTCTGGCACTGACGGTCAAGGGGCTTGCCGTGCGGAGCGTGCTGGTCACCGACAAGCTTGACATCCGCAACGAGTACTACGCCGGCCTGACGGTCGACCGGCAGGCACGCGCGGTCGGACTGATCGTCAGCGCCGCCGGCGGCATGGAGATCGAACAGATCGCGGCGACGCAACCCGAGAAGATCAAGCGCGTGACGCTGGATGGTGCAGAGGACCTCGCCGAGGCGCTCGCACCGTTGTTCGCGGACCGCGCGCTGCTGAATGAAGCGGTCGCGACCGTGCAGAAGATGCACAAGCTCTTCCGCGAGAAGGATTGCTCGCTGGTCGAGATCAACCCGCTGGCCATTTGTAGTGTGCCCGTAAGGGCATCTGAAGGAACGCCTGACGGCGTCACTACGAACAGGCTAATGGCGGCCGACGCCAAGATCGTCTTCGACGACAACGCACTGTGGCGCCACGCGGACGTCGCGGTCCTGCGAAACCCCGAAGAGTGCAGCACTGAAGAGCTGGAGGCGGAGGAGGCGGGCCTGAGCTTCGTCAGTCTCGACGGCGATATCGGCTGCATGGTCAACGGCGCGGGCCTGGCGATGGCGACGATGGACGGGATCAAGCTCGCCGGCGGGCGCGCCGCGAACTTCCTCGACGTCGGCGGCAGCTCGAACCCGCGCAAGGTGCTCGACGCGATGCGGATTCTCCTGAGAAACGAGGCCCTCAAGGTCATTCTCATCAACATCTTCGGCGGGATCACCCGCTGCAACGACATCGCGCAAGGCATCCTGATGGCCCGCGCGCAGGTGAACGTCCCGGTGCCGATCGTCATTCGCTTGATCGGCACGAACGAAGCCGAAGGACGCGCGCTGCTGCAGAAAGCGGGCCTGATCGTCGCGCGCGACATGACGCAGGCCATCGGTGACGCCGTCAGGTGCGCCAAGGAGGGAGCGACCCGATGAGCATCCTGATCGACGAGGGGACGAGAGTCATCGTGCAAGGGATCACCGGCCGGGACGGCTCGTTCCACGCGCAGGCGATGCTCGATTACGGCACGCAAGTCGTCGCAGGCGTCACGCCGGGCAAAGGCGGACAGCGCGTCGGCACGATCCCCGTCTTCGACACCGTCGAACAGGCGGTCGCGCAGACGCAGGCCGATTGTTCGGTGCTGTTCGTTCCGGCGCGTTTCGCGCCGGCCGCGATCCGCGAAGCCGCCGACGCGGGCATCCGCCTGATCGTTTGCATCACCGAAGGTATCGCGGTGCTCGACATGGTCGATCTCTACCACGAGCTGAAAGACAAACAGGTGCGCCTGATCGGACCCAATTGCCCTGGGATCATCTCGCCGGGCAAGTGCAAGGTCGGCATCATGCCCGGTCCGATCCACCAGAGCGGCCGGGTCGGCGTCATCTCCCGCAGCGGCACGCTCACCTACGAAGTCGTCTACACCCTGACCGAGCACGGCCTGGGCCAATCGACCTGCATCGGCATCGGCGGAGACCCGGTCATCGGCTCGGATTTCGTTGATCTGCTGGAAATGTTCGCTCGCGATGAGCAAACGGAGGCGGTCGTCCTGATCGGCGAGATCGGCGGCGAAGCGGAAGAAGAAGCTGCGACATTCATCCAAAACTCCCTGGGCAAACCGGTCGTAGCATTCATATCGGGACGCACGGC
>JAFGLV010000127.1 GCA_016927855.1 Sedimentisphaerales bacterium
ACCAGCAGGATCGTCAGATACCCGTATTTGAACGGTTGATCCAGCATGTCAGGGATCTTGTCCGCGTAAGGCGCGACCGCCGCGAAATTCTGGCGGAAGATCTCTTGTGCCTGCGCGATCCGTTGTTGGTCGATCGGCAGGACCGAGCCGTATACCCGTTGAATCCGTATCATCGGCTTAGAAATCCCCAACTGATGCGTCGGAGGCGCAGCAGGCTTTACGCCTGGCATGGCGCAGGGTTCGCTCGGGCTGGATGCGTGTGTGCCGACCGGCGGTCAGCTCCCAGACGCCGGGCGCGGATTCGTCCTGGGCCGCGACGAGTTGTGTCTCGGCGCCTTGGTACGGTTCGGGATATGCGATCAGCATGCCCTCATAGTTTCTCAGTACCGTGTGGGTCGGGCTCTGCGTCACGACGTAGGTCGGCAGGACCGGGATCTTGCCGCCGCCGTGCGGTGCGTCCACCACGAAGGTGGGGATCGCCAGTCCGCTGAGCCGGCCGCGCAGGTATTCCATGATCTCCAGGCCGCGCGACAGCGGCGTACGGAAGTGCTCGACGCCGCGCACGAGATCGCACTGGTACATGTAGTAAGGCCTGACGCGCATCCGCACCAGGCCGCGGCAGAGCTGCTCGATGATCTGCGGCCGGTCGTTGACGCCGCGCAGCAGCACGGACTGATTGCCCAGCGGGATGCCGGCATCCGCCAGCCGTCCGCACGCCCCCGCTGATTCTTCCGTCAGTTCCTGTGGGTGGTTGAAATGCGTGTTGATCCAGATCGGGTGGTACTTGCGCAGCATTTGGCACAGCTCATCGGTGACGCGCTGCGGCAACACCACCGGCACACGCGTCCCGATGCGAATGATCTGGACCGAAGGCACCTGGCGCAGGCGCGACAGCACCATCTCCAGGTTCTCTGTGCTCATGGTCAGCGGATCGCCGCCGGAGACGATCACGTCGCTGATCTGCGGATGCTCGGTCAGGTACGCGGCGATCTGCTCGAGACGGCGCTTGGTGATACTGGTCTCCCGCGTGCCGGCGATCCGCTTGCGCGTGCAATGCCGGCAGTATGTCGAGCACATCGTCGTCGCGATCACCAGGGCGCGGTCGGGATAACGGTGCACCATGCCCGGCACCGGCATGTCGCGACATTCCTCCAGCGGGTCCGGCGTCAGGAACGGAGGGTCGCTCAGTTCCTGCACCAGCGGCACGCTCATGCGGAAGATGGGGTCGGACCCGTCGAGACGTCGGATCAGCGAGGCATAGTACGGCGTGATCGCCATCGGATACTTGGCCATCACGGTGGCGAGGTCGGGGCCTTCGATCAGGTTCGGGAAGGCTGCCGCTAGTTGCTGCGGAGTGCGAATGCGATTGGCCATTTGCCAGCGCCAGTCGCTCCAGCCTTTGGGCCGGCAGTCTTTCAATTCGTTGCCTGTGGGCGCAGCTACCATCGGCGGAGGTTCATCTTCGCCTGCACAAAGGCAGGCACCTCCATGAGAAGAGTCGTCACCTTCACTTGCGGAGCACATAGGCATGATTGTGGTCTCCTTTCCCTTTCTTTGAATAGACATCGATTGTGAACACCTAAACTACGGTCGTTCCATAAACCCGACCATGCCGCTGAGAAAGGCGCCGCGCATCGGCTCCATGCTCTCTCTGACGGCTTGCGGCTCCATGGTAATCATGGCAAAAGACAAATATCCCGAGACGAAGCCGGCCACGGCGCACGCCAGGCGTCGGACTTTCAGGCTGTCTACCGGCTGCGGTACGAACGGCCGGACCAGTTCTTCGACGCGCTGCAAATACGCGATGTAAGGCTGCTCGATGTCGTTGGCCACCTGCCGGTCGAGTCTCAGCAGTACGCGTCCCTGAAACAGCAGGATGTACTCTTCCTGGCGGCTCAGGAAAAACTCAACGTGACCGTTGACCAATCCGTCGAGCGCTTCCTGGAGCGAACGCGGCTGGCCGGCCGTCCTGGCGATGGCTTCGACCAGATCGTCCACGCACTGCTCGATCAGGACGCTGATGATCTCATTCTTGTCGGCGAAATGCCGGTAGAATGTTCCCTTGCCGACGTCGGCACGCTGCGTGATCTCCTCGATCGTCGTCGCGTCGGTTCCGTTCTCGGCGAATACCGACAGCGCCGCCTTCAGCAGGCGGTTACGCGTCTTCGACGCTCGCCGCTGTGTCCGGTTGGGGCTGTCGGGTTGGGTGACCATGTCGTTCATCTATGACTACATCGTCAGATGTGACCAGATAGTCAACACCTGTTTGCAGAAAAAGCCGAAAAAATCTTCCCTGAGAACGATTCCGGTGCAGACTACACCGGCAACGGCAGGGTCAAAAAACCGGTCGCCTTGACGCAAACGCCAAGGCTTCCCATCGTTGGAGCCTCCCGAGCCGCCGGGTTCGCCGGCTGGCCACAGGCAAGGGCATCAAAGCATGCGACCATTCTGTCCATATATGACTATATAGTCACTACTGACCGTCTGGTCAAATGCTTTCCCCGAAAAAATGCAGAAAAATTTCGAGTCGCGCGAAGGAAGCGCCCGGCCACTTCCGGCCAGTGGTGCTTGGGCCTTTATTATGGGGCTAGGCCGGCGGCACGAGCTTGGGCGAGACCGGCCTGCCTCAGCCACGGTGGGAGCAACGCCCTTGAAAGAGGGGGCTGAGTCGTGTCGACCCAGCCCCCTTGTCAGACATAGCGAATTGGCCGGAACGTCGCGGACGACGGTTCTCTGCAGACGTGTCCTACCGGTCGCCCACCAGGTATTGCACCTCAGGCCCGGTCAATGCCCGGTTGTAGATGCGGAAATCGTCCACCGAGCCGTTGAAGTATGGATCGCCGGTGTACTGGGACCGGCCGATCCAGTTCTGGGTCGTGTTGCCAAGGTTCATCGGCAGCACGTTCGTCGTATTGCTGGCAACGAGACTGCCGTCAACATACATGTCCATCTCGTTGCTGGTGCCGTCGATCGTTACTGCGAGGTGGTGCCAGCCTGTCGATAGGCTACCCGACCTGTTCAATCGCGACTCGCCGCCTGAACCGGTCACTGTGATACCAAAACGGACTTGTCCGCCGGCGTTCGGCGACAGCCACATATTCACGTCGGTCCCGGTGCCGAAATCGAAGACACGCTGGTAGGCGCCGCCGCTGCCTGACCAGTTGACCCAAGTGGCGAAGGAAGCGCTGCTGAGCGACTGGATCAGGGTGCCAACGGGCAGTTCGGCATACCCACTCATACCGTCGAGCACCAGCGCTCTGCCATAGCCGGTCTGGCCCGCGTCGAAGCTGGATCCGGTCAGAGCGGTTCCGTCGTAGCCGTGGCCGGAGACGTCTCTAACGTCGTTCTCCATCGTGTAGTGGGCGACGAGATTGGCGGTTCCCGGGTCGACCGCAGGTTCTGCGACCGGCGGTGCCGTGCGATACAGGCGGACATCATCGAAGTACAGCAGGCCTGTGCCTGTGCCCGAAACGCCGATTACTACGGTCTTGACACTCTTGGCGCCGGCACCCAGGGAAGCGACGTCGATGTTCCACTGCTTCCAGAGGGGAGCCGCGAGGGATGCAGCGCTGCCGGGGTAGTCCTTCCTGACACCGTTGACCTTGAGATACAACTGCCCGGACGCGTTGCCCAGCACTCCGCGGAAGTACAGCACCAGGGTCTGGACGCCGGAGGCGGTCCAATCCTGAGGCACCTCAAGCTCCAGTTGAGCCTCAGAGATTGTGACACCAACGGTGTTGTTGTAGGAAAACGGCATTGACTGCGCGCCGGCGTGGGTAATGGTTCGCTCCACATAGGGCGGGTTGTCATGGCCCACCTGCGAGCCATTGCCGGCGACGTTATAGCCGTCGATCCACGTGTTGAAGATCTCGTGACCGTCGTCGCCACTGTAGCTCTCGAAATCGTCCACGACGAGATACGGCGGGGTGGAGAAACTCCAAATGTCGCTGCCCCAGGCCATGGAGACGCCGGCCTCGTCGACCTCGTTGACCTTCCAGTAGTACGTGGTTTCGAGTTCGAGAGAGCCGGGCTGGTAGCTGTTGTCCACGGCGGTGCCGACCAGAGCGGCACTGTCTACTACCGCTTGCTCATCGGCGCTTAGATGCACCTCGTGAGTCGCGGCGCCTCGACCGGGACGCCAGCTCAGGACGACATCGGGGTCAATGCCGGTGGCTCCGGAGGCAGGCTGCGGCTCTCGCGCATAATAGGGATTCTGGAAGAACCGAACCTCGCTCAAACCGGTCCGGGCCCCGCCGGAACCGCTATCGACGTTGATGCGGACGTACTTGGCCAGGACGCCGTCGAAGTCGATGGTATTGTTGTGCGCGTAGGTGGGCAAGCCGGAGCCTTTCGCGAGAGTGTACGTGCCCAGCGGGGTCCACTCGTTCGCGTCCACAGCGTACTCAATCGTGACATCCTTGACGCCGAAATTGAGATAGAGCTCATATTCGACGTTAGCGTTCCAAATCCACAGTTCCTCCAGCCGATAGACTCGATCGAACTCATATTGAATCCAGAGGGGCCCCGTCTGCTCGTCTGAGGTCAACCACATGTCCGCATTCTCGTCCGAATGCTGATCGCTGTCGTCCAGGCCGGAGCGGTCGACGGTCTTCTCCGGTTCCGATCCCGCTGCGAAATCGGAGGCGGTGGCAATGATGTTCTCGACCGGATAACCGACCGGCTCAACCGTGAATTGCCAGATCATACCGCGATGCACGGCGCCGCCGGCCTCGACCTCGTCGACGCGCCAGTAGTAGGTCTGGCCCAGCGTGAGAACGTCGGTCGGCTGGTAGGTCGCGGCCTGCTGTCCCTGGCTGACGAGCAGATCCGGAGCGTCGCCCGGACCGGCCGTGTTGACATCCTCGAACGACGTGCCGAAGTACACATTGTGACGCGCGGCGGTCTCGCCTGGTGTCCAGCTCAGGATCGCGTCCTGTCGGACGTCGGTCGCGCCGTTGGCAGGGGTCGGCCTGGAGGCCAGCGCCGGATCCAACGGCAGGAGAACCTGCACGTTGTCCGCATAGGTGGCCGTGCCGCTGGTGCTCTCGCCATCGATCCTGATCCACAATGCATCACCGGCGGTGAAGTCGGTCCCGGTACTCAGCGTCAGCGTCATCCACTCGTTCTGTCCGACCGTCACGGTCGGGGTCAGAGTGCCGCTGGCAACTTCCGTTGCTCCCACGGTGCCGCCGATCCCGCCAAAACCTGAAGACGGCAGGGCGCCGGGATTGCCGCCGGCCCAGAGTGAGATCTCCAGGACCGAACTGCTGTCGCTGCGACCGACCCACATGCTGATCTCGTAATCGCGGTTCGCGTCCCAGGTGCCGATCTGCTGCCAGAGATAGGCGCCGCTCCAGAGCTTGAAGACGTTGCTGCCATCGGGTGCCGGAAACCATGAGCCGTCTTCAAGGTAAGCCTGACCCTGCGAGTTCATGATCCAGTCATCGGCGTTGTAGGCCCACTGCCCGGTGCCGCCTGGGCCCATGTCGGGTAGTTCAAAACTCGGATTCTTGAGGGGTGGTTCGAACAGCTCGGCCTGGGCTACGTTGCTCACAGTCACGGCCAGGACTAAGAACGCCAGATACGCCAATCGTCTGCACATGAGAGTCCTCCTTCAACGAACGTTAGCACGCATTTCTCGCGACGCAGGCCCGCAGGCCCGAACTCCAACATTGCCGTTCATTATGCCAAATCGGTCCCTAACGCGACAAGGGGGTCTTCGAACCCTTCCCACCGGTCCTGGACAAAAAAAACGGGACCTGTACCCCCGAGGGTACAGGTCCCGTCGTAACGCGGAGATGGCACATCGGGACATCCCCTTCAGGGATGCGCCGATGTTCGTTGCGCCTCGACTACCGGTCGCCCACGAGGTAGCGAACCTCGGGCCCCGACAAGGCGCGGTTATAGATACGGAAATCATCGATAGAACCGTTGAAATAGGCGTCGCCGGTGTACTGCGACCGGCCGAGCCAGTTTTGTGTCGTATTGCCAAGGTTCATCGGCAGCACGTTCGTCGTATTGCTGGCAACGAGATTGCCATCGATGTACATGTTCATCCCGCTGGTGGTGCCGTCGATCGTGACTGCGACGTGGTGCCAGCCGGTCGATAGGTTGCTACCCGGCCTGTTCAATCGCGATTCGCCGCCCGAACCGCTCAGGGTGATGGCGAAACGGACTTGCCCGCTGGCGTTCGGCGTCAGCCACATATTCACGGCGTCACCGGTGCCGAAATCGAAGACACGCTGCCAGAGACCGCCGTTGCCCGACCAGTTGACCCACGTCGCGAAGCTGGCGCTGCTGAGCGACTGAATGAGCGTGCCGATGGGCAGCTCGGCGTAACCGCTGGTGCCGTCGAGGACGAGAGCCCGGCCGTAGCCGAGCGGCCCGTCGCCGAAGCTGGCGCCGGTCAGCGCGGTGCCGTCGCGCCCATTACCGGAAGCGTCGGCCACGCTGTTCTCCATGGTGTACAGAGCGACCAGGTTCGCGGTGCCGGGATCGACCGGCGGCTCAGCCATTGGTCCGGCCGACCGATAAAGCCTCAGGTCATCGACGTACAATAGGCCTTTACCGGAACCGGCCACGCCGATCGTCAGTGACGTGACGTTCTTGGCGGCATTGCCCAGTGACGCGAGATCGATGTTCCACTGCTTCCAGATGGGCGCTGCCAGAGAGGCGGTGCTGCCGGGGAAGTCGAACCGGGTGCCGTTGATCTTGACGTACAACTGCCCGGCGGGGTTGCCCAGGTTGCCGCGGACAAACAGCACGAGCGTTTGGACGCCGGCGCCGGTCCAGTTCTGGGGGCCGGCGAAGGTCCGCACGGCCTCCGACGTTGTCGCGCCGTCCAGCCCATAGGACAACGGCATGGCCTGCCTGCCGCTGTGCACGTTGTCGCGCTCGGCGTAAGGCGGATTGTCATGGCCGACCTGCGAGCCGTTGCCAGCAACGCCGAAGCCGTCGACCCAGGTCTCGTAGATCAGGTTGCCTGCGTCATCGGTGTAGCTCTCGAAGTCCTCGACGACGAGGAACTCGGGTGTGGAGAAGTTCCAGACCTCGCCTTCCCACGTAGCGGGCGTCTCGGCCTCATTGACCTCATCGATGCGCCAGTAGTAGGTCTGTCCAAGCTCCAGCGCCGCAGGCGCGTAACTCGTCTCGGCCACGGTATCGACCAACGCGTTGCCTTCGGCTACCGTATTGCTGTCAGTGCTGAACTGCACCTCGTGCAAGGCGGCTTCGCGACCGGTGCGCCAGCTCAGGACCACGTCCGGGTCGACATTGACGGCTCCCGACGCGGGCTGAGGCTCGCGTGCGGTGCCGGACATCTGGAAGAACCGGACCTCACTGAGCGCGACCTGGCCTCCGCCGTAGTTGCTGTTGACGTTCATGCGGACGTACTTGGCCAGCACGCCGCCAAAGTCGATCGTGGTGTTGTACGTATAGCTGGGCAGGCCCGAACCTTTCGCCAGGGTGTAGTCGCCCAGCGTCATCCATTCGTTGGCGTCCACCGCATACTCGATGGTCACATCTTTGATGCTGAAGTTCAGGTACAGCTCGAATTGAGGATTCCCGTTCCACACGAACAGGTCATAGAGCTTGTAGACCTTGTCGAACTCGAATTGGATCCAGACCGGCTCGGTGCGGTTGGCCGGGAAGGGCACCTGCCACATGTCATCGCCTTTGTCCGAGTGCTGGTCGTTGGCGTTGAGACCGGACTCGTCCACGGTGTTTTCCGGACCCGATCCCGCCGCGAAGCCGGAGGCGGTAGCGGTAACATTCTCGATGGGATAGTATCGCGGCTCCGCCGTGAACTCCCAGAGGTTGCCGGTGCGAATGGCGCCGTCGGCTTCTACCTCGTCGATACGCCAGTAGTAGGTCTGGCCGAAGGACAGCAGGTCCTCAGGGGTGTAGGTCGTCTCGCTTTGGCCTTGGCTGACCAGCACGCCGAGCGGATTGGCTCTCGTGGCAGCCGCGACGTCTTCCGCCACCGGCCCGAAATAGACGTCATGACTGACCGCCGTCTCGGCCCCTGTCCAACTGAGGACTTTGTCTCTTACAATGTCCGTCGCGCTGTTGGATGGATTGGGGTTATAGGCCTCACCCGGCGGCGAGATATTGGGCCCCTCAAGTGTGAAGACGTCAATGGCCACGTAGCCGGTGTTGGTGATATACATGCACTGTGCCATGCCGACCTGGACCGGCAGTCCATCCATATCGTCACGCGTGATGGTTCCATTGTTGCCGCCGATGGTCGTCCAGGTCTCGCCGTCGAAGCTGCGCCGGAACGTGAAGACGTTGCCGGTGCGTTCGAGTTGCAGCCAGGTTGCGCAGTTGAACCCGTCGTTGGTGGCGCCTTGCTCTTGCTCGCCACCATCGTTGATGTTGCGACGCAGGTTGCCCGACCAGGTCGGGAAGTAGTGGGTTGCGACGAAGTCCTCGCCGCCGCCGGCATCGTCAAGATTGGCGACGCGGGCCATGATGAACGAATCGGCGTGGGTCGTCCTGCCGCTGACGCTACCCGGCATACCCGGGAAGTCGGTTACGTGCGCGGTGGCGACAAAGTCACCCTCGACGACCTTGTACAGGAAGGGACCTCTGGGGTTGAAGGCGCCCTCCCAGAAAGAGCCTGTAGACTGGAGATACAGTTGGCCTTCCCGGTCTATCGAGGTGTTGATCGCGTCGGCGGTTTCCTGGGGACCCAGGCCGATGAACCCATCCCAGCCGGTGCCTTCGACGCCGTTGGCCAGGAAGTCGTGGGGGGTAGTGAAACTCACGTTCCACACCGCCGCCTGTACGCCGGCGCCAGGCAGCAGCACCAGCGACGCCGCGATCAGATAGGCCAATTTCCTATACATGGGTATCCTCCTTCATTGACGATTGATGATTGATGATGGATGATGGATCATGGATGCGGATGAGGGCTGCTTTCAATCATCCATCGTCTATTATCCTTCATCCATGTTCACGCGTCTTGGCCACACGCCCAAACGCACTACATTCATCGGCAAAAACCACTCCTGTCCTTACCGGCGCAGGCGGCTTTCCCGCCCTGGAGGCCTTTGGGGAGGAGAAGATCAGACATGAACGCTCCTCCTGGAGGCCCGGTCACGGTACGCCCAAGGCCGCAGACCGTAGACGATAGGTGCCTGAGGCCTGCCGCCTCCGGCCTGCAGTGTTGACTACTGTCCATTATACTTCTCGGAAAGTGCCATAAACACCGAATTGCGTTTTGTTTTAACCATTTTGCGCACACCACGGCGTTTTGGCCTTCGGCGGTGTCATTGGGCCAAGAATGTCGTGGCCGACTGAGACGGCGCTTCATAAACGAGCAGGTCTCCGTCCAGCTTGAATTGGCCGAGAGGCTCGCAGCGGTCCTCGTCGTCCGTCGTGCGAAACGCGGTGAAGGTGTCGGTGCCAGCGCCTCGCACGGTCACGGCGACTCGCTTGCCGTCACCGAGATTGACTAGCGTAAAGGCGTCGGGGTGCTTGGTGCCGTTGCGCGCGAAGGCGATCAACGCCACCTCTGAGTTCATGGCGTAGGTCCTGGCCACCGCCATCTCGGGCTGGCCCGCGCGGGACAACAGCTTGTAGTAGTGGTATCCGCGCAGGACCTCATAGGAGCCATCCTCCTGCACGCGGAACGCGGTGCCGGGGTTCGGGTCGCCGCCGACCCACCTGGCCGGTCGCTGAACGCAAGCCCAGGGTGTGATGCCATTGACCTTGGCGGTATAGATGTTGCCATGCATCTCTTTCAGGTTCGAGGCGTCCATTCGGCTCCAGCTCGTCGACGTGACCCACGCGTGCAGGTCGGGTCGCCTCTCGCGCAGGATATCGGTCCCGACGCTGCGATGCTCGCCGAACCACCGGCCGTACGTGCCGCCGTAGAAGCCGTGCGAAGTAATCAACCCCAGGTTCGCCAGGGCGCCGGCATCGTCGGCAATCGCGTCGGCGTAGCCCCAGGCGCTGAAGCGGTACCAGTTGGAGCACTCTCCCGGCGTGATCCCAACATCCTGGAGGCCGGCCGCGTCGAGCATCGGACGCATGAATTTGAGGAAGTCCGCCACTTGCTGAGGCGGCCAGAACAGGTTGTAGTCATGTCCGGTACCGATGTTGCCGCTCTTGCCGTCGGCGGGCCAGCGCGACCAGTCCTCGCCTTCGTTGTGCAGCGAGAGGTACTTGACCGGAAGCCCCTCCTTTTCGCGGAGGAACCGGACCCAGTCGATCATGTAAGCCGCCAGGTCGTACTTGCGCGCCGGGTCGAGGTCGCGTCCGCGCATGAACTTCTGTTTCGTCGCCCAGGCGGGCGGGCCGTACAGCGTCGTGATGATCGTCAGATCGTCGCCTCGCGCTCGGGTGCGCTTGAGACCCTCGCGGACAAAGTACCTCATCCACCTCGTCGTGGTTTCGTGATCGAAGGCGCCGCCCGGCTCGCTTTGGTGGAACGGGTCGAGGAACATTTTGACGATCCCGGGCTTGAGTCCGTCGTCGCCAAAGACCAACTCCATGATCTGCTGGCGCTCCTGCTCGGTGAGCAGGCTGAAGCCGCCGTATTCCTGCGGATCTGCGCTGTAGTCGATGGATTGGGCGACCTCGACGTAGTTGACGCCGAAACCATCCCAGTGGCGCAGCTTGCGCGAGAAGTCCACCTCCGCCCGCACCGCCGTGAAGTCCAGCGACTGTCCCATCGAGGCACTCACCATCGCGCCCAACACAACCACAATTCCGAGACCATCCAGACGTGACTGTCTCATGTCTCTTGTTCCTGGTGCGTATAGGTCCACTTCTATTGAGCGACCGGGACGAGCGTCTTCAATTCGTCAGCCGAAGGCTGCCGGCCGTACTCGCAGAGTTCGAAAGCTTCGGCGCATTGAACCGCGTTGCCCTTCTCGGATCCATAGAGCTCGTTCAGTTTGGCTCGATACTTCGTCGCGACGCCTTCGTCCCGTCGGACCGTGCGCTCGCGCACCTGCCGGCGGCGCTGCGCGCGGCCTTCGGGATCGGTCGGAACCGGGACGACATTCTCGAAGTTGCCGGTAGCCCAGAGCGACTCGATCTGCGATTGGATCTTCCAGATGGCGTCGGCCTTCTTCTCCACGACCTGGTCGATGGCGACGATCACGTCCGGCGTAAACGGGTTGGGTTTCTGAAAGCCGTCGGAAAGGTACAAGAATACCGGGTTCTTCGCCATCTGCGGCACGTCCGGACAGAAGAATTTGACGGTGACCATGAAAGCGGCGTCCTGCATCAGGACACCGGTGTAGCGATGGTCCGGATGGTAGTCGTTCGGACGGTGGCCGATCACGATGTCGGCGTTCCATTGGCGGATCAGGCGGACGAACAGCTTACGGTTCTCGAGCGTCGGCATCAGTTCGCCGTCGTGGATATCGAGCACCTCGCTTTCGATGCCCAGGACCTTCGCGGCTTCCTGGACCTCCGCGGTCCGGCGTTGGGCCAGCGCGCCGCCGGACATCTCGGCATGCCCGATATCCCCGTTGGTGACGGAGACGAACTTGACGTGGTGGCCCTGCGCCGCCCATAGTGCGGCCGTACCGCCCGCCTTGAGCTCGCAGTCGTCGGGGTGCGCGCCGAAGACGATGATGCGCAGCTTGCCGTCATCGCCGCTCGTCGTCTGGGCCTTGAGCCCGACCGGCGTCAGCGCCAGCAGCGTCAGCGCTACTGCCACTCTGGCGAACAGGGCCATGGACACTCTGGAGAAACACTTCGGAGGTTTCATAGTTGATCTCCTAATGATGAGTATGGATGCTCTGTGAGAGTAGTATCACGGAAATGCCGCCGTCAGGCAATTCCCGATACCACGACGCGACGACGCCAGTCTGAGGACGGATTCCCTGTTGCCACGCACGGCGTCAGTCGTATGCTATGGTGTACTGACCCACCAACCGGATGGCAAGGAGATCGGATATGAACGGACAGAAACGTAGCACGACGAGTGGCATTGCGTTGAGGACGGCGGTTCTGCTCGGCATGGCGCTGATCGTCATCGGGCCCGTCGGCACAACCCGGGCACAGATGGATGTCTCCGACGGGCGTGTTTCCATCACGTCTCCAGACGGTGCCATTACGATGACGATTCGCGCCAACGGGCCGCTGACGTACTCGGTGTCCGTGGACGGCAAGGCGGTGCTGGCCCGATCGGAGCTGGGGCTGAAGTTCGCTGACGGCGTTACCCTGGGCGCCAACACCCGGCTTGTCGGGGCCGTGCAGGGCTCTGCGGATACGACTTGGGAGAACGACTTCGGCAAACGCCGGGTCGTGCGTGATCATCACAACCAGTTGCGCGCGTTCTTCACCGAGCAGTCGGGCCGGCCGTTCGAGATCGTCGTCAAAGCCTTCGACGATGGCATCGGTTTCCGCTACGTGTTGTGGACGGTGCCGTCAACGGCAACGCAGGATTTCGTGCTCGAAGAGGAACTGACCCGGTTTTCGTTCCCTGAGAACTGGCCGTGCTACGCGGGAACGAACGAGAACACCGGGACCGACCGAAATCCAATCGGCTACATCGGCTCGCAGGAATCGGAATATGCGCCGATGCGCCTGGCCGATCTGCCCACCGAGCAGGTTCGCATGCTTCCGCTGCTGGTCAAGACACCTGCCGCCTGGATATTGTTGACCGAGAGCGCCCTGCAGGATTGGGCCGGCATGTGGGTCAATCGCGTGGCGAGCCCCGGCGACAGCAACGCCGTGACTTTGGCCGCGCGGCTGTCGCCGCGGCCGGATGGCCGGAGTCTGGTCAAGTCCGCTTTCCCCCGCATGTCGCCGTGGCGGACGTTCGTCATCGCCCGGGAGCCTGGTCGACTCATCGAGAGCGATCTCGTGCTGAACCTGTCGCCAGCCTGTGCCCTCGACGATACGTCGTGGATCGAGCCAGGCATCGCTTCGTGGGACTGGTGGTCGCAGATGACCCGGCCCAGCACCGACACGTTCAAAGAACTCATCCAGCTCTCGGCCGATATGGGCTGGTCGTACACCCTGTTGGATGCGGGATGGAGCAGCCGCAACAATATCATGGAGGCCAGTCCGTCCGTGGACGTGGAAGAGCTGCTGGCCTTCGCGAAGGAGAGGAACGTGCGGCTCTGGCTCTGGCTGCACTGGACCAGCGTGGACCGCAACGATGCGTACAGAGAGGCCTTCCCGCTGTACGAGAAGTGGGGGATCGCCGGCGTTAAAATCGATTTCATGAATCGCGACGATCAGGAGATGGTCAACTGGTACGAGAAGATCGTCAAGGCGGCCGCAGAGCACCATCTGATGGTCAACTTCCACGGCGCCTTCAAGCCCACCGGCATGATCCGCACCTACCCGAATCAGATTACGCGCGAAGGCATCCTGGGCAACGAATACAACCGCTGGAGCGCGCGGGTGACGCCAGAGCATAAGACCACGCTGCCCTTCACGCGCATGGTGGCCGGACCGGCAGACTTCACTCCCGGTGGCTTCCTGAACCAGCCGCTCGAGAAGTTCGAGTTCAACGTCCGTCCCACGCAGGTGCAGGGGACGCGCTGCGCGGAGCTGGCGCTATTCGTCTGCCTGGAGAGTCCTGTCATCAACGCCTGCGATCATCCCAGCCACTATCGAGACCAGCCTGGACTCGACTTCCTCAAGATCGTGCCGACTGTCTGGGAGGAGACCCGCGCTCTCGACGCGACAGTGGGCGAGCATGTCGTCATCGCGCGCCGCAGCAGCAATCGGTGGTTCCTCGGCGCGCTGACCGACCGCAACCGCCGCGACATCCCGGTGAAGCTGGACTTCCTCGGTCCAGGCACCTGGACACTCAGGCTCTGGAGGGACGCTCCCGATAGCGACGCCGTTGGCGAGCACCTTCTCGTCGAGCAGCGGAACGTAACGCCGGCGGACGAACTGACGCTGCACCTTGCTCCTGCCGGCGGCGCCGTAGCCGTCTGCGAGCCGGTTGCGCCCCGAGCTATGGGCGCGGACGTGCAGTAGAAACGGAGGGCGACAGGCGTGAAGGTCCACTACCTGCAGCACGTGCCCTTTGAGAACGCTGCGAACATCGCCCTCTGGGCCAAGCAGCGCGGCCATACGCTGACGGTGACGCGTTTCCATGAGGACGAACCCCTGCCCGACATTGCGGAGATCGACCTGCTGGCGGTTATGGGCGGTCCGATGAACGTTTATCAGCACCAGGAATATGCCTGGCTGACGCGGGAGAAGGCTTTTCTGGAACGGGCCATCGGCGCGTCGGTGCCGACTATTGGCGTCTGCCTGGGCGCGCAGCTTCTCGCCAATGTGCTCGGCGCGAAAGTCGCGCGCAACCCCTACGTCGAGATCGGATGGCACGCGGTGCGCCTAACGCGCGACGCGTCCAGGTCCGCGCTGTTCGGGGCGCTGCCGCACGAGTTCACCGCTTTTCACTGGCACGGTGATACGTTCGACCTGCCGGCCGGCGCGGCGCACCTGGCGGCCAGTGACGCCTGTGTCCACCAGGCGTTCGAGTACGGCGCACGTATTCTCGGTTTGCAGTTTCACCTCGAATACTCGACGGGTAGCATCGAAGCCATGTTGGCGCAGTGCGGCGACGAACTGAGCGACGCGCCGTTCGTTCAGACACCCGATCAGATCAGGGCAGGATATACCCACGTGCCGGCGACGTACCACCTCTTGGCGACTCTGCTCGACCGCCTCGTGGGCAGTCCTTGACCTTGTCGCGCTGATGTCACTCTATTCGAGCGGTTTGTGCACCGGTTCAGTCCTGCCGGCCAGCCACGCGATCTCTCCGTCGGACAGCGCGCGGCTGTAGACTCGCACCTCATCGACCAGGCCCGAAAAGCAGTTGGTGTTGTCCTGCCGCTTGCCGATGTGGAACGGGCCGGGTGTATTGAAACCCGCCGAGGCTACCGGTGCGCTGCCGACGAGAAGCCCATCCCCGTACCAGCTCACCGTTGCTCCATCGTACGTCGCCGCGAGGTGATGCCACTCCAGGTCAATCGGCATGATGTCACGCTCCCACCCGTGACGGTGCAAGCCATAGTAGCCGAGAGTCGTGGTGCTGGTAGTGCCGACCGCTTCGATATCGAAATGCATGCCGTCGGTGCTGGGACCGGTGAAGCCGAAAACATTGGTCCATTCGGGGACGTCTTCCATGTCCGCCTTGACCCATCCGGTAATCGTTCGCGGCGCGGCGCCGGCAATCCCCACACTCGCAACCGCGACATACTCGCTAACTCCGTCGAGTTGGATGGCCTGGCTTTCATGGCTGGCGGAGTAGAGGGGGGTGCCGTTGGCCGTGCCGTTGAAGCCGTGACCGGAGCTGTCATTGGCATTCCCATCGAAGGGATAACGAGCGGCAAGACTGACGTTGTCCGGCTCGGCGGGAATCGCGTATTGCGGCGTCTGCGGTGAAAGCAGTATGTCGTCGATATACACGAGACCGGCTGCGCCGGCCCCGTCGATGCCGATCGTCAGCTTGGTGACGTTCGCCAGGTTGCCGGCCACTGCCGACAGATCGATATTCCAAGGCTGCCACACGGTCCTGGCCAGGTCGGCGGGATCGCCGTCGTAGTCCACTCGGGTGCCGTCGATTTTTACGTACAGTTGGCCGCTGTTGCCCGACGTGCCGCGGAAATACAGCGAGAGGGTCTTGATCCCCCAGGCGGTCCAATCCTGAGCGGCCGGCAGTGTGAACTCGGCCTCGGAATAGGAGGCGCCACCGGTGTTGCTATAGTAGAGCGGCATGGACTGCGAGCCGCCATGAACGATCGACTCCTCCGCATAGGGCGGGTTGTCGTGGCCGACCTGCGAGCCGTTCGTCGTAATCTCGTAGCCGTCGAGCCACTTCTCGTAGATCAGACTGCCTGTGTCGTCGGTGTAGCTCTCGAAGGTCTCAACGCTCACGTATCGCTCGGTCGTGAAGCTCCACACGTCGCTGGGCCAGACCGTCGGGGTCTCGGCGTCATTGACTTCGTCGATGCGCCAATAGTACGTCGTCCCGAGGATCAGGGAATCGGGGTCGTACGTGGTCACGGTCGTCGTATCGACCAGCGCGGCGCCGCTGGCCACCGCGTCACTATCGGTACCGAGATGGATCTGATGGGCGCCCGCCTCGCGGCCCGGACGCCAGCGCAGCGAAACGGTTCGGCTCACGTGCGTCGCGCCGTCCGCCGGCTCGGGCTCGCGCGCAAAGACCGGCTTGTGGAGGAAGCGAATCTCGCTCAACCCGTAGGAAGTACCTCCCCCCTGGCTGCTGTGGATATTGAGCCTGACGGACCGGGCAGCCAGCCCATCCAGATCGAGGACCTGACCGGCGTAGCTGGCGCTGCCGGTGGCTCGGTCGAGTTGGACGTCGCCCAGGGTCAGCCACTCGTTCGGTTCCGTCGCGTATTCGATCGTGATGTCCTTGGCGCCGAAGCCGAGCAGGGACTCGTAGGGGTTGTTGTAATTCCAGACATGGATTTCATATATTTTGTAGAGGCGGTTGAAATCAAACTGAATCCAGGCAGGTCCGCCGCCGGCGTCGCCGACCCACATCGAAGCGTCTGCGGTGGCGTGCCGTCCGTCGGCGCTGAGTCCGGACCCGTCGACCGTAGCCTCCGGCCCGCCGGACATTTCGGAGGCGGGAATCGAAGCCGTCGCGATCACGCCCTGAATCGGGTAGAGCTCCGGCTCGGTGGTGAAGCTCCAGACCTCGCCTTTATGGATCGTGCCGTCGGGTGGTCCGTTGACTTCGTCGACGCGCCAGTAGTAAGTCTGGCCGAACTCTAGTCGTCCTGGATCGAACGCGTTAGGATCCTGGTCCTCGCTGGCCAGGACGTTTCTGGGATCGGTCCGGCGTGCCTCGTTGACATCGTCAAAGTCGGCGCCGAGGTAGATATCATGCGTCTGCGCGTATTGTCCCGGCTTCCAACCCAGCATCACCTCGCGCGGGATGTCGGTGGCGCCATCGGCCGGCGTTGGACCGGTGGCCTGCACCGGAGGCGATGCTGCTGACGGCGCGATGCCGGCGACGTAGGAACCCTGGTAGACCAGGACGAAGTCCAGCCAGAAGGGAGACCCATTGCCGGCGCAGAGCAGTTCGAGCTTGGCGCTGGCGTTCATCGCTTGAGCGGTCAGCGTGTACTCCGCCCACTCGGTCGTTAACTGAAAGGTCTGCGCTCCCCACGTGACGGAATTGTCGGTGGCTTTCATCTGCGCGGTGAAAGGGCGGGGCGCTTGCGCCTTGGCCCACAGACTGGCGGTATAGTCCTGGCCCACCTCCAGCGGCAGGGGGAGGTACAAGACAATGAAATACCAGTTTGTGCCTCCGGTGGGCTCGACGCGCAGGCTTCTGGCGCCGTCGATGAATTCGGTCTCGTCGATTTCGACGGTGCTGGCCAGGCCCGTTTCGTAGCCCCAGGTGGCCCATTGCTCCCACGCCGGGTCGTCGAGGATAACCTCATCCTCCTCGAAACTGCCGTTCAGCGCGAGGTTGTCGACCTGTGTCTGTGCCTGTCCTGGGACAACCAGACCCGATGCCAACAGCAAAGCCAAAAGAACGGAATAGACCACGTGCTTCGACATGATATTCCTCCTTCATTCAGTGTCTGAACGAGACCATTATAGCATCGGGTCGAGCCGATCGCAATGCCGCACGCCGTAACGAGAGCCGGGGCTCGTATCGCTGCGACACGAGCCCCGGCCGGATAACCTGTCCACTGCTGCTGTTGCGCCTGTCTTGCTCGCCTTAGGGTATCAGACGCAGGTCATCGAACCGCATCAGCCCAGCGCTTCTGGGGCCGGCGTCTCCAAAGCCGATCGTGATCGCGGTGATCTGAGTCAGGTCCACGCCGAAGCCGGCCAGCGGAATGCTCCACTCGCTCCAGGCGGCGGTCGCCTGATTGGCTGGGTCCTCGCCTGCGCCGGTGCCGTAGGTCACCTGGCCCGTCTGACCGCTCTGGTCGGTAAGCCGGATCCACATCGGTTCGCTCGCGTCGTTGTCGGGACTGCCATAGAAGTACAGGACCAGCGTCGTGGCGCCGCCGGCGGTCCAGTCCTGGGGCGTCTCGAAGGTCCGCTGCGCCTCAGACGACATCGCGGTGCCGCTGTTGTTGTAGTAAAGCGGCATGGCCTTGGCGCCGTTATGGACGTTGATCCGCTCGGCGTAGGGCCGGTTGTCGTGTCCCACGAGGGAGCCGTTGGAGGCGATTTCAAAGCCGTCGATCCAGGTTTGGAAGATCGCCTGGCCGGCGGCATCATCGTCGGTGTAGCTCTCGAAATCCTCGATCACCGCATAAGCCTGCGTGGTGAAACTCCAGACGCTGCCTAGCCACGTGGCGGGTGTTTGTGCCTCGTTGACCTCGTCGACCCTCCAATAGTACGTGGCTCCGATGTCGGCGGCCGCGACGGCATAGCTGTTTCCGCTGACGCTATCGACCAGCGCCGTGCCGTTCGCGATGGCTTCTTCATCGGCGCTGAAGTAGACCTGGTGCGAGGCCGCCTCGCGGCCGGGATGCCAGGTCAGGACCGGGCTGAGCGAGACGTCCGCAGCCCCATCGGCCGGCTGGGGGAAGGTGGCGTAGGTGGGGAGGTAGTTGAACCGGACCTCGCTCAGGCCGTACTCAGCGCCGCCGAAGGTGCTGTTGACGTTGATTCGGATGGACGTCGCGACGGTGCCGCCGAGATCGATGGACTGGCCGGTGTAGGTGACCTTGCCGGTGGCCTGGGCCAGCTCGATGTCGCCCCAGGTGGTCCAGTTTTCGCCGTCGGCGGTGTACTCGATGGTGATGTCCTTGAGCCCGAAGCCGATCAGCGACTCGAACGTGACGTTAAAATTCCAGACGTGCATCCCCTGGAGTTTGTACGGCCTGGCGAAATCGTACTGGATCCAGACCGGCTCATCCGCCTCGGGAATGCCCAGCCACATATCGGGTTGGAGAGTGGAATGTTGTCCGTCGGGATCGAGCCCCGAGCCGTCAACGGTTTTGTCGGGTCCGGAATCGGCATCGAAGGGAATCGAGGCGGTGGCGGTGACGTTGGGGACCGCGTAGGCGAGCGGCTCGCCCGTGAAGCTCCAGACCGGGCCTCGGTAGACCGTGGCGTCCGGCGTCCCATTGACCTCGTCCACGCGCCAGTAGTAGGTCTGACCGAACTCGAGCCGACCGGGTGGGTCGTAGCTGTTGGCAGCCTGACCCGAAGCGACCAGCAGGCCACTGCCGGCGCCGGCTGCGTTGACGTCATCGAACCTCGTGCCGAAATACACGTTGTGCGTTGCGGCGAATTCGCCCGGCGTCCAGCTCAGGAGTGTCGCGGCAGAAACGTCTGGGTTACCGTCGGCCGGGTCGGGGTCGGCGGCCTCCCGTCCGATCTTCGTCGTGGTGATCGTCACGTCGTTGAGATAGCCATTGACGACGGTGAAGGCCACGTAGTTGTTGTCGAAATGGGTCATGCTCGTACCCGCCAGCGTCAGCGTGTTGTTGGGATCGCTGGTCTGCGTGAACATGGCGCTGATGATGACGCCATCGTCGGTCACCACGAAATCCCAATCGAGGGCCTCATCGTCGCCGGGGATGTTGGTGCCCTCGGAGATGGAGCTGTCCCAGGGCCACACGCCGGCGGTCTTCTCCAGAATGTCCAGGTTGGGCGGGTAGCCCGAGTCGACCGCGTCCTGCCAGAAGTTGATGCGAATCCCGCTGTTGAGCACGTGGCCGGGACCGCCGCCACTGTTGGGCACGAGACTCGCGCGCGTCCAGACATCGATGTCGGCGTCGGCGCCGAGGGTGCAGGAACCGGTGATCGTCAGCGGCGTCACCGCCGGGTCGAATTCCTCCGCGGTCGCGAAGTAGCACAGCAGCGCGGTGGGCCGCTGGAAGAAGATCGCGCCGTCGGTCTGACTGATCGACGCGGCGCCGGCCTGGACGAGCTGCCATTTGGTCTGGTCGAGGGTGGCGCCCTCGAAGTCGTCCTGGACCAGAACGCGCCCGAAGACGGAACCTGCAGCCAGCTCGAAGACCACAACCGCACAGAACAGGTGTCTCCACGTCTTGCACATCGTATTCCTCCTTCGCTTCAATGCCGGTGACGGCCTCCCGGCTACACACCGGGTCCGTACGCCTTCATAGTGTCCTGTCTGGGAAAACGTCGCTTGTCGCTCCGCGTGAAGCGTGAGAGCCGGTGTTCGCCGCCTCACGAAACACGAGATACGAGCGACGAGATACGAGTTAAGGCCTGCCTCGTCCGCAACGGCTTGCATGATCAGCTCTCTGAAGTTGGCCGGGACTCGCGACACCGCCCCGGCGTCCGGGTCTGGGGCCTGTGGTGCCGCTGGGCTTGAACGCGCGAGGGGCACACCCAGGCTTTTCTACTATAAACGATTCTCCGCTATCCTGCAAGGCTGTTCGCCCAGATGCGTATCTCGTACCTCGTGAAGCGGACCTCGTCAAGCGTCAAGCGTGGATGCTCTGAATAAGGCTATAGGCGCAGACCAAAAGCGCCTCCGGCCTGCCGCTTCCAGCCTTGCACGCGTTCAACGCTCCAACCTCAGGCAAGACGGGACCCGCGCCGTGGGGCGCGGGTCCCGCGAAGAGACGACGTTCGAGTTACTGAACGGGATGCCCGAACGCGAGATCGTCGATGTAGAGCAGGCCGGAAGCGTTCTGGCTCGGCTGGGTGGCGTCGCCGACACCGACGAAGATCTTGCTGACGCTACGAGTG
>JAFGLV010000128.1 GCA_016927855.1 Sedimentisphaerales bacterium
AGTCGTCAGCGGTCAACGACCCGGCCACCCGGTCGAACCGGTCTCCCAAATACGCTTTCAAAGCCGAAGCGAGTTGATCGTGCCTGCTCTTATCGTCGGCCAATGCCGCCGCCTTGAGGCGCCGGACGGCGCGACTGCATGCCTGTCGCTTCCGCTTCCTGGCCGCGGCTTCAGGGTTGGCCCGCGTCGCCAGCTTGAACGACGCACTCGCCAGCAGGGCCAGCAGCGGGACTGACCAAACGAGCGCGTAACCGGGACTGAAGGCTGCCGCCACCAGCGAGAACCGCTGGTTGGCAAGAACGTCGGGACCGTAATAGTTCGCCGAGAACCCCTCCTGGATCGCCTGGACCTGGCGGCCGGTCGGGCGGATGCTCGTGCCTTCGACATCGGCGGTGGTCAGAACCTTCGTAGGCGAGACCTCCAGCGGGATGGGCTTGGTCCGCGCCACCACGTAGGTGCCGACGTTCGGGTCGAAGAACGCCAGCGGAATCGGCGGGATCTCGGTGACGGTGTCATCGTTGGCCCGGACCGTCTGCGTGAAGACCTTCATGCCGTTTTCGATGATCGGTGACGCCCTCTCCGACGGGATCTTGAACCCCTGCGCCAGGCCCGGCACCTTCTCCAACTCAGGCCACTGGACCGGTTTGAGGTAGGGATTGCCACCGATGCGGATGGTCAAGGTGATCGGGTCCCCCACGTTGACCTGCGTCGGCGTCGCGGTCGCGCTGATCGTGTACGAACCGACCAGGCCATAGAACTGAGCGGGCTTGCTGGTCTCAGGCAGCGGCAACACGTCGAGGACCGCCGGATCGGAATGTACCGAGAAACGCTCGAACCTCGTCCTGATCGGATTGAAGAAATCGTTGGTCCGAATGCGTCCCGTCGCCATGTCCGTCGAGACGGTGACCGGGTCCAGCGTGATGCGACCCGGCTGTTTCGGGATCAGCACCTTCTGGAAGGAGATGATCGCAGCCTCCATTCCGCGGATGAGCCGGCGGTTCTCCATCACCAGGACGGGAACCCCGTCGATTTCGGCCTGCTGGCGCGCGTAGGCAGCAGGCACCTCCGACAGATCCTCGATGTACAACGCATCGGATCGGAAGACCGGCACGTTGAACGAGACGTCCTGCACCTGCGCAGTGACGGTCCACTCCACCGTCATGACAATGGGCTGGCCGACATAGCACTTCTGCTGCGCCAAGGCGAAGCTCAGCGTCATGCGGTCGGTCGTCCCCGGGCGAGAAACGGTGACCTCAACCGGGTTCGTGGTGTAGGTTTGTCCATCCACCACAACGGTGACACCTGGCAACACCATTGTGCCCGGCGGACCTGCCACGATCGCATAGCTCTCTGAATGACGGATGGATACTCGGCCAGAGAAGTCCTGCTGCATGGCCGTAGAGGGCCCAATCAGACGCGGATTGAATCTCGCCAGCGGCGAAACGTCGATCCGCGTCGGCTTGCTTCCCTCCACCACGACCGAGTAGGTAAACGCCTGACCGGGATAGATGGTCGCGTCGGAGTCCACCTGGGCATAGACGCGCACGCCCGTGCCGGCTTGCGCCGCGCCGGTCGTCAGGACGACTGCGATCAAGATGGTGCTACTGAGATACCTCATGCTACCAGTCTTTTTCGACCCTTGGCATCGATCCTCTTTGGCGAATCTGACGCTCCTGCTTCTGCCTTTGCTCCTTGTCGAGAATCTCCCGAGCGGTGGTGTCCGGGACCATAGCCTGTTGGGTCTGTCGCTGCTCCTGCTGCTCCTGAGCTTGCTCTTGCTCGCGTTGCCGGTCCCCTTGCGACTCGCTAGGGTCCTGCTGGGGCTGACCGGACTGCGCCTCGTTCGGGTCCTGTGGTTGATTCGGGGCCTGCTGCGAACCTGATTGCTCCTGCTCGGACTGCTGGCCTTGCTGTTGCTGATCCTGGCTCTGCTGTTGTTGATCCTGCTGGTCCTGCTGACCTTGCTGCTGTTGTTGCTCCTGCTGTTTCTTGAGTTGATCGAGAATGTCCTTGATCGTCAAGCGCGCCACCTCGATGTTCTCGGCAGCTTTCTGGTTTTCCGGCTCGATGTCGAGAACGCCGCGCCAGTACGTGATGCTCGCCTCCATGTCCTGGAGGGCCTTTTGCAGGTCCGAATCCCGCTGCTTGCTCCCACGCTGGAAGAGACAGTTGCCCAGGTTGTACTTGGCCTTGGCGACCAGGGCCATGTCCTTGCTCTCGGCCGCGACCTCCTGATACAGGTCGATGGCCTCGCCCAGATCGTCGAGCCGGTAGTAGCCGTTGGCCTTGTTGAACTTCGGTTCCAGCGCGGCCGGCTGCTCGACCAGTGCCTCGTTGTACTTGTTGATCGCGTCGGTGTACTGACCGTCGGCGTAGAGGGCATTGCCCTCTCGAATCGCGCGGGCCGCCGGGTCCGCGCCTCGTGCTGACGCAGCTAACGCCAATAGCAACAAAAGCACCGTCCGAATCACGGTTCTGTTCCTGGCGTGCCCGGTAGGGGCAACCCCCTGTGGTTGCCCTGGGCAGGCACGGGGGCCTGCCCCTACAACGGCGTCACTACGAACTTGTCGTCTTCTTGCGTTCACTGAGCAATGCCTCACCCATCAACAATCCGATCCCCAGCGCTACGAAGATCTGGAATTTCTCATCGTACTTGACCATCGTCATCGATTCCAGTTCGCGTTTCTCCGCCGAAGCGATCCGGTCCTCATAGATGCGCCCCAAGTCCATCGCGGTCCCCGGCGTCACGGAAAGATACGTCCCGTCGGTCGCGTAAGCGATCTCGCGCAGTATATCGCTGTCGAGCTTGGACCAGACCTCCTGGCCCTGGTATTTCAAGAAAGTCTTTTCCCCATCCGGCCCGGTGATCGGGATGCGCGTGCCCGTGGCGTCGTCGCCCAGGCCGAAGGCGAAGATACGGATTCCGTCCTGGGCGGCCTTCTCCGCGGCTTCGACGGGAAAGCTGTCGTGGTCCTCGCCATCTGTAATCAGGATCAGGTCCTTATACTGGCGACTCTGCTTGTCGAAGACCTCTTCGGTGGCTTTGCGAATGGCGTCGCCGATCATGGTGCCGCCGCGACTGGTGCTCTCGGTCGAAACGTCCGCCAGCGCCATGCGCACGAAAGCGTAGTCCTGCGTCAAAGGACACTTCACGGTCGCGTTGCCTGCAAAGGTCACGATCGCGACCCGATCACCCTTGAGCACCTCCAGCAAGTCCAGGATCGCCAGCTTGGACCGTTCCAGCCGATTGGGCTTGATGTCCTCGGCCAGCATGGAGCGGGAAGTGTCGAGCAGCACTGCAACGTCGCGGCCCTCGCGCCGAATGCGCTGCGGCCGGGGGTTCCATTTCGGCTCGGTCAGCGCCACCACGAGACTGACGAACGCCAACACCAGGAGCAGTGCCTTGACGACCTGCCGCTTGAGGCTGACGCTGGTATTGATCTTGGCCAACATCTCATTGCTGGCCAGAGCCTTCAGCGCCTGCGCCTTGCGCCAGAAGCACCAGGCATAAACCGGCACCAGCACCGCCGGCACCAGGAACAGCAACCACAATGCTCTGTCATTGCCAAGATTCACGGTATCTTCCTGAAGATCGTACAGCCCGCCAGCATCTCCAGCAGCAGGAGCACCAGCGCGGGCATCGTCCAGCGGGCGAAGTGCTCCGCATACTGGGTGTATTGCACGGACTTGACTTCGGTCTTCTCCAACTCATTGATTCGCTCGACGATGTTGCGCAGCGCTTCGGCGTCGTCGGCACGGCTGTAGAAGCCGCCGGTCTCGTCGGCAATCGCTTTGAGCAGATCCTCGTCGAGGTCGTCCTGCGTCGGCATGCGGAATGTGCCGAACAGCGTGTTGACCGTCGCGAATGATTGCGCCGAGCCGATACCGATGGTGTAAATCTTGATGCCCCACTTGGCAGCCAGCTCCGCCGCCCGCATGGGATCGTAGTCGCCCGTGTTGTTCCGGCCGTCGGTTAGCAGGATGATGGCCTTGCTCTTGATCTTGAAGCCTCCGCGCTCGGGATCGGTTTCCTCGTCGGCATCGCCGAAACCCAACTGGACGTTGCGCCGTACGAGCTCCTCTTCAGCCTTGCGTAAGCGCGCTGCGGCCAGCGCCAGCGCGTCGCCGATCGCCGTGCCGTCTTCGTTGCGCAGCGTGACAATCTCCGTCTTCTTGAGGAACTCGGTCAGCACATTGTGGCTGAGAACGAGCGGACACACGGTATCGGCGTACCGCGCGAAAGTCACCAGGCCGATCAGATCGCCGGCACGTCCGCCGAGGCCCTTCTTGTCACCTTCGACGAAATCGGCCATGACACGCTTGACGACTTCGAGGCGGTTAAGCTTTTCGTTGCTGTAGTCCATTTCGGCGTTCATGCTGGTCGAGCGGTCCACGACGGCTTCGATGGCGATGCCTTCCGTCGAGATTTCCGACAGCACCGTCCCCTTGCGCGGCCGGGCCAGCGCCAGGATCAGCAGCGTCAGACAGAGCAATCGCGCCACGACCAGCACTGGTCGAAAGCGTTGCCGCCACGAGACGGGACAGCTTCGCATATCGACCAAGCTGGGGAACCGCACCGCGGCGCCGCGCCGCTTGCGCAGCATGACGTAGCCCAAAACGGGAAGCGCCAGGAACAACAGCAGTGCCCAAGGCGTGTACCACTGCATCTACGCCACCTCCACTTCAACACGCTGCTCCGCCTGCACCTGCTCGGTCACATCCACGTAGGACACTTGCGATTTCGTTCGTTCGATGAAGTCCTTGACCAGGTCGAACGACCGCTGGATCTGTTCGTTCGTCGGCGCGTGCCTAGCAAACTTCACCAGGTCGCAGTGCGTCAGGAATTCCCCCAGCACCGCTTTATCGGGCTCGGCCAGAAGCGCCGTCCGTCCCAACTCCACCAGGAATTCCTCGGTGGTCCGTTCCGGCGCGTGCAGGTCGAAGCGGTCCTCGATATAGTGGCGCAGGATGCCGCTAAGGCGCTCGTAGAACCCCTTGAGCCGGCCCGCTGCGACGAGGTCCTCCGCCACCAGCGCCCGCAGCCGCGCGTACGCGACCTCATGCGCCGGCTGAAAGACCCTCCGCGCTGCACGCACCCATTTCTTGCGTAGGAGCCACCAGCCCAGCGGCACCGAAGCCAAGCACACGCCGGCCACGACCCACACCAAGCGCCAGGATGCCTTCTTCGGCACATCCACCACGCCTTCGATGTCGTTGATGACCAGCTTGGCGCGGTCCTCACCCAGCAAGCTCGTCACTTCGACCGGGATCGGTTCGCTGCTCAGCTCGTGGGTCGCGTCGGGCTCGTTGGCGTCGTGAAACACGAACGTGAACGCCGGGATTTCGTACTGGCCCGAGAGGAACGGCTCCAGGCGGTATTCGTAGGTCGTCACCACGTTGTCATTCGCATCGAGCCGTCGGCCCAGGTTGCTCCAATCGACCAGACCGAAGTCCTTGAGCGCCTCATCGACCTTGGGCATTTGCATTTCGTACTCAGGTTGTACCGCTGCTTCGAGTTGGAGCAAGAGCGTCTGGACGATCGTGATGCTCGTTTTGTCCAGCCGCACGTGGACGGTGACGGGCCCGCGCTCGTACACCTTGTCCACCTCGAACGCGGCGTGATCGCGGTCCGTCCCGGAATCTTTCCGACAGCCTGGACAAAGCGCGATCACGCCCGCGAATACGAGTAAAGCCAGCCATATTGTCCTGCGTGACAGACTCATTGTTGCGACGATGACTCCTGTGAATCGCCTTGTGGAATCGGTGCGAAAGCCGCTGCGCGGAGGACAACATCGTATTTGGCCATCAGCTCCCCAATGTATTCCCGTTGCACTTCTTCTCCCTTGCTTATGCGCAAATCCCTTCTGACTTCCTGCTGGACCTCTTCAAACGCCCGTTCCTGCGGGGGATGCTTCTCATCGACTCGAACGATCTCCCATCCCGTTTCAGTCTCGAAGGGTCGATCCAAGACTCCGGGAGCATCAGTCGCAAAGATGGCCGCCTCTATATCCTTCGTGTCTCCGGCAAACGGCATAGGACGTCCCCGGTAGACCTCGCCAGGGATTCTGCCGTCGGTCTGCGCAGTGGTGAGATCAAGCGAGAACTCCTTCGCGAGGGCCGCGAAATCGGCGCCGGCCCGAATCTTTGCGAGCAAGTCGCGTGCCGTGTCCTCTTCAGCGACGAGGATGTGGCTGATCGTGGCGCTCTCGGGCACCATGTACTTCTCCTTGTTGGCGCGGAAGTACGTCTGCACGTCGCCGTCCGTAATGTGAACCTTCGAGACGAGCTGCTCTTCGAGCATACGCCGACTCAGCATCTCCCGGGTCCGCGCGTGCATGAGCCGCTTGATTTCCGGGCGCTCGCCCAATTCCTGTTCGAGGGCCTCGCGGTACAGGAGTTCTTGACTCAACCACTCTCCCAGGAATTGTCCCTTCGCCTGCGGACGGCGGAGCCGCTCCAGATCATATCTCTTCTGTTCGTTGAACTGCTCCAGCGTCAGATAAGCCCGCATGGGGAGCAGTTCATTTTCGACAGCCTCTTCGATCAGTGTATCCAGCCTGGCCTCAGTGATCTTTTCGGGTCCGATCTCCGCGACGACCTTGCCGCCGGCCGGTTCGGACGACGATGGGCTGGTGCGATCCATCATCTCGTAGCGCAGCGAAGCAAACCTGCCTAGCTTCTCGAAGCACTCCTTGACGTGCGCGTTGATCTGTGGCCCCAACTCATCGAGTGAAGCCGTCGCTTCGCTCCGATAGTAGTTCTCGATGGCGTCGGCATACCTTCCGGCCTTCTCGAACGAGGTGGCGACTTGGAAGAGCACGTTGGCGCGCTCAACGTCCGTCAACTCGGCCGAGCCGAGATAGTCCTGCCAAGCCGCGGCCGCCTGCTCGTGCAGGTTCCGTTGCGCCAGCTTGGCCGCCAGCGCCTTGACCTGAGCTGCAGAAAGGCCGCCCGATGCGGTCGCAGGCTGCGCGTTCTCACTCCGCGAGGCGACAAGAAGATTCGCCACCGCCAGAGCGGCAACGATCAGCAACAGCGCGATGGTGAAGGCACCCCCTGCGGTGACCTTCGACTTCTTCTGTGGAAGCGAGAAATCCAACTTCTCTGCCATGGTCGTCTGTTTCCTCATCTGCTCCACCGCGGAACCGTCGCTAACGCCGCCGGTGCCGCATGTGGAAGAACTGAATCAGGTCGTTGACGTAGGGCTTATCCGTCGTGATCGGGATCAGGTCGACGTTGATGGACCTCAGCAGGTTCTTCAGGTCGTTGAAGCGCCGGGAGCTGTGGTCGCCGTATTGGCTGCGGAAGCGTTTGCCCGACGTATCCACCAGCATGATCTGACCGGTCTCGGCGTCCTGCACCTCGATGAGCCCGACCGCAGGCATCGCGATCTCGACCCGGTCGCGCACCGGAACCGCGATGACGTCGTGACGCTTGTTCAGCAGACCCAGCGGCTTCTGGAAGTTCGTCTCGATGAAATCCGAGACCAAGAATACCGTCGCGCGTTTGCGCACGACCTTGGCGATGTAGTCGAGCGCCAGCGGGATGTCGGTCTTGCGCTTGGGCATCCGAAAGCCGAGCAACTCGCGAATCAGGCGGAGAATGTGAGCGCTGCCCTTCTTGGGCGGAATGAACAGTTCGATTCGGTCGGTGAAGATCAGCAGTCCGACCTTGTCGTTGTTCTTGGCGGCCGCGAAGGCGAGCACGGCGCAAAACTCCGCGGCCAGCTCATTCTTGAGCTTGCTGACGGTCCCGAATTCACCCGAGGCACTCAGGTCCACCGCAAAGAGCACCGTCATCTCGCGCTCTTCGACGAAGCGCTTGATGAAGGGCTTGCCCGTGCGGGCCGTGACGTTCCAGTCGATCGTGCGGATGTCGTCACCCGGCATGTACTCGCGGACCTCGTCGAACTGCATGCCGCGGCCTTTGAAGACACTCTCGTACTGGCCCGCAAAGCTCGCATCCACCGCGCGCGAGGTGTAGATCTGAATCTGACGAATGCGTTTTATCAGGTCTTCGGAAATCATATACAAGTGTCAAGTCTCAAGTTTGAAGTTTCAAGAGGTATATCACTTCAAACTTGACACTTCCAACTTCGCACTTCTAGGGCACTTCGATACTATCAAAGATCGTCTTGATCACGTCTTCGCTGGTCTTGTCCTCGGCTTCGGCTTCGTAGCTGACGATCACGCGGTGACGCAAGACATCGAGCCCGATGCTTTTGACGTCCTGCGGCGTGACATAGCCGCGCTGCTGGACAAAGGCGTGAGCCTTGGCCGCGATGGCCAGGTAGATCGTCGCACGCGGCGACGCGCCATAGCTGATGAGGTTCGCCAGATTCAGGCCGTACTTCTTCGGGTCGCGCGTGGCACAAACAATGTCAACGATGTAGTCCTTGACCTTCTCGTCGATGTAGATCTCGTCGATGACCGCGCGAACCTCCGCGATGTCGGCCGGCTTGATGACGCGACGGATGTCAAACGTCTTATCGGTCGCGGCCATGCGATCGAGGATCAGACGCTCCTGCTCCTTGCTGGGATAGTCGATCTTGAGCTTGAGCATGAACCGGTCCAACTGCGCCTCGGGCAGCGGATAGGTCCCTTCCTGCTCGATGGGGTTTTGCGTCGCGAGAACGAGGAAGGGACTGGGTAGCGCGAACGTCTCGTCACCGATGGAGATCTGCCTCTCCTGCATGGCTTCCAGCAAAGCGCTCTGTACCTTGGCCGGCGCGCGGTTGATCTCGTCGGCCAGGATGATGTTCGCGAAGATCGGTCCCTTGCGGGTATAGAACTGCCCGTCGGACTGGCGGTAGATCTGGGTTCCGATAAGATCGGCCGGCAGCAGGTCGGGAGTGAACTGAATCCGCCTGAAATCGGCGTCGATCGCCCGCGAGAGGACGGTCACTGCCAGCGTTTTCGCCAGGCCCGGCACGCCTTCCAACAAAATATGCCCATTGGCCAGAAGACCGATGAGCATTCGTTCGAGCATGTAGCGTTGGCCGACAATGACCTTGTCGAGTTCGGCAAAGAGCGTTCGCACGAACTCGCTCTTGGCCTGGACCAACTGGCCGATTTGCTTGACATCTGTCGCCATAAAGACCTTCCCCAATCAAAAGACACCATCAGGTAAGTCCCCCCAGGCCCCGACCCCCAGCGAGGGGAGAGGCCTTTGGCTCAAGCCGCTATAATCGCATTTATACGCGGCAGAACCGCGAGAGGTTCTCTTTCTACGCGAAAAACGCACGCCGTGCAAGCCTCGCGACCGCTTTCGGGGAGGACGCGCCGTGCAATTCATGTTGGCAGGTAGACCCCACGTCGACGGCTTCGGATCATCATTCCGGCCGGAGGCCGGCCGCAGGCTGGCCGGAGCGCGCCGTGTCGGGCTACGCAGGCTTGGGAGCCAGGCTCGCTCGGACCTGGCGCGCGGCCGCAACCATGTTTTTCAAGGCAGGCTCGACCTCCTCCCAGCGCCGTGTCTTGAGTCCACAATCGGGGTTGACCCAAAGCTGGTCCACGTTCAGCACCGTGGTCTGCTGCTTGATCGCGTCGGCCATCTCTTCTGCCGACGGGACGCGGGGACTATGGACGTCATATACGCCCGGCCCCACTTGGTTCGGGTACTGGAAATGTGCAAAGGTGCCCAATAGCTCGACTCCCGACCGAGAGGCCTCCATCGAGATCACGTCGGCGTCGAGAGCAGCGATGGCCTCGATGATGTCATTGAAGTCGGCGTAGCACATGTGCGTGTGAATCTGAGTTTCGTCCCTCACGCCGCAACTGGCCAGTTGGAAGGCCTGCACCGCCCACCGCAGGTATGCGGGCCACTCGGACTGGCGCAGCGGCAATCCCTCCCGCAGCGCCGGCTCGTCGATCTGGATGATGCCGGTGCCGGCGGCCTCCAGGTCCTCAATCTCGTCGCGAATCGCGGCCGCGATCTGAAAAGCGGTGTCCTTACGCGGCTGGTCGTCACGAACGAACGACCATTGAAGAATCGTGATCGGTCCGGTCAGCATCCCTTTCACCGGTTTGGACGTAAGCGACTGCGCGTAGCGAATCCAATCGACCGTCATCGGCTTCGGTCGACTGACGTCACCATGAATGATGGGCGGCTTGACGCAGCGCGAGCCATAGCTCTGGACCCAGCCAAACCGGGTGTGAGCGAAACCTTCGAGCCGCTCGCCGAAATACTCGACCATGTCGTTGCGCTCGGGCTCGCCGTGGACCAACACGTCCAGGCCGGCCTGCTCCTGGAAGCGGACGACGCGTAGTACCTGCCGTTTCATTTCGGCTTCGTATTGAGACGCGTCGATCTGTCCACGTTTGAAGGCGGCGCGGGCCTTGCGAATCTCCGGCGTTTGAGGATAAGAGCCGATCGTGGTCGTCGGCAGTACGGGCAGGTTCAGACGTTCCTGTTGCTTGGCCTTGCGAACCGCGAACGGGCTGGCTCGGCCGGGCCTTTCGGCCGCGAGCGTCCCAACTCGCGCCTTCACTTGCGGGTTGTGGACGCGGGTCGAATGCGCTACGCGTTTGAAGAGTGCGTCGTTCGCCTCCAGGGCGTCCGCGACGGCGTCGGGGCCTTCGTTGAGCGCGGTCTTTAGAATCTGCAACTCCTGGAGCTTCTGCCTGGCGAACGCGAGACGCTCCTTCACGTGGTCCTCCAGGTCGGTTTCGAGGTCCAGGTCCACCGGGGAGTGCAGCAGGGAACATGACGGCGCCAGGATCAATCGGTCCGGCCCAAGGACGCTCAGCGCGCGCTCACACACCGAGAGGGTCTTCGAAAGCGGATTCTTCCAGATGTTACGGCCATCGACCACGCCCAGCGAGACGGTCTTATCGGCAGGAACCGCGGCTAGCGCTTCATCAAGCTGCTCGGGACCTCGCACCAGGTCCAGATGCACACCGGCCACCGGCAGTTGCAGAGCTGTCTTGAGATTCTCGCGCAGAGGGCTGAAATAGGTGGTCAGGAAGATCTGCAAGGGACCCGCCGCGTTGGCCAGGGACTTGTACGCCCGCGAATACGCCTGCCTGGCCGATTCATCCAAGTCGAGCCCCAGGACCGGCTCGTCGACCTGGACCGATTCCGCTCCGGCGGCGCGCAGACGCTCCAGAACCTGCGTGTAGACCCCGAGCACCCGGTCCAAAAACGATAGTGGCGTCACGTTCGCCGTCGTCGCTTTGCCTAGCAACAGAAAGGACACCGGACCGAGCAGAACGGGGCGCGTGACAAAGCCCAACTCTTTGGCCTCTCTGAACTCATCGATAACCTTGGTCGAGCCCAGGTAGAATCGCTGGTTTGCCTCAAACTCAGGGACGATGTAGTGATAGTTCGTGTCGAACCACTTGGTCATTTCCATGGCTTTGGCGGTCTTCGTGCCGCGCGCCATCGCAAAATAGGTGTCCAGGCCGATGGGACCGCCGACATGACCGAAACGCGGCGGCACGGCTCCCAGCATCGCGACCATGTCCAGGATGTGGTCGTAAAGCGAGAAATCGTTGCTCGGAATCAGGTCCACGCCGGCATCGCGCTGCAATTGCCAGCTCGACCGGCGGATCTCGCGCGTCGTCTGTTGCAGATCCGCCTGGCTCAGGTCGCCCCGCCAGTAGGCCTCCAATGCGGTTTTGAGCTCACGCTGGGCCCCGATCCGAGGAAACCCAAGGTTGGCCGTCTTAACGCCCATTACAGGTCCTCCAAGACGCTCAAATCTAAAGGTACGCGTTTCTCCACCGGCGGTTCGAAGGCGTCAGCCCAGAGGGTGCACTGCACGCTTGCAGGTAGACTCTACCTACCGGTGGCCGTCCTTGTCATTTCGACTGGAGGGCTGCCTTAGGCAGGCCGGAACGGAGAAATCTGGCCGAGAACGAAGAGGCTGTCTCCTCCGCGGCCAGATGTCTCGATTGCGCTTCGCTCCACTCGACATGACAAAAAGCCCAATCACCTGAGTTACCCACAAACGTACGGTGCATCTCAACCCAAACACTTCTTGAGGCGGGTCACGGCCTGGTGGGCCAGCCTGGTCGGCTCAGGCAAGCGATACTTCGTGGCACAGGCCAGCGTCAGACGAACGGCATCATCAAGGCGACAGCGATGTCCCACGGAGACGAACAGCGGCTTGACGTCCCGGCGGGTTCTCACCACCGCTCCGATCACTTCGCTGCCGTCCCGCAGGAGGCTGTAGATCCCCTTCTCGCGGCCCGGCTCCTCGAACGTGCCGAGCAACCGGCTCTTGGCACAGCCGACGGTGGGCTTGTCCAGAAACAGACCCAGATGTGAAGCCAGTCCCAGCCGGCGCGGATGTGCGAATCCCTGACCGTCGATCAGGAACACATTAGGCCGGCACGTGAGCTTGCGCACCGCCGCCAGGCACACCGGCGCCTCGCGAAGCGAGAGCAAACCGGGAATATAGGGAAAGTCCAGCTCCATCGAGGCTGTCACGGTCTCAGCCGGAGCGAGATGGAGTGCCCCACTGCCCTTTTGCCGACCAGAAATCCTCAGCACGACAATCGCCGCGAGAACGCGCGTGCCGTCCCGGCTGAAGCCGCAATCGAGCCCGGCGACAAGCTCAGGCTCTCTGTCTAAGCGGTCAAACCGCACCTCGCTCGCCAAGCGGGTCTGGAGTTCACGAGCCTGGGCATACGAGAGATTCCATTCGTGCAGCCTGCGAACGCGCATCAGGGAACCGGAAACTCCGGCGTGCAGAAGAAGTGCTCGAACATCTCCTTCGCCCGCGCCAATCCGTCACCGCTGAGCGCGACGGACTTTGCCTTGCTCTTGGGGTCGGAGATGTAGCCCATCTCGTGAAGCTGATTCATGGTCTCCCAGTCGAACGACTTCCACGCCCGCGCCCCGTATTTGTCCTCCGATGTCACCAGGTACAACAGCGCCAAGGTGCAATCGTCGATCTTGTCGTAGTTGACGTCCATCGCGCTCATCCTTCGCCAAAGACGCACGGGGCCGACACACCGCAGGCTCTTGTTGCCTCGCTGACTCTGCAGGTTCTGTCGATTCCGTTGTATCGGCGTGTCCAAGACTCAGGTTTCGTTATCCGCTGACCAGGTAGGCACCTGGAATTTGGGATCAGACTCCATCAGGGCAAACGCCGTCGGCTCCTCTGCTATCACATCAACTTGGGAGAAGATCATCTCCAGCCAGATGACAGAGTCATCGGCCATCAGCAACATCAACAACGAATAATGGTGATCTTCGTCGAGCTCCTCTTGCGGACCAAAGTCACTGAGCCCCGAAGCGGTGTTGATTTCACCGTAGAGAAAGCAAGTAGGGTTCCTCCTGACGTCCCACGAGTGCTCCGGTTTCTCATACTGAATCGTGAGTGTGGAAACCGTCTGAGAAGTACACTGGAACATCACATTGATGTACTCGTAGTCGTTGTCGGACTTGAACCGCTTTATGTTCGGACACTTGAGCCGGATCACGACGGTCTTTAGGTCCCCTTGGATTTCGATAGACTCAACGCTTCCGTCATGAAAGAAGTCCCAATAGAAGAACTTCCACAGGTCCGAATTGGCCGTCTTGTTAAACGCGTCAAGATGCTGGTGGTAGGCCTCCATCGATCTATCGACCCCAGCTTGATCCTCGCTATCCATTCGTAGTATTCTGAACCCGAGGCGCGGTTCTGCCACAGCGTTCTCCTTTCAACTCAATCGGAGGGTTTCCTCAAACCGCAGCACCAGTTCCGAACCATCAATTACCATCGTGTGTTCTCCGCATCCGCACAAACCAAGCAAGCGTGCTTTCTCCCACGACTTGACTGAAGCCGTGAGCCGCATCAGTTGCGTCGCGAGTGGTCAATTATAGCACCAAGCATAGGACCGGCAAAGGTTATGGTCCCAGAACCACGACGCAGCGAGGCTTACACCCGACGGTGGCTACCGGTAGGCGGGCTCGGTCAGTCTCGGTGTCGGAAGCCTCGGGCGGTCAGGATCGTGGCGAGTTGGTTGCGGAGGGTGAGCGTGGCGGCGTTGGTGGGTGCCTCGCACAGGACCAGGATCATGTCTCGATCCGGAATGCAGATCGTTTGCAGGGTGTTCCGGCCATTGTGGTTGGTGAACTCCAGGCGGGAAATGGTGCATTCGGTGCCCTGGCTGTTGTCGATCTTGCGGGACCCGGCCTGGTACGTCGGATCGCTTCTGGCGCCGTTGGGGTCTACCTGCCAGTTCGCCAGCACCCGATGCACCTCGACCACAGCGATATCCACCTCGCGCTCCCAGCGCGAGTCGGTCACGACGACGGAATCGCCGTAGGAGGCGAACTCCTTCTCGACGTGGTGCTCGCAGCCCGACAGCAGCGCCACGACGGTACACAGGCAAATAGGTAAAGACTTCATCAGGAGCCCCTTC
Source organism: Sedimentisphaerales bacterium (assembly GCA_016927855.1). Lineage (GTDB taxonomy): Bacteria > Planctomycetota > Phycisphaerae > Sedimentisphaerales > Anaerobacaceae > JAFGLV01. The sequence goes on from JAFGLV010000128.1 coordinate 14,355, forward strand.
GATAGCAGGACGAATGTAATTACTTTCCAACACTACAGTCGCGACCAGGCAGCGCCCATTTCAGGCAATCTACGGCGAAACTCCACCCGGCTGCAAGGTTCTCAGAAAGAGGGGCCTGAGGCCCGAGGCAGCCCGGCCAGGCCAAAGGGTGCGGCTACAATGCGGTGGCGACCGATGCGGTCTTCGTAGGGCGAGCGTCCCCGCTCGCCTCTTGGATGCCTAGTGTCGTGCGACGACGCACGACAAGGGCGGCGAGCGGGGACGCTCGCCCCTTCGGCAGGCTCAGGGCGGGCTCTACGAAGAGGCGGAATCCGCCACTGAAAGCCGGCCGCACCGGGTGCAGAGCGAAAATGGGCGAATGCGTAGTTTCCCTTTTCGGACCAAGCTGGTACAATGAATTGTTTGTGCCGACCCGCAACAGAGCGGCTATGCACCGCCAGCGGGTCCGGCTGCAAAACGGACGGAACCCAGGACCGGGTTGGTTTACGATATGGCGGAACGAACGGACAAGGTCATCAGGATCGAGGGTGCGGCCGAGCACAATCTCAAGAACATCAGTTTGAGCATCCCGCGCGACAAGTTCGTGGTCATCACCGGCATCAGCGGCTCAGGCAAGAGCTCGCTGGCCTTCGACACGATCTACGCCGAAGGGCGGCGCAAGTACGTCGAATCGCTCAGCGCCTACGCGAGGCAGTTCCTCGAACAAATGCAAAAACCGGCGGTCGGCGATATTTCGGGCCTGCCTCCGACCATCGCCATCGAGCAGCGTAGCGCCAGCAGCAACCCGCGCTCGACGGTCGCGACGACCACAGAAATCTACGACTATTTCCGCCTGCTTTTCGCGCGGGTGGGCCAGCCTCACTGCTGGGTGTGCGGCCGGGAGATCACCAGCCAGCATTCCTCCCAGATCGTCGAATCGATCCTGACGCATCCGGAAGGGACGAAGCTCCAGGTCTGCGCCCCGCTGGTGCGCGGCAAGAAAGGCGAGCACAAGGAAATCTTCGCCAATGTCCAGCGTGAGGGCTTCGTGCGCGTGCGTGTGGACGGCGCGATCTACGACGTTCGCAACGTGCCCGATCTGGACAAGAACAAGAAGCACGACATCGCGGCGGTGGTGGACCGGCTGATCATCAAGCAGGGAGTCCGCATCCGTCTGGCCGATTCCATCGAAACCGCGTTGAAGCTGGCGGAGGGGATACTGCTGGTCCTGCTCCAGGAGCCGGACGCCGACAAGACCAACGGAGGCGACGGGCACTGGGATGCGGCGATCTACAGCGAGAAATTCGCCTGCCCCGACCATCCGGAAGCCAGCCTGGAGGAGCTTTCGCCGAGACTGTTCAGCTTCAACAGCCCTTACGGCGCGTGCCGCAGTTGCGACGGGCTCGGTACGATTCTCGAATTCGATCCTGAGCTGATCGTACCCGACAAGAGCGTTTCGCTCGAAAACGGCGCGATCGACGCCTGGCGCAAAGGCGGCAAGCGAATGAACATCTTCTACAACCGGCTGGTCAAGCGGTTCTGCCGGATCGCCGGGATCAGCAAGGCCAGCCCCTACGAAGAGATTCCGGCCGACCTGAAGCGCATCCTGATGTACGGGACCACCGACGCCGACCGAGAGCAGTACGGGCTCTCGTTCGAGGGCGTCATTCCGAATCTGACGCGCCGCTGGAAGAACACCACGAGCGACTACGTCAAAGCCAGGCTGCACGGCTATCTCTCCGAGCAGCCGTGCCAAAGCTGCAAAGGAGCGCGCCTGCGCCCTGAAGCTATCGCGGTCACCATCGGAGGCCAGAACATCCGCCAACTGACCGAACTGAGCGTCGAGAAGGCGCAGAAGTTCTTCGGCAAGCTCAAGCTGGACGAAGAACAGACCGTCATCGCGACGCAAATCCTCAAGGAGATCAAGGCCCGCTTGAAGTTTATGGTCGATGTCGGTCTGGGATACCTGACGCTCGACAGGATCAGCAGCACCCTGGCCGGCGGCGAGGCCCAGCGCATCCGCCTGGCCACCCAGGTCGGCAGCGGCCTGGTCGGCGTCTGCTATGTGCTCGACGAGCCGACGATCGGTCTGCACAACCGCGACAACGACCGCCTGCTGGGCATCCTCAAGCGGCTGACCCGCATCGGCAATACGGTCCTGGTCGTCGAGCACGACGAAGATATCATCCGCGCCGCCGACCACATCATCGACATTGGCCCGGCGGCCGGCAAGCACGGCGGAGAGCTCGTCGCCCAAGGCAGCCTGGAAGATATCATCGAGTGCGAGACGTCCATTACCGGTCAGTACCTCAGCGGCAAAAAACGCATCGCCCTGCCCGCCAGGCGACGTAAGTACAATCTCCGCAAGTGTGTAGAGGTCAAAGGCGCCGCGGAGAACAACCTCAAGGCTATCGACGTCAAGTTCCCGCTGGGCGCGTTCATCTGCGTCACAGGCGTTTCCGGCTCAGGCAAGAGCACGCTGGTCAACCAGATCCTGCTGCGCGCTCTCAAGCGCAGGCTCTACCAGTCGCGCGAGAAGCCCGGCAAGCACAAGAACGTCCTGGGGACCTCGCAGATCGACAAGGTGATCGAGATCGACCAGTCCCCTATCGGCAAGACGCCACGGAGCAATCCAGCCACCTACACTGGCGCCTTCGACCAGATACGCAAGCTCTTCGCTCTGACCCGCGAGGCCAAGATACGCGGCTACCAGGCAGGCCGGTTCAGCTTCAACGTCAAAGGAGGCAGGTGCGAATCCTGCCGAGGACAGGGGACGAAGAAGATCGAGATGCACTTTCTGCCCGACGTGTACGTGACCTGCCAGGACTGCAAGGGGACGCGGTACAACCGCGAAACGCTCCAGGTCACCTACAAGGGCAAGAACATCGCCGACGTGCTCGATATGCGCGTGGAAGACTCGGTCGATTTCTTCGCCAATTTCCCCGCCATCGTGCGAATTCTCAAGACCCTGACCGACGTCGGGCTGGGCTACGTCCAACTGGGCCAGTCCTCCACCACCCTTTCCGGAGGCGAGGCCCAGCGCGTCAAGCTCTCGGCGGAATTGGGCAAGACCGCCACCGGTCACACTCTGTACCTGCTCGACGAGCCCACCACCGGCCTGCATTTTGCCGACATCCAGAACCTGCTGAGCGTCCTGCAGCGGCTCTGCGACATGGGCAATACCGTCGTGGTCATCGAACACAACCTTGATGTCATCAAGATGGCCGATTATATAATAGACCTCGGTCCCGAAGGCGGCGACAGCGGCGGCACCGTGGTAGTCGCGGGACCGCCCGAAGAGATCGTCAAGGACTCCAAGAGCTACACGGCCAAGTTCCTGAAAGCCAAGCTGCAAGCCGAGAAATAGCAGGAGGTAACCGAGTTTTGAGTGTCCAGTCCGCCACGCCACGTCGCCAATGGGAGTTTCAGCTTAGCAGTATCGAGGACCTCTGCGAGCTGAGCCGTCGCCTGGGTGTCTCGGTTGACGCGATCGACGATTTGTCCATCCTGGCCCAGCCGGTCGAGTTTGGCGGACTGACGATCCCCAATTCACTATCGGTTCACGCAATGGAGGGCTGCGACGGCGACGCGCAGGGGCGCCCCACCAAGCTGACCGTCCGCCGCTACGAGCGGTTCGGTGCCGGCGGCGCCGGGCTGCTCTGGGCCGAGGCGATCGCGGTCGTTCCCGAAGCCAGAGCCAATCCGCGCCAATTGTGGCTGCACGAAGGCAGCAAGGAGGCCTTCGCCGCGATGGTCAGCCGGGCGCGAGCGAGAGCGGCGGAGGCCAACGGCATCGCCCACCGTCCCGTTCTGGTCGCGCAACTGACACATTCCGGACGGTACAGCAAGCCTCGCGGCGTCGCGGAGCCGATGATCGGCCAGCGCGATCCGTATCGCGATCCGCTCATCCCCCAGTGGCCTCCGCATGCCAAGGGCAAGAGCAAGATCCCGGACGACTACCCCCTCGTGACGGACGATTACCTCGACCAGCTCCAGGACGCCTACGTCCAGGCCGCGCGGATCGCCTTCGAGGTCGGCTTCGACGCGGTCGATATCAAGTCGTGTCACGGCTACCTGATCAACGAATTGCTGGCCTGCCACACGCGCGAAGGCAAGTATGGCGGCTCGTTCGAGAACCGCACGCGGCTGCTGATCGAGACGGTCGATCGGATCCGGCGGGAACTAGGCGAAAAGGCTCGCATTGTCACGCGGCTGGGCATCTACGACGCGATCCCCTATCCGTACGGCTGGGCGGTGGATGAGAACGACTACACCAAACCCGACCTGACCGAGCCGAAGAAGCTGGTCGGTATGCTCCAAGAACGCGGTGTTGAGCTGATCGACATCACGGTCGCCAATCCCTACTACAATCCGCACGTCGGAAGGCCCTTCAACGAGCCCATCGTGGGAGGTTATGACGAGCCGGAGCACCCGCTGGCCGGCGTCGCCAGGCTTGTCAGCCTCACAGGCCAGATGCAGCAGGCGTATCCCGACATGGCCCTGGTCGGAACGGGCTATAGTTGGCTGCGCACGCTGATGGCCAATGTCGGAGCGGCCAACAAGGCCAACGGGCTCGTGACCATCGTCGGAGGCGGCCGTATGGCCTTCGCCTATCCCGACTTCGCACGGGACATCGTCACCAAAGGCCAAATGGACCCGAACAAGGTCTGCATCGGCTGCAGCGCATGCACGCAGATCATGCGGGATGCCGGCCGGACCGGTTGCGTCGTGCGTGACAGCGCCGTCTACGGACCGATCTTCAGGCATGGTCGCATGAGCGACCGGGACAACCTGCTGCGCCTCGCCGCCGACTGCCGCAACTGCCAGGAGCCGACGTGCCAGCTTGCCTGCCCGGCCGGGATCGACATTCCGAGATTCATCGACCTGTTCCTCGACGGTAAGGAGCGTCAAGCGTACGAAGTGATCCGCCAGGCTAACGTCTTCCCGGAGGTCTGCGCGTGGCTTTGTCCCGTCGAGCAGCAATGTCAGGGCAATTGCCTCCGGGGCTTCATCGGCGACCGACCCCTGCCGATTGCCGATATCCAGCGGTATCTGGCCGAACAAGCCAATAAGAACGGCTGGTCCAGACTGCGCATTCCGGCGCAGGCGACCGGCAAGCAGATCGCCGTCATCGGCGCCGGGCCGGCCGGCTTGGCCTGTGCAGCCCGACTGCTCGAAGCCGGCCACGCCGTGACCATCTTCTCCAAGAGCACGGAGCTGGGCGGGATGGTCGAATCGGTGATCCCGCCGGACCGACAGAGCAGCGCGTTATCGAACGAGCTGGCCGCGATCTTTGCCGATGTGCCCAAAAGCCGCATGACCCTGCGCCTGGGACAGGAACTGGACGCCACCAGCAACCTCGACACCATCCTGTCGCAGGGTTTCGACGCCGCCTTCATCGGCCTGGGTCTGCCGAAGGCTACCAGCGTGACAGACAAGCAGATGACCGGTTTATGGAACGCGATGGACTTCCTGGCCCAGGCCAAGCTACCCGGCAAGGTCGATCTGGCCGGCAAGTTGGTCGCGGTCATCGGCGGAGGCAATACCGCGATGGATGTCGCTGTCACCGCCAAGTCTCTCGACGCCAAAGACGTCTACCTGATCTACCGCCGCTCGTTCAAAGAGATGCCTGCCTGGAGCGCCGAGCGCGAGCGAGCCGTCAATGAAGGCGTACACTTTCTCATCCTGACCCAGCCGTTGGAATACCTTGGCGCAAACGGTACGTTGACCGGGATCAAGCTCTGTCCCACGCGGCTGGGCGCGCCCGACCAGAGCGGCCGGCGGCGACCCGAGTCCCTGACCACCAGCGCCTACGATCTGGACATGGACGTCGTGGTCGAAGCCATCGGCCAGGTGGCACAAGACGACATTGAGCCGACGCTGCCCGGCGTGGATATCAGCGATGGCTTGATACAGACGCAGAACGGCACCCTGTCGACGTCCCGCCAGGGTGTCTTTGCAGGTGGAGACCTCGTCAGGGGACCGTCAACCGTGGTGGCTGCCGTTGCGGACGGCATGAGGGCCGCCGGACAGATCGATCAATTCTTGGCACAGACGCAACATCTTGCGTCTTAGAGGGGATTTGCAGCATGCCGGAACGACCTGTAGCAATCATTACCGGAGGCAGTCGCGGAATCGGTGCGGCCATCGCCTTGGAATTGGCCAAGCTTGGCTACGACCTCGTCATTGCTCACTTCGACTTCAACGACCAGGGCCAGCCCGACGAGAGCAGAGCCCAGGAGACACAAAAGCAGGCGCAAGCGCTAAGAGCTACGTGCGAAGTCCTGCGGACCGACGTAAGCAAAGCTGAGGACCGCAAGAAACTGGTCGAACTGGCCAGGAGAAAATTCGGGCGCTGCCACATGCTCGTCAACAACGCGGGCGTCGCGCCCTCGAAACGGCTCGATCTGCTGGAGGCGACGGAAGAGAGCTTCGACCGGGTGATGAACATCAACCTTAAGGGGCCGTACTTCCTCACGCAGATGGTCGCCAACTGGATGATCGAGCAGAAGAAGACCGATCCCAGAGGCGGCTACCGCATCGTCAATACCGGCTCGATGTCCGCCTACACGAGCAGCCCCTCGCGCGGCGAGTATTGCGTCAGCAAAGCCGGCGTCGGCATGATGACGATGCTCTATGCCGACCGGCTGGCCGAGTTCGGTATCGGGGTGTTCGAGATCAGGCCCGGCATCATCAAGACGGACATGACCAAAGTCGTCACCGCCAAGTACGACAAACTCATCGCCGAGGGCCTCACGCCGATCAAGCGTTGGGGCATGCCTGAGGACATCGCGCTGGCGGTCGGCGCCATCGCGGAAGGCCGGCTCGATTTCTCCACCGGCCAGGTTATCAACGTCGACGGCGGCTACCATTTCCACAGGCTGTGAAACCGAAATAGGTCCTATAGGTCGAATAGGACCTAGGCTTTCAGGAGGCGCGAGGAGCTTCATGGACATCAAGACGACAATTGCCACCGTGCTGAAAGACGGCTTCATCCTGGTCTTCAACCAGGACAAGCTCGATATTGTCAAGACCGCCGAGGCACTCCTGGCCGCGGGCATCGGCAATATGGAGGTGACGTGCCGGATCAAGCAGCCACTGGAGAAGCTGTCGCGGCTGCGCAAGGAACTGCCCGACTTCGTCGCAGGCGCCGCGAGCCTGATCGACTGGCCCGCTATGCTGAAGGTCTACAACGCGGCGCACGCCGACGATCCGCTGCCTTCATTGCAGCAGGTCGTCGACGCGGGCGCGAGCTATCTGGTCTCGGCGGTGAACTTCAGCGACGCAGGGTACGAGAAATTCGCCGGCAAGGTGCCGATGATCCCGGGTTGCGGCAGCGCCACCGAGATCGTCAGCCAGTATTCGAAGGGCGCCAATCTCTGCAAGATATTCCCCGCCAAGGAACTGGGCGGCCCCGCTTACGTCAAAGCCATCGACCCGGCCATCCACAAGACCATCAGTCTCGTCCCGACCGGCGGCACGAATGCCACGAACATCCCCGACTACGTCGGCGCCGGCGTGCTCGTGCTGGGCGGCTCGTTCAGCATGACCGACAAAGCTACGCTGGCCAAGATCATCGACGAGCAGGACTACAAGCTGCTGGCCCAGGAGCTGACCGTCGTCAAGGTGCTCATCGATCGGCTCCGCGAAGAGAAGTACCCGACGCTGGATTTCGCCCAGGCGTCGGTGGAACAGATCGCCAAGACAACCGGACGAGACTTCAACATCGGCAGGTAGGGGCAGGTCCCTGTGCCTGCCCAGGGCAACCACGGGGGGTTGCCCCTACAACGTATCGGGCGCCGTATAAATCGCAGGCGCCGTAAAGCGAAGGTGAGGTGTGAAGCCGTGAAGACCAGCAAGATCGCCAGGCAAGACGTCGCCATTCACCACTACAACACCGTGATCGTCGGAGCGGGCGCGGCGGGAATGAACTGCGCCGTCCATCTCTACGAGTTCATGAAAGGCAAAGGCGTCAAGGACCCGCAGAAGCGCATCGCGGTTCTCACCGGCGGCATCAAGCTTGGCGCCTCGCGCATGAGCGGCTCGGACAAGCAGACCTACTACAAGCAAGGCACGAGCCCTGAGATTCCCGACTGCGCCGAGGAGTTCGCCAAGACGCTGCTGGCCGGCGGTTGCTGTCACGGCGACCTGGCGCTGGCCGAAGGGATCAGCTCGCTGCGCGAATTCTCGCACCTCGTACAGGCGGGCGTGCCCTTCCCCACCGACGCGATGGGCACCTTCATCGGCTACAAGACCGACCACGACCCGGCCGAGCGCGCCACCAGTGCCGGACCCAAGACGAGCAGATTTATGAGCGAATGCCTCCAGCGGCAGGTCGAAGGCTACGGCATCAGGATCTTCAACAAGAAAGAAGTCGCGCACCTGCTCGCCGTCGGCTCGGGTAAGACCAAGAGAATCGCCGGTGTGGTGACATTGAGAAAGTCCAAAGTCACGCAATCGCAGTGGGGGCTGAGCGTCTTTCTGGCCGAGAACGTGGTTCTCGCGGCAGGCGGTCCCGGCGCGTTGTACAAGACCAGCGTCTATCCCGAGGGGCAGATCGGCATTCATGGACTGGCTTTCCGCGCGGGCCTGGCGGCCGAGAACGCTACCGAATCGCAGTTCGGTCTGGCCAGCACGAAGTTCCGCTGGAACGTTTCCGGCACGTACATGCAGGCGGTCCCGCGTATCTTCAGCACCGACGCGAGCGGCAAGGACGAGCGCGAGTTCCTGACCGACTTCTTCCCGTCCATGAGCAAGATGGCGACCGATATCTTCCTGAAAGGCTACCAATGGCCGTTCGATCCGCAGCGCATCGAGAACCTCCAGTCGTCGCTGATCGACGTGCTCGTATTCAACGAGACGCAGAAGGGCCGGCGCGTGTTCATGGACTTCCGCAAGAACCCGATTGGCAATGCTTCGATGAAGCCCTTCGACGTCAAGGACCTCGAACCGGAAGCATACGACTATCTCGACAAGGCGGGCGCCTTTCAGGCGACGCCGATCAAGCGGCTGGCTCACATGAACCCGCTGGCCATCGACATCTACAAGGAAAACGGGATCAACCTCTACAAGGAGCCGCTGGAGATCGCGGTCTGCGCCCAGCATAATAACGGCGGCTTTGCGGTCAACAAGTGGTGGGAATCGAACGTTCCACACACGTTCGTCATCGGCGAGATGGCCGGCAGTCACGGCGTCAAGCGACCCGGCGGCTCGGCGCTCAACGCCGGACAGGCCGGTGGGCTGCGCGCCGCCGAGTACATTGCGAACGTCTACGGAGCCGATGTCCCGACCTACGCCGGCCAGCGGAAGGAAATCGACCGGCAGATTGGCGAACTCACCGAGAAACTCAATGGATGGAAGGCGTCATCCGGCGCGACGCCCAACGCTGTGATCGACGAGATTCAGAATCGTATGACCACATCGGGCGGACACATTCGCGAGCTCGCCGATGCCCGCAAGGCCGTCAAGGACGCCTTGAACCTCTACACCCAGATCGAGCAGAAGGGACTACAACTGAAGAATCCCAAGTCGGTGGTCGCGGCCATTCAGGCCGAGCACCTCGCACTGGCCAGCGTCGGCTATCTCAAGGCCATCGCCGAATTGCTCAAGCAAGGCAGCGGGTCGCGCGGCTCGCATCTCGTCCTCGCCGAGGACGGCGTCGAGATCCACGAGGACGTCATCAACCAGGCAACGGGAAAGCCGCTGAAGTTCAAGCCCGAGAACACGGAGCTGCGCAGCTCCATCCTGCGGATCGAGCTCGACCCCAAGGCCAGGGACTTGTTCAAATGCACGAAGGCAGCGCCGAGGCCCATGCCGAAGGACCGAAAGGCCTTCGAGCCCGCTTGGCAGGACTACCGAGACGGCAAGATATACCAAAGGAAAGTCTGAAGTGTGAAGTGTCAAGTTTGAAGCGTGAAGGACGATATATCGTTCTTGAAACTTGACACTTCAAACTTGAAACTCCGGTTGGAGACGTCATGGCAGCCATCGATCTGAAACCGGCATCCGAGTGCAAGTACGACATCCTGTCGCTGGGCGAAATCATGCTCCGCCTCGACCCGGGCGAAGAGCGAATCCACACGACGCGCACGTTTCGCGTATGGGAAGGCGGCGGCGAATACAACGTCGCACGCGGCCTGAGACGCTGCTTCGGCAAGCGTGCGGCGGTGGTGACCGCGATCGTGGACAACCCGGCCGGCCGGCTGCTGGAAGATTTGATGCTCCAGGGAGGCGTCAACTTGGAATACGTCAAGTGGGTCCCGTTCGACGGGATCGGCCGCAAGGTGCGCGTCGGGCTGAACTTCACCGAGCGCGGTTTCGGCTGTCGCGCCGCCGTCGGGTGCAGTGACCGAGCCAACAGCGCTGCGTCCCAACTGAAGAAAGGCGACATCGACTGGGACCAGATCTTCGGGCGCGACGGTATCCGCTGGTTTCACACCGGCGGCATCTTCGCCGGCCTTTCGGAAACCACGCGCGACATCATCATCGAAGCGGTAACCACCGCCAAGAAGTATGGCACGATCGTTTCTTACGATCTGAATTTCCGCAACTCCCTTTGGAAGGACATTGGCGGACAGGAAAAAGCTCGCGAGGTCAATCGCGCGATCGCTCCCTACGTCGATGTGATGATCGGTAACGAGGAGGACTTCACCGCCGCTCTCGGCTTCGAGGTCAAAGGGCTCGACAAGGGCTTCTCCAAGCTCGACCCGACGAACTTCAAGAAGATGATCGAAGCCGCGGTCAAGGAGTTTCCGAATTTCAAGGCGGTGGCGACCACGTTGCGGAACGCCAAGACCGCCTCGATCAACGATTGGGGCGCGGTGCTCTATTGCGGCGGGCAGTTCTACGACGCGATCCTGCGCGAGAACCTGGAGATCCTCGACCGCGTCGGCGGTGGCGACAGCTTCGCCTCAGGCCTGATCTATGGCCTGATGGAAGGCAAGAGCCCTACAGAGGCAGTCAACTACGGCGCCGCGCATGGCGCCCTGGCGATGACGACCCCAGGCGACACCACCACCGCCAGCCTGGCGGAGGTCGAAAAAGTCATGAAAGGCGGCTCCGCCCGCGTGGACCGATAGCTCGGTAGAGACGCAGCATCTTGCGTCTTACCAAAGACGTGACAACGGCACTGACATGGGCTCAATCGTTCAAGCTTTGAAGTGGATCGGCGGCACCGACGGCGTGCTGGAGCTCATCGACCAGCGGCGTTTGCCGCGCGAGTCGGTCACGCTCCTGGTACGCGACGTTGAGCAGCTTCACGAAGCGATCTGCACGCTGGCGGTCCGCGGCGCACCGGCGATCGGCGTAGCCGCCGCCTTCGGTCCCGTCCTGGCCTTGCAGAAGCTCGCCGACGGCGCGACGACGCTTGACGGCGTGCGCCAAGCCCACAGTGCCTGCGCCTTCCTGGCGACGTCGCGCCCGACCGCGGTGAATCTCTTCTGGGCCCTCGACCGCATGCGGCGCAAGGCAGAGAAGGTGGGTTCCCATCCGCAGACGACGCTCGGCGGCCTGCACGAGGCCATCCTGGCGGAGGCCAAGGCGATTTACCGAGAGGACGTGGAGATGTGCCGCCAGATCGGACGGCACGGCGAGAAGTTCATCCACGAAGGTGCCGGCGTGCTGACCCACTGCAACGCCGGAGCCCTGGCGACCGCGGGGCAGGGAACCGCTCTCTCGGTGCTGTTCGAAGCTCAAAAGAAGGGCCGGCACTTCAAGGTTTATGCCGACGAGACGAGACCCCTGTTACAGGGAGCCCGCCTGACCGCCTGGGAGCTCCGCCAGGCCGAGATCGATGTCACCGTCATCTGCGATAACATGGCCGGCTGGCTGATGCGCGAGGGACGAATCGATGCAGTCATCACCGGCGCCGACCGCATCGCGGCCAACGGTGATGCGGCCAATAAAATCGGCACGTACAGCCTCAGCATCCTGGCCAGGCATCACGCCATCCCCTTCTACATCGCGGCCCCCTCCAGTACCTTCGATCTGAATATCGCCAACGGAGCGGAGATTCCCCTTGAACAGAGAAATGGCGAGGAAGTGACCCGCTTGGGCAGCGTGGAAACCGCCCCGGCCGGCGTCGGCGTCTACAATCCCGCCTTCGACGTCACGCCGGCAGAGAACATCACCGCCATCATCACGGAAAGAGGGGTGATTGAGAAGCCCGACAATAGCCGCATCAGCCATCTCCTGAGAGAATCCTGATGCGACCCCGACGGCGGAATTCACCGGCTAGGCGACCGCCACGACTTCTTTGACCTGGGGCACCTTCTCCTTGAGGATGCGCTCGATTCCCATCTTCATCGTCATGGTCGCGCCGGGACAGCCTCGGCAGGCTCCCTGCAAGCGCACCTTCACCGTATTGTCGTCTTCGACTGAAATCAACTCGACATCGCCGCCGTGGCCCTGGAGGGCCGGGCGGAGCGATTCGATCACGTCGCTGACCTGCTGCTCCAAGCCCTTCTCATCACCGCTTCCGCTGCAACCACATCCTTCACACATAAGCAATCTCCACAATGGGTTTTGCCTTATTATAGGCACACTCGGTCGGTCATCCAGCCTTTTTCATCTCTACCGCCTCTGACCCCAGGTCGTTCGTCGAATTCCAGGGCCCTTCCCGCCACGCCATCGCCAAGCCATCACCCGACGGAAGCAGGGTATTATGGGACAGAGCCCCGCGTCGCGCAAGGGCGGCGCACCAGGCTCGACTCCCGCAGGCAGAAACGACCTGGAATTGCCTGGAAACGCTCAACTCGTGGCCGCGTTTTTTCGATATTAGCTGTTGCCGGATGGATGTTTGACAGGGCCAGATGGGGATGGCAACATGCGAATCCGATACGTGATTTCCACGATGGTTTTCTGGTGGCGCGAGCACCCGCTGTCGTTCGAACAAGAGTGCCAATATCTGAAATCGCTCGGCTTCGGCATCGAGCTCTGGCCAACGCTGCGGGGCCAGAACGAGTGCCGCTACGAGCGGCGCAACTGGCCGCGACTCCAGGCCGCCACCGAAGGGATGCTGGTCTCCATGCGTTCCCGCACCGACAAGCCGACGCTCGCGCAATGGGCCGAGCAGATCGAATGCGCCAGGATGCTCGACGCCCGCATCGTCACCGAGCTGGAAAGCCTCGATATCCTGCACGGGCCGGAACTCAACGGAACCGACTTCGCCGCCGAGGTCATCAAGATGGCCGACGCCCAGGGCGTGACGCTATGCCTCGAAAACGGCTCCTTGCCTACGTTGGTCAACGTCGGCAAGCGTTTCGAATCGATTCGCTATTGCCTTGACACGGGACACGCGAACATCGACCCGGATCACTCGTTTAGGCAGTACGTGGACGCGCTGGCGCCGCGCGTCGCCCATCTGCACTTGACCGACAACTACGGCCAGACCGACGACCACGAACCGCCGGGCCTGCACGGCGGCATCCCGCGCCGGGATTGGAACTATCTGCTCGAAGTCCTGGATAAGAACGACAACGACATCGTCGGATCGTTCGAGATGTGTCCGTGTACGCCGAGCGTCATGATCCGCCAGGCCAGCGAATACGTTTTCGACGTGCTCAAGTGGCCCAGCCGGCCGCAGAAAGAGCCCGACCACGCCGGCAGCACCTACAATCCGCTGTAAAGCACGCCCTCGGCGCCTGAAAGCGACCGCATTCAGCCCGGCCGACGACGGAGCCCAATTTGACGCGAAAAGAGTTGACAACTCCGCCCGGACCCTATACGTATGGACATGCGTGAGTTCTATCCCGATACGGATTGAGTGCACAGGAGGTACAACGAATGAGAAGTATCTGCATGACTTTGTTGCTAAGCGCCCTGCTGGTGGCCGGCTGCGCCTCAAGCAAGGGGGAAAGCTATGCGGCGCCGGGTTACGATTTCTCGGGGTTGGACCGAGTGGCCATTGCCAGCGTGACCGGTCAGGTCTATGGCGAAGCCGCCAAGAGCACCGTAGCGGAATTCTTCACGATGGAATTGTTCCAGAAGGGCTATAGAGTCATGGCGCGCTCGGAGATGAAGCAGATCCTGGAGGAGCAGGAGTTCCAGGCGTCTGCCATCACGACCAACGAGGACGCGGCGCGGGCAGGACGGGTACTGAACGTGCCAGCGGTCTTGCTCGTCAGCATACCCAAGTACGGCAGTGAGAAAATGGAAATGAGTGCCAAGCTGGTGGACGTGGAAACCGGTGAGATTCTCTGGCTGGGCAGCGGCTCGGGCAGCACCGGCAGAGGCCTAGCGACCGCCGTCGGTGCTGGAATCGGCGCTGTGGCCGGTGCCGTCATAGCGGGTGGAGATTCGAGCGACAGGACGGTCGGCGCCGTGCTCGGCGGGCTGGGCGGCGGCGTGGCCGGCTATGCTCTCTCGCCGGAACAGCGCGACCAGGTCCAGAAGGTGGTCAAGAAGATCTGTGAGACGCTGCCGCCTCGATACCCTCAGGCAATCCAAAGACGGTAAACGCACCGGCAGCGCCGGTCTGAAACAGGTGTTTCCACAAGGCTGAGAGCCTCAAGGTTTTCAGCCTTGTTCTTTTGCGCACTCTGGCGTTAGACGAAGAGCGGTTCGAGCTGCTCGGTGGGGTCCGCCTGGCTGACGGTCTGCTCGCCGGGGCGAAATGGCAGCGGCTCGGCGAAGCAGATCGCGACGCGTCTGAGCATGTTGTTGACGATGTCGACGCGATGGACGTTGCCGGAACGAACGACGTCGACCATGTCGAATGAGCCGTCCTCCCCGTGGCGGGGAATGCTGAAGCGAGCCATCATGTGCTGGCCGGGATAGGGACAGCAATCGCTCGTGTAGCAGGTGAAGGCGGCTCCCTCGCTGGAGACGTCGGCCATCTGCCCCTGCTGGATCTCCCCATCGTTGTCCTCAGCGAACCAGACGGGCCAGTGGTACCGCAGCCGTTCCTCTCTTCTTCTCTCATTCGTGGCGTTCATCTGCTGCATCCTCGACAATAGGGTGATGATATATACGTTGCCAGAGGACGCATCGGCTGGTGCGAAGATCGACTTAACGTACGACCACCGAGAAAACGTTGCCGGACTTGGCTGCTACAGGCGATACAGCCGTTCTAAGCGGAGAAACGCGGATGGAGTGGGACTATCTGTGCTGTGAAGGTCGAGTGCCGCCGGCTCAACTTCCGATAACTACGCCGGGACGCGGCGGGCAAGCTCTGCAAATTGGGCGCCCCGCTGCTGGTAGTTCTCGAACATGTCGTAGCTGGCACAGGCGGGACTCAGCAGCACCACATCGCCGGGCGCAGCCAGTTGGCGTGCCAACTCGACCGCCTCAGGCAGAGACGCCGCGAATTGAATCGGCGTGGTCTGGTCCGTCGTTGACGCCCTATGAATTGCCTCGGCGATCTTCCCAGTAGTCTGGCCGATCAGGATGGCGGCCTTGGCCTTCTCGACGATCTTGGCGCCCAGTTCGTCGAACGGCAGGTGCTTGTCGTATCCACCGGCGATGAGGACCTCGGGGCAGTCAAAAGCTTCCAGAGCAACGATCGCGCTGGGCGGCGTCGTCGCCTTCGAGTCGTTGTACCAGCGCACGCCTCGCGCTTCCGCAACCAGTTCGAGCCGGTGCGGCAGGGCTTTGAAGCCAGGCAGGCACGCTCGCACGGCGTCTTTGCCGACGCCGAGACTGGCAGCAATCGCCATCGCACCGGCCAAGTTCGACAGATACGCCCTTCCGGGCAGGCGGTAGGCCCGACGGATTTGGGCATCCACGTCGTCGGCGCGGAACGGCACGCACCGTCGTCCGGGCTGCTCGCGGTACCTGGTGAACCATTGGGAAGCGACCTCGTCTTCGGCATTGAAGAGCGATACCGCCGGCGCGTCATCGTCGTGCCTCTGATACCTGAAGATGCCCTCCTTCGCAGCACAGTAGGCGTCAAAGGTCCCATAGCGGTCCAGGTGGTTGGGCGTGAGGTTCGTCAGCAACGAGATACGCGGAGCCCTCTGCACCTGCGCCAACTGCTCGATCTGAAAGCTCGACAGTTCCAGAACTGCAACATCGTCGGACGCGATGCGATCGAGAATGGTCAAGAGAGGCTGCTGGCCGATGTTGCCGCTGAGCCAGACCTTCCGGAAGGGCCTGGGGCTGGGAGCGTTTGCGAGCAGATAGGCGGTCAGCGCCGTCGTGGTGCTCTTGCCGTTGGCGCCGGTAATCCCGACGATGCGGGCCGGGCACAACTGGAAGAAGATGCCTACCTGAGACGTGACCACCCTGCCGTGGCGGCGCGCGATGTCGAGGTACGGATTGTCCGGCGCGACCGCGGGGTTGGCGACCACGACGTCCGCTCTCTTGAAATCGGCAGGATCGTGCGAGCCGAGATGGAACTCGACGTTCGGCAATTCGCGCAGTTGCTCGACCGAGTCGCGCAGTCTATCTCCGCCAGCTATGTCGGTAACGACAACGCGCGTCGCCACCTTCGCGGCGAACTGGGCCGCATCCACCCCACCACCGAACCGACCCAACCCCATGACCAGGATTTCCTTGCCCACGAAGGCTGAAAGGTCCACGTATCGCTCCGTCAACGCTTCGAGCCGCTGTAGATCGACGCCACGCCCCAGGTCAGCGGCACCACCTGGACGTGCGCGAAACCGGCCTGTTCCATCAGGTGGCAGAACGCCGCAGGCTGGTGGAACGCTTCGATCGACCGATTCAGGTAACGATAGGCTTCCCGGTTGCCCGAAATCAACCCGCCGGCCAGGGGAACCACGAACCGCAGGTAGGCGAGATAGCCCGCGCACACGAGCCGGTTGCCCGGCAGCGAGAATTCCAGGACAACCGCCGTGCCGCCAGGCTTGAGCAAGCGGCACATCTCCTCGAGAGTCTGCGCCGCGTCCGGCGTATTACGGATGCCGAAGGCCATGGTCGCCGCGTCGAAGCTGGCCGCCGGCAGCGATGTCTCGGTCGCGTCGTCGCGCACGAAGCACACGCGCTGTGCCAGACCGTTCCTGCCTGCTTTGCGCCGCGCGAGACTCAGCATTTCTTCGGAGATATCCAACGCCGTGACCTCAGCGACGTCCTCGCGCCGGCGCAGCAGCGCCAGCGCCATGTCACCTGTCCCCGTCGCCAGATCGACAACCTTTAGAGGACCGCGTCCGCCCAGCAGGTCCGCTGCCTGCCTGCGCCATCTGAAATCGCAGCCCAGCGACAGCAGGTGGTTCAGGAAATCGTATGTACGTGCAATCGGACCGAACGACGGACTCAAAGATGACGTCTTGCAGCGGAGAGCATCATAGGCGCTGGGAGGTCCTTTTGGCATACGGATCGCCGGCTCTCGACGCAGATCGGGACCGGAGCCTTAGAGCTTGGTCTGCATGGCGGTGGCCAGCTCGACCTTGGCGTCGATGACCGCCTGCTCGATGCACTTCTTCCAGTCATCGCCGAACTGGTCGCGATATTGCGGCCGCTCGTACGCGTAGATCACCGAACGCGAGGCGTTGATCAGAGCGCCGGTCCCGTCAGCCTTGCAGAAGCGCACGCAGTCGGCTGCGGTGGCGCCCTGCGAGCCATAGCCCGGCACGAGGAACCAGATCTTGTCATACTTCGTGCGCAGCGCCGCAGTCACGTCCGGCGCGGTGCCGCCGACGACCATGCCGACGTTGCTGTAGCCGCTGGTGCCGACGCGTCCGGGCTGAATCGCAACGCTGTTGACGATTTCCGCCATCCGCTCGTACAACGCCTGCCCCTCAGCATCCTTGACATCCTGCAGCGCCGCCGCCGACGGATTGCTGGTACGCACCAGCACGAACACACCCTTGCCCTGCGCGTCGGCCATCTTGGCGAAAGGCTCGATGCCATCGAGACCGGGATAGCCGTTGATCGTCACCGCGTCGGGCGCCAACGTATCTTCCAGACCCGCCAGCTCCGGATTCTGCAGATGCGCGCCGGCGTAGACCTCCGCGGTATGGCCGATATCGCCGCGCTTGACGTCGCCGATGATCTCCAAACCCAGATCGTTGGCCTCGGAAATCAGCGCGTAGTAGGTCTCCAGCCCTTCCCAGAGGTACTTCTCGAAGAAGGCGACGTTTATCTTGATCGCCGGGACCATGGGCGCGACGATGCGCATCGTCTGGGTGCAAAAATCGAATATCGCGTCCACCGCCGCGGCCGCGTCGAACTCGTCGTTCATCTGGCGGTGGCTGGTGATGGCCGGCGGCAAGCGGTTGTACACAGGGTCCAGGCCCACGATCAACGACGTCTTCTTGGCCTGCACGGCCTCGCACAACCGATCCCCAAAATGACTCGCCATAGCTCGAAAAACCTTCCTTTCAATATCAACCGCTGCCAACTCCGCTGCAACTCTGCGCTGCATGGCGGCTGTGCCTTCAGGTCCTGTGGGGCACCCAACCTGCCCGAGTCCGGCAGCGAAATCTCCTTGTCTTCAACGCTCGGCCCACTATAATCACGCCGACGCCATCGGGCAAGACAGAATTCGGCTCGGCAGGCTATTTGGAGGAAACTATTTCCTCGTCCGGAGAGCGGCGTTTTGATGCGCGGGACAGGAGCAGGACTCGCGGCCCGGTGGGACCGGCGCACCAGACCGCCGGCCAGGGCGGCGCAATATTCGAGGCATACGTTGGAACAGGCGAAAGACAAGCCGAAGAAGAAGAGATCGCGACGCCGCAAGCTGCTCTATTGGCTGCTGATCGATTTGATCGTCGCCGGAACCGTGATCGGCCTGCTCTTGCACAAGCCGCGGCGTTACCACCCGGTGAACCCTCCCGCCGACGCAAACGGCCAAGCTGTGCATCCGTATCTGCACCGTGACCTGGCGTCGCAGTTCTACAACAACGCCCAGAATCAACGACCGTTCACGATGATCGTGCTCGACAAGCTTCTCAACGAAGCCATCGCGGTGGCCCAGTGGCCGCACGAAACCGAGGGTGTCACATTCTCCAAGCCGGAAGTGCTCTTTGTCCCCGGTCGCATGGTCCTGATGGGAACCGCCGACGTCCAGGGCGCCGACCTCGTCATCACGATAGAGCTGGCGCCGCGGTTCGACGAGGAGGGCCTGTTCAACATCGACGTCGAGAAGGTCGTCATCGGCGCCATGAACATCACGCCGCTGGCCAAGATGGTGGGTCGTAAGATGTATCTCCAGCGTCTCGAAGAGCTGCCTTCCGGTCCGGAAGATCTGCGGATGAAGATTGCTGGCTCTTTGCTCAATCAGAAACCGTTCGACCCGGTCTTTGAGGTGGAAGACAAATGGGTCCGCCTCAAGGAGGTGGAAATCACCGAGGGCCAGCTCAGCGGCCGCTTCGTCCCTGCCCGCAAACCCTCCTCATCCGAATGAGTCTGCCCGATAGGAGAGGGCACCTCTGGCCGCTGCCTCCAAATCAAACGGTCCGAGCCACGAGACTCCTTCCCGCGACCCGGACCGTCAAACGACACAACCTCGTTGCGGCCTACGCGACCTTGCGCTTGCCGGCCTGCACAAAGTGAACGATCAGGCTCAGCCCGACGAACGCGCCGATGAGCACAACGGTCCACCAACCGATCCTCGGCCACAAACTCCACACGCTCACAAAGCTCGCCGCCGCGGTGGCGAAGAGCATGAGCACGTTCCAGAGGATGCGCCGGCCGCCCGTCGGCATATGGGCGCCGAGGAACCCTTTGGAATTCATCATAATCAGGAACGTGAAGTACGCAATCGGCAGCAGCACGGAACAGAAGGCCGAAGTGGCAATCGCCAGCCACGGCGCAGGCTGCTTCCAGAAAATGGCGCCGATCGCTCCGACGCCGACCATGAGCGAGCCGATCCGCTGGGTCCAACCGCCCGCCGGTTTGCCCAGCATCTCGCAGAAGCACAGGCCGTTGATCGACATCAGAATGGTAGCGGCGCTGAGTCCCAGTCCCATCACGCCCAAGCCAAAGAGGTACTGCGCGACGGTCCTGCCGGTCAAGGGGGTCAGCGTGTTGGCCAGGTTGAAGTTGTCTCTCTTGACGAGCATGGCCGCCATCAGTCTGTCCGCATGGGGCAGCGCGCTGACTCTCTGCTCGCGTTCCTGGGCGGAGAGACTACCGAAGGCGTCCTTGCCCATCTCAAAGGCCACGCGGTTTTCCAGCAGCGACTGGTAAGGGCGGACGAGGTTCGCCGCGGGCGTCTCCGTGACGACGCCTCCTTCGAGAGCCGGCACGAAGCCTGGAGCCGGTTTCGTATGGAATTGCGAGGAGGCGGCCATCACGACAAAGCCGGTGGCCAGCACGAACGGGATGAACAGCCCGGTGGAAAGATCGAAGATCGCCAGGCCGCGGAAGTCCTTGTCCCACCCGCGCCGCAGCATGGAGTAAGGGAACATGAACGTCATGTTGATACCTACGGTGGCCGCGATGGCACTGATGATGACGCCCCGCTGCTGGTCGGTGATAAGGGCCGTCCAATACGCGCGGCCGTTCTCACCGACAGCCTGAAGATACGGCGTCAGGCTTTCGACGGGCCGGAACATCATCCGCAGGTTGGGCACCAGGCCCCTGGCCGCCTCAGGCCAGTCCATCTCACCCCTGAGGCTCAGCTTGAGGACGACGAAGAAGAAGCAGAGCACGATCAAACTGACGATGGCCCGGATGGTCTTCTCGAAGATCCGCACGCCGCGTCCACCGAAGCTGTAGAACATCGAGACGGTGACACAGATGCCAAGAAACAGCAGCACTGCCACAACTCTGGCGGCTTGGCCCTGGATCAGGCTGTCCGGCCCTCCCCCGAAGATGCCGGGCAGGAGATTCTGCTGGAGCGCCGCGGAACCGAGGCTGAATTGCGGCATCGACCAGACCAGATTGGCCGCCATCGAGGCCAGCAGCCAGCTCCAGCCCAGCACCGGACTGACGTGCTCGTTGATCGCACGCAAGGGACGCTGCCCGCTCGACAGCGTGACGTAGGACATGGCCGCGAGCATGACGATGCCCCACATCATCGCGACCGGCTGGAGCCACAGGAACGTAAAGCCCGACAGGACCCCCAGGTACAAACTCGAGGCAAAGGACACGCCGCCGACGGTGATACCGCTCTGGAGCCAGCCCGGGCCCGACAGTCTCACGAACGTCTTGAGCAGCGCCCCGCGTCCTTTCTCCTTCGCCGCCAGGATCAACTCGCGGTCCCTCGCGATGCGGGCATTGTCCTTCGCTACGCGTGTCCTGTCCGGTGCAGAGCCTTGTCCGCCTGCGCTCGACGCCATGTTGTGCCTCCTGTTCATGAACTCGGCTTTCAGACGGGAACAGGGACATCCGTCTGGGTAAAACGTGACGCCATTGTCGGCGCCTCCCAAACGGGTGTCAACTTACTTTTGGAGGCGCGCCGCCTTTTCCTCCGCACTGGAAACGCGGGAGCCGCACCGACGCCGAGAGCTGCTTAACTTCTTTGTTCTATTGTATTTATGTCCCCACCGCCGTGCGTTCCGAGAGATTCTGCGGCAAAACGGTTGACAGCTTCCGACAGATTGTTATTGTCTCGGGGTTCACTTAGTCACGTAGGCACCGTTTCGAATCGCTCGGTGACTGGTCCGCGGCGATCTGGCAGACACCCACCTGAAACATACGGGTGTCGAGGTGCGTACCGACGTGGACGCCGTGTGCCGATGGGTGGGATGTAGACGCCCTGGCTCGAATCCGACCACCAGACCCTGGCGCCGTCCCGGGAGAAAGGAAAACAGATGGATACTCTGTCAACGTTGAAGAGCAAACTGGATGAGGTCAGCCTGCGGAAGCTCACCGCGCTGAAGAACGACGAGGTCAACGCCTTTGTCGCCTATGCGATCGACCTCTGTCAGCCCGACAAGGTCTGGGTCGGCGACGACTCGCCCCAAGACGCCGCCTATTGCCGCCAACTGGCAATCGACAACAAGGAAGAGCGGCCGCTGGCAGTCGAGGGCCACACCGTCCATTTCGACAGCTACTACGACCAGGGACGCAATCCGCACGTCACGAAGTACCTGGTCCCTGAGAACGAGACGCTCGACCCCAAGCTCAACCAGATCGGACGGGAGCAGGGCCTGGGCGAGATCGAGAACCTCCAGCGCGGCGCCTACAAGAGCCGGACCATGCTGGTACGGTTCTTCTGCCTCGGTCCCGTCAACACCGTCTTTGCGATTCCGTGTTTGCAGATCACCGACTCGGCCTACGTGATCCACAGCGAGGACATGCTCTATCGTCCCGGCTACGAGGAATTCAAGCGACAGAGTGCTGCCGGGAAATTCGAGTTCTTCTGGTTCCGCCACTGCACCGGCGCGGTCACCGAACGGATGACGTGCGAGGACAACGAGCATAACCGCGTCTACATCGACTACGTGCAAAACACGGTCTACTCCGTGAACACGCAGTACGCCGGCAACACGGTGGGCCTCAAGAAGCTCTCCCTGCGCCTGGCGATCCGCAAGGCCGACCGCGAGGGCTGGCTGGCCGAGCACATGTTCATCATGCGGGTCAACGGACCGAAGGGGCGCAAGACCTATCTCTGCGGCGCCTATCCGTCCGCGTGCGGCAAGACCTCTACCGCCATGATCCCGGGCGAGAACATCGTCGGCGACGACCTCGCCTATTTCCGCGTCATCGACCGCCAGTTCCGCGCCGCCAACGTCGAGGCCGGTATCTTTGGCATCATCCAGGACGTCAATCCCGACGGCGACCCGGTCATCTGGAACGTGCTGCACCATCCCGGCGAGGTGATCTTCGGCAACGTCCTGGTCAAGGACGGCAAACCCTACTGGCTGGGCATGGGCGAAGAGATCCCCCAGGAGGGCATGAACTACGTCAGCCTCAACTGGACCGAGGGCATGAGCGGCCCCGACGGCGAAGCCACCACGCCCAGTCACAAAAACGCACGCTACACGGTGCGCATGAGCGATCTGGAGAACAAGGCACCGAATTGGGATGACCCGGCGGGCCTGCCGGTCGGCGGCATCATCTATGGCGGGCGTGACAGCGACACGAACGTCCCGGTCCGCGAGGCCTATACCTGGGAGCATGGCATCTGCACGATGGGCGCCATGCTCGAATCCGAGACGACCGCCGCGACCACCGGCGCCCAAGGCGTGCGGAAATGGAACGTGATGAGCAACATGGACTTTCTGTCCATGTCGGTCGGCAAGTACATTCAGAACAACCTGGACTTCGCTAAGGACATCAAGCGGCCCAAGGTCTTCGGGACCAACTACTTCCTCAGGAAAGACGGCAAGTACCTCAACGGCATGCTCGACAAAGCGGTGTGGGTCAAGTGGATGGAGCTACGCATCCACGGCGACGCCGAAGCGCTGGACGCCGGGTACGGCCTGATCCCCAAGTACGATGACCTCAGGCGGCTCTTCAAGGAGATCCGCAACAACGACTTCACCGAGCAGGACTATGTCGAGCAATTCAAGATCCGCATCCCCGAGCTGCTGGCCAAGCTCGACCGCATGGAGAAGATCTACGCCACCGTCCAGGACACACCTCAGGCAATGAAAGACGAGATGGCCGCTCAGCGCAAGCGCCTCCAAACGCTGAAGGCTGCCAAGGGTGACTATGTCTCGCCCTTCGACCTGTAATTCCGGGGATTCCTGTCCGGACAGACAAGAAGGCCAAGTCTTCGAGAGGAGACTTGGCCTTCCCTTTTTTGCCGCCACGAGGTCTCATCTGAGTTCGAAAACGTATTCGTGCAGTCTGTCCGTGCGAAGCTCCTTCGCACGACAGCGAAGCACGAAACCTCTGTCCGTGCGTTCATACTCGAAGGCCTGGCCGCTATAGGGGTCCTTGGGCGCGTCTGCCGGCAGGTTGCGAGGCAACTGCCCGGACCTGGCTTTCTCCAGACAGATGGCGACCGCCGTCTTAATGGCGTTGGCGTGCGCCTCGATCCGGATCGTGAGATTGAAGATCGGACCTATCGCCGGCATGAAGGCTGCCACGCTCACCGCGGCCGGGTCGTTGGGGTCGGCAAACTCAGTCAATGCCTCAAGCTTTGCGAACGCCTGCTCGTACGGCCTGGGACTGGCCAGGATCGACCGGGCCTGCGTGACGCGCTCGACGTACAACTGCCTGGCCCGCGCGAGCGTTTCTTCATTGGCCGCAGCCGTGATCCTCTCGCGCGTCTTTGCATCTGTCTCGCCAAGAACGCGCGCCAGCGTCTCGATATTCTCCATCCGCAACACATCGGTAAAGACATCGATCTCGGTCTGCAATGGCTGGATGGGCGAAAGCGTCCGTCCCACAGGGGTCGCCATCTCGGCCTCGAGCCACTCCAACAGCTTCGCGTCATCCCCTGTCTGGCCGATGAGGTCTTCCATGCAGCGATAGCCGACGGCGCGCACAGAGATCGAGACCAGGTACGACACCAACGTCTCATCGCCGACGTGGCGCGCCAGTGTTTCGGTCATGAGGCACCGCTCCAGGGCGCCGCGATAGTTCCCGTCGGCCGCTCGAACGCGAGCATCGGCGACAAGCACATAGACCAGCAGCCGGGTGTGAGCCAAGTGCGGCATCAGCATTTCATATCCCTGGGAGAACCGCAAGCCCCACTGGCACGACGGCACCTGAGCGGCCGCTTCGGCAAACTCGATCCCTCCCTGACACTTGTGAAGATACTGGCGCACCGCGTCATTCGGCTCGCTCTCGCCCCTGGCGACGTCGGCAATCAGTTCCCGTCCCTCGTCGCTCAGTTCCGCCAGCGACAAGAATGCCTGGTAGTATAGCAGCGCTGCATTGTCCGGGTCCGGCGGCACCGCACAAACTCGAGGCACCGCCAACGAGACGATCACGATGGCCGCGATGACGCCACCGACTCTCACACTATCGTTCATTCGCATATTCTGATCCTTTCCTTTCGTCAACTTTCCAGATCGCGAAGAATTTCCTGCGCTGAAAACGCGCTGGGCCGCGGTCCCAACTCCTTCAGCGCCCTATCGAGCTTCCGGTTCAAGGCCTCCTCGCCCCCCTGGCGGTAGGCCATTTGTAGCGACATCATGCTCACCGTGTCTGCGGGCGAAACGACCTTGTGCGCCCCGTCCGACGTTGATTCGGGCTGGCGGCGTGGCAGAATCTGCATCAGGGCCATCGCCGCCACGATGAAGATCACCGCTGCCAGTGCGAGCCTGCCGACTACCCTACGCAGACCGCAGGAGGCGCAACGTTTCGTCACTGGCGCAGCTCGCCTTCGCGACAACAACGCCTCGTAGGCGTCGCGATGCCTGCGTTTCCAGGACGCGGCATCGAACTTGGGCTTGCTGGTGTTGATGACGCGGCGCAGCTCGCCATCCAGCCACTGCTCGTCTTTACGTGCGTTCATATCTGCACCTCATCCAGACCTTGGCGCCTGAGGTATGTAGCCAGCGTCCGTTTGGCTCGTCGGAGTCTGCCATTTATCGCCTGTTCGGAAATCCCGAGGATGGCGGAAATCTGCTCGTACGAGAGGCCGTCATAGAACCTCAGGTAGATCACCTCCCGCGCCGGCGGCTCCAGTCGCCGCAACGCTTCGCGTACCGCGTCGCCGACGTCGTCGTCGTGCCGCTCGGCCTGCACCGCGGGCAGCGCGTCGGCACTGCAACACTTTTCGCCGCCCCGCAGCAAATCCCTGGCCGCATTGCGACAGATCGCCGCCAGCCACGAGCCGAATCGCTCGGGCTTGTGCAGACTCGGCAGGCTGACGGCTGCTTTGGCGAACGCCTGCTGAGCGGCATCCTCTGCCAGATGGCGATCGCCCAGAATCGCGTCGGCGATGGCCACCATGGGACCGTAGTAGCGTCCGCACAGCTCCGTGAAGCTGTCCCCCTCGCCTCGGATGGCCCCTTCGACCAACACGCTGTCAGGCTTGTCTTCTACCAACGCACCCCATTCCTTTCGCCCGGCCGGCTGTCTTTCATGCCTGATTTCACCAATAAGACGCGCTTCGAGCAACGAAATGGGCGCGCTTCCAAGCAGAATTGTACCTTGGGCATCTGGCGGGGGCATTGCACGTTTGTAGGTGACGCAGATGATCGGCCTTTTTGTCATATCGAGCGGAGTCCCGGCGCGCCGGGACGCAGTCGAGATATCTGGCCGCGGCTATGGCGGTACCTC
>JAFGLV010000129.1 GCA_016927855.1 Sedimentisphaerales bacterium
GAGGTACCGCCATAGCCGCGGCCAGATATCTCGACTGCGTCCCGGCGCGCCGGGACTCCGCTCGATATGACAAAAAGGCCGATCATCCGCGTTATCTACAAACGTGCAGCACACCCCCTCCGGCCTCCGGCCCCCAGCCACGTGATGCCGCGGTCCCTGGGGAGATTGAGGCTGGCGCGGCGCCCGCTCCCGGAAAGAGCGAGTTGCAGAAATCGTCCGAAATTGCAGCGTAGGACAGACTTGGAGCTATTCTCTGCAGGTGGGTATAATAGCGGGTCAGGACAGGAGATTTCGAACGTTTTTGAAAGGCGGCTGGCCATGAAAGCTCTGCATGTGGGAGTGACAGTTTGGGTCGGACTGTTTGCGGCCGGGACGGCACTAGGTACTGAAGAGGGACAGGAGCAGGGGTTTGTCCCGCTGTTTCCGCAGGACGGCGTGCCCAACGGTTGGGTCGTGCGCAGTTGGAGTGACGTCAATCAGCCGGTCGATCCCTGCACGGTCTGGACCGTCAAGGAGGGCATCCTGCACGGCAGCACGCCGCGCGGAACCTGGTTGATGAGCGAGAAGCAGTACGGCGATTTCACGCTGCGCTTCGAGTTCAAGCTGGGTCCGCAGGGCAACAGTGGCTGTGCGTTACGCGCCCCGATGTTCGGCGACCCGGCCTTCGACGGCATGGAACTCCAGATGGCCGACCTGCGGTACAACCCCAGCGCCAAGGACTCCGAGCTGACCGGCGGCATTTACCGCGCCATCGCTCCGCGCCGGCAAGCCTACCGGCCAACGGAATGGAATCGCTATGAAGTGACGCTGAACGGAGCGCACCTGCAGGTCACGCTCAACGGCGAGGTGATTCACGACTTGAACCTGGACGAGCAGGAACCGGTCGTTCTGCGTCATGATGGCACCCAGGCTCCTGCGGTGAAGGCCCGGCCGCGACGAGGTCACATCGGCTTCCAGGAGCTCAGTCGCGGCGGCACCACCGTGCAGATTCGCAACGCGCGCATCAAGCTTCTTGACGGAGCGGCGGAACGGCCCGACGGTCAGTGAAGCCGTCACGACCCTTTAAAGCACCTGACCGTCCTTGAACACGGCCCACGTGGTGTGCGCGTTGGCGCCCTGACCGATCTCGATGCTGTCGATGGTGTAGCCGGGTTCGCCGGCCTTGGCCCGCTTCCACGCTTCGTAAAGACAACCGAGGTAGACGGAATCCTCCTGCGCCTTGGCGAGCTGCTGGGCGGGCTGTTGCGGTCCGTCGGATCTCAGCTCCGCCAGGATGCGCTGTCGAGCGGCCTCAACGTCTTGTGCGGAGGACTGCTCCATGCTCAGGCCCAGCCGGGCCAGGTGCTGCTCGACTCCTTGCAGATACTTGGCGCGCAGGTACTTGCGAATCGCCTCGCGGCCGATCTGCGCCACCTCATCCCAGCGCAACTCCGGCAGGTAATCCTGGCACTGAAAGAACAGGCGCGTCACGGCCACGTCCGGAAGGGACTGCTGCACGACCTCCTCCGCCGAGGCGCCGAACGTGCCCGCCAGGGCGGCCAGCGCATTGAACCATTCCTCGTCGATGCGGTACGGCAAGGGTCTGCTCTTGGGCATAATCGAATCCTTCAATCAGCCATTGATTCCTCTTGTCGCGATGGTACCGTCTGCAGAGGGTCGAAGGCAAGGGAAAATGCTGGTGTCAGGCGGGAGTTCTGAACGGTGGGTATGCGAGGCTGAGCCCGACCTACGGTGCGATCCTGCCGATCGCGCGCGTGACGCCCGTCGCTAGGTCCGGATTGACGCGCCGCAGCGTGTGCGTCGCGATGGCGCGTTCGACCCATTGGACGATGGCCGGCCCGTACTCGCACGAGTCCAGATCCTGCGAGGTGAGCGCGTCGAACGGTCCGGCGGCACCGGTGATCTTGCCGAACGTGTTGCTGCGGACCGCGTAGAGTTTGGCGTTTTCGTGCTGCCAGATGCTCTTCATAATGCAAAGCATACGAAAACTATCGCTTGAGAGCAAAAACGAGATCGCGGATGAGTCGGGCAATTCACGTCGCCCACAAACATGCGCCCAGGCACCCGTTTGCGTCTTGATTCCAACGCGACCTCTGGGATACTAGGGCAACCAGAAGCGGCAGGCGGCCGGGCAGGGGGCTATCGCGTTCTTGCCAGCAAGGCGGGGTGCATGCGGTGCATCGCGTGGCGCCGGATTTCGGTCTCCACCCACTCGACCAGTGCCATCCCGTAGCGGAAGCCGTCTGCATCCTGCACGTCGTCCCAGTCGAGCGGCCCGGCGACGCCGACCATATGTCCGAATGTGTCGTGTTTGACGGCATAGAGCTTGCCGTTTCGGTGTTGCCAGAATGTCTTCATGGTCACCTCCAGTCAAAGGATACGAAACGTTCGGTCGCAGGCCAAACGGCGCCGGCCGAGGCGGAGCGTTCACGGCAGCAGATGTCGGATGGGGCAGCCCGAGGCAAGCAAAAGCAGAATGATGGCCGTGCCGACGGCCAGGATGACAAGCATAATCACCAGTTCAGTGCGACTGATCATAACGGGGCTCCTGGTCAAAGTATAAAGAGCCCGAAGCGCCACACCAAGCCGACGGTCCAGCCTGCTCATGCTTTGCGTCGAAAAAGGCCGAACCCGACGTGGCGGGGCTCGTATCCCTGATGCACCTGGCCCGGGGTGCGACGGGCCGGTCGGGCCGGTGAGGGGACCGCACCGGCGCAGGGCAGCCCCAGCCGACCGGCAAGATTGCGGAGACGCCGTATTGACCTCTACCGGCTGAGCCACTATGTTCGTTACCGTCGGCGGCCAACGAAACCGACGGCGCCCAGGGATAGATCGACAGGTTTAGAGGAGCAGACGCATGAAGGGAAACGACAAGGTCATTGAGGAACTCAATGCCCGCCTGGCGGACGAGCTGACCGCGATCAACCAGTACATGGTCCACGCAGAGCTTTGTGAGAACTGGGGTTACGAGCGCCTCCACAAGGAAATCGAAAAACGCGCGATCACCGAGATGAAGCACGCCGAGAAGCTGATCGCGCGGATACTTTTCCTCGAGGGGATGCCGGTCGTCAGCCAGCTCAATAAGATCAGCATCGGCACCGAGGTCGAGAAGCTGCACAAGCATGACTGCAAAGCTGAGGAAGCCGCGATCAAGGGGTACAACGCCACGATTCGCCTGGCCACCGAGGTCGGTGACAACGGGACGCGTGACTTGCTCCAGTCGATCCTCAACGACGAGGAGGAGCACATCGACTGGATCGAGATGCAGCTCGATCAGACCAAGCAGATGGGCATTCAGAACTACCTCACCGAGCAGATGGAATGATGGCAAGGCAGCGCCGGCGCCGGTGACACCAAGCGGCCTGAGGTGGGATGGGGCCGTAACGAACGCGTGAGGCTGGGAAGGGCAGTCTAATGCGCTCTGGGCAAGCGTGCAGGGCATCTGTCGCATTCACGCAGATGGAAGGGAGGGGTCTGCGCAGACCGCAGCCTATCCTGTCTTGCCGCGTCGTGGGCATATTGGCCTGCCTGGCGTTGCTCGCCGCGGCTACGGTGACATTCGCGCAAGGCGCCCAGGATGACGAGCCCTACGATATCCTCAACCGGCGCGGTCCGGACCCGGTCGACCAGATCACCACGGCGTTGCACCGCTGGAGCAAGGTCTTCCTGATCGTCGGCGCGGCGCTGCTCGGCGTCGTCGCCCTCAAGATCATCAATCCCTTCGAGGTCTACCACCGCACCAGCGAGAAGCTGCTCAAACGCGCTGTTCGGGGGGTGGACGAGCTGCTCAAGCGCATCCAGGAAGAGGCCGCGACCACCACGTCCGAGACGAAGGAGCCGCCGATGGAAGCCGGTGTCCTGGCGGGCATGGCGGAAATCGCGGAGTTCGATCAGGCCGAGCCGGTGCCGGCCTACGTGCTCACGGTCAACGATCTCATGCTCGACAAGGTGCGTCTGACCCTCAAGCGACTCCGGCGTTTCCAGGAGGGCAACGCCCAGCGCTATCGAGGCTACATGTTCTCCGTCCTCGAAGGGATCAAGACGATCGCCGAGCAGTGCGCCCACAGCGGGGTCCCGTCGAGCCTGGCGGTAGACGTCAAGGACTACTTCCAGGACGAGCATCGCTACCGCGCCTGGACCAAACTGCTGCGTCGTCTGGGCCGCCAGGGCGAACATAAGGAGCTGGCCGATTCTTTCTCGCTGTTCATACGGAACGTCCGGGAGGGTCGTTCTCTGGCGCCTGCCGAGCCCGGTGCGTCGACCGATGAGACCACCGTTCTCACAGGCCCGCCGGCGCGGCAGATACCTGTCGCGCTGAATGAAGGAACGCTGCCGGCGTTGCAGAAGGCCGCGGCCAAGGAAGCCGCCAACCTGGTCAGCCTGGTCCAGGCGGGCCGGCCGCTGGACCCCCAACGCGCCTGGCAATTCGAATTCGTGCAACGCCAGCAGCAGCTTCGCGCCCGCGAGGAAGCCAAGAAGATGCTGAGAGTCTTTCTCAGTTACGAGCGCCAGGCGCTGCCGCGCCTGACTCACACGCGCATGCTGCCTTGCCGCACGTGGCCGCACGTGCTTTACCTGCTCGGCGTCGAGACCGACCAGACGCTCGTCAAACGCATCGACGACCGCCTGCTCACCATCCAGGAAATCATCATCCTCCAAAAAGCGTTCCTGCAAACGTTCGCCAAGCGCGGCTCGCTCGCCCAGGTCTATGGGCAGGGCCAGGACGCCGAACTGATGATGAACCTGCACGTCGTCCAGGTCAGACGGCAAGCGCTGGCGATGCTGCGGCGCTGTCACGAGAGCGAGCCCCACCTTCTCGACCGCGCCACCCAGGAGCTCGACGAGCAGGAGACCCCCCAGCACCACGAGGTCACCCGCCTGATCCGCCACTACATCGACGAATGCCACGAGCCGCCCGACCTTCCCGGCGCATAGAGAACTGTCGTAGTCGGCCGCGATACCCTCAGCCAGGTGCTATGCCGTGACCGTAGTCTCGCGAAACACGATACACAACGCGTCAACCTGTGAATCGTAGCCTGTCTTTGTAGCACACCTGTTTCGGGGCGACTGGCACCGATCTACGACCGATCTTCGCCTTGGTACTCGCGCACTCGGCCACGTTGGACAATCCAGAGCTTGCCTGCGACAGCACCTTGTTCGAGCCCGGCGACCAGCGTTCTGCACGCATCTACAATATCCTCGTGTGCAGCGCGAGGTGGCAGCCGGAGCACCGCGATACCGCCGTACCCGGCCGGATCGAAGACCAAAGGGTTTCCGAAGTCCAGATCCAACGTTACCAGACAGCGCCGCTCGGACTGACAGACCCCGATCAGTTCATGATCGCTTGCCTTGCATAGCCCCTGCCCCGGCACCGTCTGCACATCATGCCCGGCATTCCTGAGAATGGTTATAGCGGCCTTGCCAAGGTTCTCATCGAGTTTGAGCCTCATGCCTCGCTCCCCATGGGCAGGTCCACATACCGCTCACGGGCCATCTCCGCACCATAGGCGATACACGCATTGATATCCGCCTCCGTCAGGTCGTACTCAGCCATGATTTCCTCGGCCTTCATCCCTCCGGCCAGCATGTCCAGAACCAGCGACACCCAAATCCGATGCCCCCGAATGCAGGGCTTGCCGAAACAGACCTTCGGATCGATAGAAATCCGTCCCAGTAGCTCTTCACGCGTCATAAGCGTCTGCCTTTCTCTGCCGCGGTCTCCCACGCCGCCGCGATTTTACCACCATCATACCTCATTGCCGCTGACGCGTCTATCCTCCGATGGACCCGCTCGCCTCCTCCACAATCCGAATCTCCTCGTCGCTCAGGCCGTACAACTCGTAGACAAGCTGGTCGATCTCCTTGTCCGTCGCATCGATCTGCCGCTGCAGCGCGTTCTTCTCATCCGGCGTCTTCACCGCCGACAATGCCTTGTGCCAGTCCAGCATCCCCTGCACCATTTCAACCATGTGGCCGTGGACAGCCTTTTGTTGCTTTGGATTGAATCGGGGCACTGGCAACTCGCGTGTTTGTTTCAACACGATCTTCGGAAAGTCATCGCGTCGACCGACGCTGTGGACGGCAAGAAAGAACCACGACAACACACGACTATTCAACAAGCCGAGCAGGTAGCGGATGTCAACTGCGTTGGATGTCGGCAAGATGCTCTGCATGGACTTGTTAGTGATGAACTCCTGATCCGTGTAGACTGCCTGCAACTGAAACTGCCGGCTAATGAGCTCCCTTAGAAGAAGCCTCGGGCCGTGAAAGTAACGGGGCGGCTTGTACTCAGCCCCTCTGTGTCAGAATGAGTGAGACAATTCCTTGCCGATAATTAGAGTAGAGGGCAAGGAGATAATCACTATGCTGGATGTCATGGA
>JAFGLV010000130.1 GCA_016927855.1 Sedimentisphaerales bacterium
GTCACCCGTCCTCTGGTTTTGGACGGTCGCGCTTTCTCTATACAGGTAGGCCGGCACCCCTTCGATCTTGGCCAGAACATCGGCCAGGGCGATGGACGTCGTGTCGTGCCACATGGAGAAGGCCAGCACGCAGGTCACTACCACGACTGCGGCCGCGGCGACTTTTGCCATTGCACTTTTCATGAGAAATCTCCTTAGGCGCAGGCCCGCGCCGGCTTGAGCGGCGCTCTTGAGCCTGACGTTCTGTTCGCGAATGATGCGGTTCATCACTTGATCTTCGATGCTGGTGGCAGCGACGGTCTTGCCGTTCGTGACCAGGCGGTCCTGGAGGGTCTGCAGCCCCTCCAGTTCCTTCCGGCAGGATTGGCAATCCTCAAGGTGTTCAGCGACCGTCTGCCTCTGCGAATCGTCCAGCAGTTGCTCAATGTACAAGACCAGGAGTTCTTGGCATTCTGCGCAGTTCATAGTTGCACCTCGTATGCATCTTTCTGCTGTTGCATGGCCTCTCGCAGCAAGGCATAGGCCCTTGATAGTGTCTTGGTGACCGTGCCGAGCGGCATGTCGAGCTGGTCGGCGATCTGCGTGCAGGACAGTTGTCCATAGTAGCGCAGCAGGATCACCTGCCGATAGGGCTCAGGCAGGCCCGACACCACCGCTTCGAGTCCGTAATCTCGGGAAAGTTCAGGCCGGCGCGCCTCTTCGGAGTAGACCCGAACCAGCTCGCGCTTGCGGCGAACCTGCTCTTTCCGTTGCTGCTCCATCGCGACGCGTTCGGCGATGCCCAGCAGCCAGGAGAAGAACTTCGACGGCTCCTTGAGGTTGCTCATCTTGAAGTAGGCTCGCACGAGGGTCTCTTGTGCGGCCTCCTCGGCGGAATCGGCACTGCCCAGCTTGCCGGCCAGGTGAGCCAGCAAGACCGGCTGATACCGCCGCACCAGGTGGCGAAAGTCGTCCGGATGGCCATCCAGACAACGCTCCACGTAGTACCTGTCAGTTTCCGTTATCATGAAGCACCTCAAACCAAACCTGCCGGATTGCCGTTTTCGCTATATAGTGCGACTTCACCCACCTTTGCGACAGAAACTCTGAGATTTTCTTTTGTGCCTCTGTCCCCGCCGCGCCCGCGATGAGCTCTCGTTTGTCACCTTGAGCGGAGCGCAGCGAAGTCGAAAGGTCTGGCCCAAAACGAGACACCCCTCTCTCTCGCAGCCAGATTCCTCGACTGTGCTCGGAATGACAACCACAGGCGAGGTGGCGTTCCGCTCGTGTTTTGGTTTTGAAGGAGTTGCTGTTGCTGGCTACACTATTGGGCTCGGCGGCAGAATGAACACCTCGGGCCGGGACAAAGGGAAACGAATGACCGAAGAAGTCACCCTCAGAAAAGGCGAGCTCCGCGACGCGGACACGCTGGCCGCGTTCAATGTTGCGATGGCCTGGGAGACCGAGCGCAAGCATCTGGACCCTGAAGTCGTCGGGCGAGGCGTGCGCGCTGTGCTGGCGCAGCCCGAGCGCGGTTTCTACGTAGTCGCAGTCGCCGAAGGCGAGGTAGTCGGCGCGCTGCTGGTAACGTACGAATGGAGCGACTGGCGTTGCGGGCAGTTCTGGTGGGTCCAGAGCGTGTACGTGCAGCCGCCCTTCCGCCGGCGAGGTATCTTCCGGAGACTGCACGCGTTCGTAGGCGAGGAAGCATCGCACAACTCTCAGGTCTGTGGCCTGCGTCTCTACGTCGAGGATAATAACGGTGCCGCCCAGCAGGTCTACACAGCCCTTGGGATGAGACGCACCCCCTATCACGTCTACGAGCAGTCGTTCTAACCGCGCCCTGTCGCCGGCTATCTCTGGAGGACGTGGCAGTGCGTCTGCAGGAGCCGGCGCAGGTCGATCAGCTCGTCTTCGGGCCCCAGGTAGCTGCGGAGGTAGCCCAGCATACCGTCCGTCTCTGCGGCCCGCGTCGGATAGGCGAAGAGATAGAGGACAGAGCCGTCGACGGCTGCGACCGCGTCGCCGGCAGCCTTGGCCCGCCGTACGTGCACGACGAACCGGTCACCGTGCTTGCTGCAGGCGCTGTCGAGGATCTGTCTGAACCTGCCCATCATCGAGTCCGCCGCCGCCGCGAGCAGCTTGGCGTCGTCGGGAAGCTCCAGTGGGTCCTCCTGGACGTTGTGGGCCGGATCGGCGGAGACGAACGCATCCGACGCGGCCTGGCGACCCTCAATCCGCTCGGCCAGGAGCACCTCGCCGGTGGCGGTGTCGAGCAGCTTGACCATGCAGCCGACCTGCGCCGTCCAGGTCACCGTCTGGATCGGATACGTGTGCTTGACCATGTTCGGGACCAGCACCTCGCGCGGGATCGAAGCGACGCGCAACTGCGCGGTGCCCACCGTGGCTGTCGCGTTCACCAGCCGCCGGCGCGCTTCGGCGACGTCGGCCTGGGCGCGGCGCTTGCGGGCCTGCGCCTCGGCGTCGGCGGGATCGGCTCGCTCGTACCGCGCCAGGCGGGCCTCGGCCTCCGCCAGGACCCTGCGGGCGTGCTCGAACTCCTCGACGGCCACCTCGAGATCGGCCGAGGCCTGAACGTGATCGGGATTCGGCTCGGGGCGAAACCCATCTTGATAAATCGACTCGCCTTGTCCGGTGTGCTTGGTCTCGCTGCTCACTTGACTGTCGAAGATCTCGCCACCCAGCAGCGCGTCGTCGTTTGCGGTTTGAGCCTCCTCCTCGGTCCGCTGCACCAGCAAGACATTCTGGGGCTTAGCACGCATCAGATGCTCCAGCGCCGCTGCTTCGAACCGGTTCGCGGTCGCGCGGTGCTCGTCGGCGGCCTGAAAGCCCACGAAGTCGATGGTGTAGCGCACCTGCTCCTGCACCTGGCCGATGGCCTGTCCAAGCCGGCGCTGCGCCTCGAACAGGGTCGGCTCGTAACCAAGCGCCACCGTCGCGTGCAGTGCGGCCGCGCCGGCGTAGCCGCTCGTGAGGCAGTGCTCTGCGAGCTCGAGATGACTCTGCGCCAGCCGCGATTGGGCATCCGCAATAAGAGCGTCAACGCTACCATAGCCCGACAGCAGGTCGCGGCTCCTCTGGAAGAGCTTCAAGGCGGTCGCGTACTGGCCGCCGGCAAGGGCCTCGCGCCCCTGACCGAGCCATTCGTCGCACACGCCGCGTCGCGCCTGGTCCACCAGGTCGGACAGCCCGGCGCGCGATGGATGCAGTCGCTGGGCCTGCTGGAGAACACGCAGCGCCTCTTCGTAGTCGGTTTGTTGCAACAGGCTCTGGCCGCGCGTGACCAGACCGGCCGCCTCGCGCCGGTCATTGACGGTTTGAAGCAGATTCCTGGCCTCGTTCCCACCCTGGCGATATGTTAGCGCCGATTGCGCTTCCGCTTCGACGGCTGCCAGATTGTCGCCGAGCAACTGCTCCTGCGCCTGACTCACGTGGTACTGATACGCGCGTTCTTGAATCTGTTTCAGGTCGCCTGTCCCGCCGGGCAGGGTTCGGTGCATGCGCAACGCCTCGTTCATGCGTTCGACGGCGACCTGCCACTGCCTCTGGTCGGCAAGCGAGAGCGCTTCGGCGCGTATCTGCTCGGCTTCGGCGATGGCCTTCTGAATGCGGTCGCGAAAGGCCAGGTATTGCGGCGCGATCGGACGGTACTTGATGCTTCGTTCGATGGACGACAGTGCGCCCGCCAGGTCCGCTCGCCTGAAGTCCTGCTCCGCGTTGCGATAGTAGAACTCACTCGCCAGGCGCTTGGTCTCATCGAGTTTCTCGCGGTAGCGCTGAGCCGTGCGGCGATTGCGGTTGTCCTCCGCCAGTTGGATGGCCTTCTCCAGCTCTGCGACCGCCTGCTCGTACTGTCCCTGCTCCGACAGCCTGGCACCGCGTTTATACGCCTTCTGCTGGGCGCAACCCGCCAGGAGTACAGCCGCCACCCAAAGGCCTGTCAGCCCGAAAGCCAGCCCCCGGCGTCTTAGTTCGCTTGGTCGCTCCACACGCCCTGTCCGTACCATTTCTCTCCACCTTTCCCTATAGCCGCACGCCGCCGCCTTGCCGGCGCCGGACCCATTCTACCACCCGCCGGCGCCAACACAATCGCCCGATTTGGGCCTCCATATCTATAAGGCTGCCGGGAGCCTGCGCGTCACGTCTGCGAGCGAGGCGGGCCTGGGATGTCCTGCGCTCGAGTGCAAACCGCCGCGGTGCGTTGCCTCCTCAAGAATGATAACACGCTGAGACGAAATTGTCCGTCTGGATCGAAGGTGGTGTATGCAGGCGTGGAATCGACGGAGGAGGCACCCTTCTACCCGCTCGGAGAGGGACCCCGAGGTCGGCGCAAAAATCGCGGGCCGTGGCGTTGTGACGACCACGGCCCGTCCTTCCAGTGATAAGGGGGGCTTCAGGTCAGTGTTGCAGACGTCGCTTGCGGAGCAGAGCGAGGCCGCCGAGACCAAGCAGCGCGATGCTCATCGGTTCCGGCACCGACATGGCGCCGCTGAAACCGCCGCTGCCGAGATGGCCACCGTCCAGCATCTGGGCGAAACTGTAGTAGCCCGATCCACTTCCACCCTGAAGCGAAAGCTCGAAGTCGAGCGAGGGTAAGTGCAAGTTTTCGAGAATCGTCAGCGCCGCTGAGCCCAGAGCGTGCCCTTCGTGCGTGACGAACAAGTTCGTGACATCAACCTGGAACTGCGTGAAGCCACCTGCTACCGTCCCGATCGTGGACAAGTCGCCGGCGCCCAGCGTGCCGGTCAGGTACGTGGTGCTGTTGTCGGCGCTGGTGATCGTGATCTGCGAGCTGCCCAGCGGCGTCAGCGTGTACGGTGCGTTCGGAATGCCGCCCACCTGAAACGTGGGCAGGTAGATGTGCGCGCCGGTCAGCGCGTCGTAGTTGCTGCCCAAGGCGTTGTCGATGACGATGTCCTGGTCGAAGCTGAGGACGCCGGCGCCGTTGTAGGACCAGCCGCCGGTGGTGTCGGGCGCGGGACTGAATTGCAGGATGTTGGCCGGCGTCGCCACCTCGGCCAGCACGGGCGTCGTCGTCACGGCGACGAGCAGGACTATAGTCGCTAAAGAAGTCTTCATCTTCTCTCCTCCTGAATATCCAGGTCTGTCGTCTGTTGTGTGGAGTTCACGCGTGCGTTAAGCCCCCACCCTACGCGAGCACCTGTCGTCGGCGCCGACCGGCTATGCTGAACGCGCTGCCCAAACCCAGTAGCAGCAGCGTGGCCGGTTCAGGCACGGCGACGAGGTAGTCCTGTCCCCCCTGATTGACGAACACGCGCAGATCGGCTTTCGGCCCGCTGCCGGTCAGTCCGTGCAGCCACTTGTTGGCGGTTGCGGAGTCGAAGTCCAGCGCCCAGAACCCGCCGTTGCCGGCCGTGCCGTCGGTGGTGACGTCCCAGCCCGCTGGCGAGGTCGGCAGGTCCTCATAGACGATCTCCCACACCGCCGCTGCGAAGGCGGTGGCGTTGCTGTTCTGCTGGGCAGTGTACGACCCGCCGCTGGCCCAGGCGGGATCGTAATGCGTCGCCCAAAGCTCGCGCAGGTAGTTCGCTTTCACGCTGCCGAGGACTTCGCCGGTATAGCTGTTGTACACGTTGTCGGGCGCGCCGACGTTGTAGGTATACGTCGCCTGCGGCGCCGACTCGTGCAGCTCAATGCAGAAGCCCGGAATCAGGCCGTTCGACCAAGTGTTGCCGATGCCGGTATCACCGGTCTTATCGAGCATGTAGACGCCTGCCTGAGCATCGGCACCGGTGTAACCGGCACCCCAGAACGTCGCGACGCCGTGAGCACCGAAGCCGTCGTGCACGATGTCCACCGTGTCGGCCTGCGCCAGACCCGTCGTGAACAGCGAGAGCGCCAGTCGCGCGCCGATCATCACCATCGTCTGCGTCTTGGACCATTTCATGTCACCGCACCCCCATGAGTTGTCACCGCGCCGGCCCCGTAGTTGCTCCGTGCGAATGGACCGAGAGCATCGGTATCAAGAGTCAGTTCTGAACCGTCGGTTCAGATGACGTGCAAAGAACCACCCCCCACGGATGAATCAATGCCAATGCGCTACCAAGTCAACTCTATCATTGGTGCCCCAGCAGGAGATTGTCGAGCACCCCCCAGTTAGAATCGTTCGCCTTGCCGGCGATTGATAGCGTTAGTTTACCCAATTTGCGACCTCATGTCAAGAGAATTGAAGGGCTGGGCCACCCCACGGAGCACCTGCGTGGGAAATCGGCTGCGCCGTGACGCAGACACAGCCATTATCGGGACTCGGCCGAGATTTTTTCCCACAGTCGCGTCGTCTTCCCGGCCGGCCGGGCGCCGGATAGACCACATTGCGGGTCCCATAAATCCGTCACAGCCGCTCCCGCTGCCCATGGGCAGCCGGTCCCGGCATCATAGATATTGACGACATCGGAGCGCTTCCGCTCGTACAACCGCCAGGAAGAAAGGACAGCGCAGGGGTCACTGCCACCGGTATGTGTGTGGATGTGGATAAGTCGTGGATAACTTGCGCCGGGCCGTGCGAAAACCGTGCCGGAAAAGTCCTGAAAGCCGAGAATAATAACAGGCTGCCAAATACCCAACTCTCGCCTCTGCGGCGTACCGGCGCCAATGAGCTCTTAAGTACGGCTGTGCCATGGTCTTACGAATGGCCAGGACCGCACCGTGAAATGGGGCGGACTTGCTTTATCTGTGGAGATACGCCCTCCTAACTAATTACCCTGTATTATCAGGGCGAGGCGTGTCGTTTGTGTCCGAACGTGGATAAATGGAGGAAAAGTGCGGAATCAGGCCCGCAGAACTCGACGCCGCCAGGCCTGGCACAGGCCTTGACGACGTCCGCCCAGGTCCGAAAGGCGGGTTCCGGTTGAAATGTGCTGGTTTGCCTGCGCGTCTGCTCTATAATGGCCTGCGTTTAGCCAACGACAATGCGGAACCTGGAAGGACACCTATGGCTGACGCGAGAAAGGGCATCTTGCTGCTTTTCTGGCTGCTGGCGGCGTGTGGGTGGGGCTGCCACCGGCAGTCGGCTGAATCCGCCAGGCCCACGACCGGCGGGAGGACGGAATTCACCGCTCCGGCGTGGGGCAATCCTGCCGACGGCCTGCAATGCCGCCTGCGGCCCGTGAAGCGGCTCTGGCAAGCCGGCGAGACGCCAGTCTTCAAGGTGGACCTGCGCAACCAAGGCAAGCGCATCTTCGCGCTGCCCGTCGAACCACTGCAACCGCAACGCGTCGCAATCGACCGGCAGTGGCTCAACTGGCCTGCTCCCGCCTCTTCCGGCGTGAGGATGACGTCCTTCGGTCCCGGATCCGACTTGGCAGACCTGCCGCTGAGCTTGCCGCCGGAAGCGGCCCGGCGGCTCACCGAGGGCCGTCACATCATCCAGATCGCCTTCGTGTTCGAGGGAATCGAGGTCCGAAGCGCCCCGCTCGAGATCGAGATCGTGAACTGAGCGCGCCGCGTTTCACGGTTGCTTCTTCGAGACCGTGACGCGCGTCACCGCCAGCTCCAGGTCTCCACCCGTGACGAACAGACGCAGGTCTGCGCCATTGCAGCGCCCCATGAAACCGCAGTCGGGCAACGTGAAACGCGCCGTCTTCCACGCACTTGCGTCTGCGACAGCGGTACTGCCGGCAGACCGAAAGGCGCCGGCCAGCGGCCCTTCCGCGACAGTGCTGTCGTACTCCACGCCGAACACCAGACACCCGGCGTCCCGGTATGTCACCGTCACGCCCGTCGCCTGACCACGCAGGCCATAAGCGAACGCGTCGTCTACGTCGAAATACAGGTACCGCACCGATTCGGAATGTGGATTGGGCGAGCAGACGACCGCGTTCCTTTCGCCGTATCGGCCCGTTCGCCAGTTTCCGTCGCCACCGGCGGGACGCAGGCTCAGGCCCTTCGCGGCACCCGGCTCCCATGCCACTTCGTTTGCGTCGGCGTAGCCCGAGCCCAGTCGCAACTGCGTCTCGGCGTGCCACATATCCGCGAACAAGCGCGTCAAGACGATGTAGCTGCGGCCATACTCGCGCGAGTGCGCGACGTCGGTCCCCTCGTGCCATTCGTTCCAGGTTTCGACGTGGACCAGCCAGGGACGTTGCCTGGGCGGCAGTTGCAGCAGCTTCGTCCAGCGCTCGATGTACGTCTGTCCGTCGCGACGATCCACGATCAGAGGCTGGCGGCCGGGCACGGCGCTGTGATCGTAGCCCGGACCCAGCGCCGCGGTGTCTTCGAAAAAGATCGGCCCGCTGACGGCGCCGCCCCACGAATACGTCGCGTCCGCCCGGCCCTGCCAGCCGGAGGATTTGACGATGAACGGTTCGACCCCGAAATCCGCCTCGAATCGTTCCTTGACGTGCGTGAATTGCCGCTGGGGGTCTTGTCCACCTGCGAACGCGGCTTCGTACAGGAACACGATGGGTTTGCCGTCGATCCGCGCCCACTTGTCCGGCGGAATCAGGCTGAAGAAATCGCGGATGGCCGTGTAGAACCACTCCTTGCCGAAATCGCTCGTCAGGTCCACGCGGTAGTTGCTCCCGTCGGTGTTGAAGCGGTTCCAGGAGAGGATCGACGTGTCGTAGAACATCCCGATGGCCGGCGGGTGCAGGCCGGCTCGCTCCAGCGCCGCATGCGCCTCGACGAGTGGCGGCAGGCCGACGAAGCTCCAGCCGTCGTAGTCACCCGGCACGCCCCAGTAGACCGGCATGAGGAAGTCGATCCCGGCGTCCATCATGTCGCGTAGCTGCGCTTCATGCCAGGAGGAGCGCTTGTAGCTCAGATCGTTCATGTCGGCCGGGTGCGTCGTCAGCGCGTCGGAGCCGTCGGTGTTCTTGATGTGCGCCTGGCTGTCGATGTCGTACCAGTAGAAGTAGGTCGTCCCGACCAGCGGCGCGCCCCGCTCGAACGTCGCCGCGTCACGATGCTCGCGCGTCGTCAACGGAAAGCACCTCCCCGGCGGCCGCGCGGGCAGCTCCTTCCTCTGCCCCGCGGCCGGACCGCTCAGCACGCAAGCCGCACAAACGACCATGATAGCGCGACCTTTGACCATGCACCTATCATGTTCGCTGGCGCGCCTTCTGTCAAATCGGCAGTCCGAATTATGCGAGACACGAAGACGGCTCACACTCAGCAAACGAAGGGACCGGCGCGCGAAGGCGTTATGGCGCGGGTGCCGGTCCCTCTTGTTCGGATGCTCGCGCTCAACCCTTCTCCGCG
This sequence comes from Sedimentisphaerales bacterium, assembly GCA_016927855.1. Taxonomy (GTDB): domain Bacteria; phylum Planctomycetota; class Phycisphaerae; order Sedimentisphaerales; family Anaerobacaceae; genus JAFGLV01. The sequence goes on from JAFGLV010000130.1 coordinate 9,220, forward strand.
ATTTTCCGGACGTTCTCGTGAATTTTGAACAGGACGATCAGCAGCTCGCACCAGATCCGCGCGCCGATCCCGCCGCCGACGAGAATGCCGATCCCCATCAAGAACTTGCCGAAGGTCACTCCGCCAAACCCGCCAAACATGGTGGTCAGCGCGGAAATCACGACGCCGAGTAGAGCCAACCAGTAGACGAAGGTGATGATCTTCGGGGTCAGCATCGAGTCAAAGAAGAGCACGAACCTCATGGCCTTCTCCCTTTCCCACGGTTGCACCGGATCCGTTCACCGCAGGGACGCACCGACCCTGCGACACGAATGACCGTTTGACTCATTCACGTTTGCGTTCTTGGAGAATACTCCCGGCGGATGGCGGCAGTTCGAGTATTTTGATAGGAATTCCGCAGGTATGAGCGGCCGCCCGTCGCGATGCGGCGGCCGTCGTTTGACGGTTGCGCGTCTCTGTTCGTCCTGCGCTCAGCGAACCCCATCGACCGCCATGAGCTCTGCCACCGCGATCCCTTCCCGCAGCTTCCGCGCCGCGGCGTACTGCGGCGAATGGTAGAACACCTTCGCGTCGTCCAGCGTGGGAAACTCGATGAGCACGATCCGCCGGTTCTCCTGTGGCCCTTCGAACGTCACCGTTGCGCCGCCCCGCGCGATGAACGTGCCACGGTACTTCGCCACCACCGGCGGTGTCGCCTTCAGATATCCCGCCAGAGCCTCCGGCTCAGACACTGCCAGACGCGCGATTAGATATGCCGCCATTTCAGGCTCCTTCTTGTCCCATCGAGGGACTCGTCCCACGTCTGTCGGTTGCGCCGCTCGTTTCGTTATCCGGTTGCGTCATGCGGCCTTGCGTTCGCGGTACAATCGCCCCCGCCGACAGATCATGCGCCTCTTGCCCCGCCAGCTTCTGCAAGTCGATCAGCATCGAATATTGCCCTCCGCAAATGGATGAAAACGACGCATGGAATACGCTCTACTCGCCAGTTACGTTGGCGAGACACTTCCTGAACGCTGCGATCTTCGTCTCGACTTGGGATATGACTTGGCTAACGATCTTCGACGCTTGCGGATCGTGTCGGTTTCTTGACGTGAAATCACAGAGCCACCCGAAGGCATCTTCCAGTTCAAATACGATCTGCTCCATGTTGAGATGGCCAGACTGGTTGCAGAGGTAATGAACCCATCGATGGGGACAGAGCCTCATCAACTTGTCTCGGACCGCCTTATCACTGGTTTCGGATGAAGCTTCAACTAGAGCCATGCACAGACGACGGTTGAATTCAAGATTGTTGTAGCAGAGTGAGACTCCTGTTTCACCGCCGTAGCACTCAATGGGTAGGAGTTGCCAGTCTTTAAGCTCAGTGGGAATCGAATGAGCCGAGAGTACTCCTTGGATTCTCTGCTCATGTTGGCTCCAGTTGCCGGAGGAGAGCCTGAGATCCATCTTCTCATGGATGATGTGATGAAATCCATTTATGAGGCCCTCGGCCTCCAGTTTACGAATAGCGGGGGCAACCTTGTCTCTCAGACAGGCACGTATGTTCTCCCCGTCAAGAACCGATGGAATATGAGTCTCTTTGAACGCATAGGACTGTTTCAGTCCGAGAGTCGTGATGTCCATGCTCCCATCCTTTGAAATGAGATGTCCCTAATGTGCTGAGACCCCATGTCGGCAAGCACACATCAAGTCTGCTAATGTCGTGTCAATAATGTGGGCTGCGACGTTATCGACGAAGACTGCCATTCTCGAAACGATCTCGCTTCTCAGGCCCATGATGTCCCACTTACTATCTGTCTCCCCCGTCTTCAATCGACTATATGTGAGATGCGCGAGGAGCTTGTTCATCTTCTTCTTGGCGACCTTGAGAGCAGCACTCTCCTTCGGGCGAAGTCGCCGCCAGTCATCGTGCTTCTCGAAAAAATCTCCCGCGAGAATATCATCGGCGCCACCTTTTGGTAGATAGAGGAAGTCTATGAGATTCCGCGCGTGAACAAGGAACGACTCCAAAATGGCGTTCCCGACGTGAGGTTCATGAGTTGTCCGCGGTGACAGCGCTCTGGCGGTAGCATCAAGCATCAGCAACTCATAATACAGAGCTTTGGAGGCTCCCCGGAGCTCCTCGGGCGTCCTCATATCTGCTAGTCCTTATCATCAGGTGTTGTGCTGTTGGGATCGCTGTGTATCCGTGTAGTCGCAGGATGTGTCGCCAGCCAGTCGTTGCAGTACATATCGAGGAGTTCGTTCATCGCGTCAAAGCAACCCGCCGCCACGCGTTGGCGTGACCCTATGACGTGCTCGCCCTTGGTCCAAGTCTCGAGCAGCACAACTACAGGTCTCTCAGCAGACAGGAGATTTGCGAGTTGGCTCTGGGACACTTCTACACTGACCGCCATGATGCCTGAACGAGAGAGGGAAATGCTCTCCATGGATACAAACAAGCTCGCCATGTTGAAAATGCTTCTCGGATGCGACAACATCCACGCTTTGAAGCCATTTGGATCCCGAGGCGGCTCAGTCACCAGGATGCCATTCTGCCGGAGCCTCAATTCGGTCCGCGCTCGAACAATCTCTTCTGTGACACCACACTCCTTGAGGCCAGGCGAGATCCATACGGTAACACCTGACAGGCCGACGAGATAGCGAAGCGACTCGCGACCCGGCATCATCGTGTCAGGGGGCTTCTGTATGTATTTGGCCTTCAGTGCTGCTTGCAAGACACTTTCATCGAACGACACCAAGCCTTCGAAGACAGCCGAAACACCCTCGCCGTCGTCTTGAGCAGCACCCGGTGCGGAGATGCCAAACCTACACACAAACAGTATCATGATTACCGCGATAGATGCTCTGAGTCTCATCTTCTTCCCCTTCAAATCACACTACTCTTGGCCCTGAAGGCGCACGCCCCGTTCCAGGCGCCAGTCTTCCCGGCGCAATCGAAAACACCTACGCTCGCCCGGCATCCTTCGGGCCGCGCCTGATCAGGCGGTCGCGATAGACTTCCTGTTCCTGCCGCAGGTGTAGGTAGAATGATTCGGCGTCGGGGTATTGCTGCTCGATCTCCTTTCGCACCGCACGCACCTCTTCCACAATCGGGTCCGTTGACATGCCGAATCTCCGTCACGTCTGAATATCGCTGCCAAGCTTCATGAGATTAGATTAGCACAATGTCGCTCGCGAGGCAATGGAAATGAGCGAGCGGACGCAGCCGATTGGCGAAACGAGCCGCGTGACCGCAAGACCTTGGACGATTCACCGCCGGGGGCGGCGGTGCCACATGCGACTATTGCGACCGATGGACCGGGGCGACGGAGGGGCGGTAGTGGTTGGTGATGGGCAGGCGGCGGTCTTTGCCGAAGGCTTTGGGGGTGATGCGCACGCCGGGAGGGGACTGGCGGCGTTTGTATTCGTTCAGGTCGATCAGGCGGATTACGCGGGTCACTTCATTCGCAGGCAGGCCCAGGTCGATAATCTCCCGCGCGGACTTGTCCTCCTCGACGTAGGCCTTGATGATCTTGTCGAGAAGGTCGTAGTCGGGCAGGGAGTCGGCGTCCTTCTGGTCGGGGCGCAGCTCGGCACTGGGCGGGCGCGTGATGACGTCGGCGGGGATGATCTCGCGACCGGCACGCTCGTTGATGTACGCGGCCAAGCGGTACACCATCGTCTTGGGCACGTCCTTGATCACCGCGAAGCCGCCGGCGGTGTCGCCGTAGAGCGTACTGTAGCCGACGGACGTCTCGCTCTTGTTGCCGGTCGTCAGGACCAGAGCGCCGATCTGGTTACTCAGTGACATCAGGATCGTGCCGCGGATGCGTGCCTGGAGGTTCTCGTAGGCGATGCCTTGCTCGTCCCAGGCCGGGTGCGCCGCCAGCGCGTCGTTGAAGGGCTTGAGGATCGGCTCGATGGCGATTGTCAGCAGCTCGAAGCCTGAGTTGTCGGCTACCTTCTTCGAGTCGGCGATCGTCTCAGGGCTGTTGAAGCGGGACGGCATGGTGATACCGAGGACGTTCTCCGCGCCGAGCGCCTCGACCGCAATCGCGGCGGTCACTGCCGAGTCGATCCCACCACTGATACCGAGCAGGACCTTCTTGAAGCCGTTCTTGGCCGTATAGTCGCGCGTGCCCAGCACAAGCGCCTGGTAGACCTCGTCGAGCACGTTCTCAGGCTGCGGCGCCGGTGCGTGCGCCGGTGCGACGGCTACGCCGGCATCGGTGCGTTGGACGTCGGCGATGAGCAGATCTTCCTCGAATGCCTTGGCCATCGTTACGACTTTGCCGGTCGAATCCGCCAGGATGCTGCGACCGTCGAAGACCAACTCGTCCTGTCCGCCGATGAGGTTGCAGTAGGCGACGGCGCACTTAAACGCCTGCGCGCACAGACCGATGACGCGGCTGCGGTCGGCGATCTTGCCCAGGTGGAAAGGCGACGCGGAGATATTGAGCACCAGGTCGAGCGGACCGGCGTCGGCGAGAAAACCGGCGAGCCATTCGGTCTCCCAGATGTCCTCGCAGATCGTCAGCGCCACCTTGAGGCCGGCAACCTCGATGACGACACGGCGCGAGGCGGACTTGAAATAGCGTTGTTCGTCGAAAACGCTGTAGTTGGGCAGCTCGCACTTGTGGTAAGTCTCGACGATCCGTCCACCCTGGAGAACGGCCGCGGCGTTGTAGAGCTTGCCGCCGGACCGCTCGACGAAGCCCATCACGACGGTCTGCTCGGGCCAGGCCAACGCCAGCTCCTCGACCGCGACACGGCAATCCTCGACGAAGTGGTTTTTGTAGACCAGGTCCTCAGGCGGGTAACCGCAGATCGACAGCTCCGGAAACGCCACCAGGTCGGCACCGGCCTGGACCGCCTGCGCCACCATCTTCTTGGCCTTCGCGACGTTACCTGCCAGGTCGCCGACGACCGCGTTGAATTGACCCAGAGCGATTCGCACCGGAGGGACCTTAAACAATAGACGCGTGGGTTGAGAACCCACCTTACATTCTTCTGCGTTTGCCGAGAGCACGGCGTTCCATGCTGGGGGTGGACCGCCGACCGCCCACGGGACGCTCATTCTACCCGAGGGCATCCATGCTTCAATCTTTTTCCGGTCTGCACCGCTGCCGGTGCCAGACATTCACGACTACGACAGCATCGGACTGCACCGGCAGTCGGTCGCGTCGCAGAAAAGCCTTGTCCACGCCAGGGCCCGCTTGTTTTAATCTGCAAATCGATTCAGACCATGCAGGGACGGAGTCTATGAAAAGCCACGATCTCAGGCAGGATCTCTTGCACCTGGGCGTCATCACAGGCGCGGCGCTAGCAATCGGGGTCTATCTGATCGTCACGTGCGTGCTCATCACGCCGGATGGTGTCTTCTACATCCGCCAGGCTCAGCAGCTCACTCGGCACACTTGGACGGTCGCGGGCCAGTTCCCTCCCGGCTATCCCCTGCTGCTGCTCGGGATCCACAAGCTGGCGAGCCTGTTCGTGCAGAGCGATTCGGTGCTCGTGTGGGTCTACTCGGCGCAGGCGGTTACGCTCTCTTGCCGGATACTGGCGCTGGTGTGTCTGTATTTCGCCGGCAGGCTCCTGACCGACGCACGCCGGAGCTTCTGGGCGGTGTTGATTCTCACTTTCCTGCCCTATCCGGCTCACTATGGCGGCGTTGTCCTGCGCGAGTGGCCTTACCTGATGTTTCTGGCGCTGGGCTTCTGGCTGCTGCTGTGGTCGCTGCGCAGCGGTTGTTGGTGGGGATTCGGTCTGGTCGGGCTGGCGGTGGGCTTGGGCTACCTGATCCGGCCCGAGAGCGCGCAGTTGGTCGTCTATGGCGTCGTCGGGCTGGTCGCCGCCTGGCTGAGCGGCAGGCGGATGGGCCGGTCGCGCTCGGTCGGCGCGGTGCTGGCGTTGGCGGCGTGCTTCGCGGTCGTCGCGGCGCCGTACCACTTGGCCAGCGGGACGGTGCTCCCACACCAGTTGCGCCGGTCGGGTTCGAACGACCCGCCGGTGATTACATCCGTCGGTGGCCTGTCGGCCAGCGAACAAGTGTTGGCGTTCGACGTCTCTGTTGGACGGCGCCTCGAACTGTCCATCGAGGTCTCCGACCCTGACGGCGACGACGTGACACTGACGGTGGTGGCGGCGCCGCACGGATCCCGGCCGATCTATCGGTTCCGCACGGAGGCCACCGGCGACTGCTTCCTGATCGCGTCGGAACGCGAGAAGGACAGGATGGTCGTAACGTACCGGCCTGAAACCCACGCGTACGACGGGATCGCCTTTTACGCCTGGACCGAACCCGGCGCGGCGGCCGGGCTCGTGCCGGTCCACCGCTTCTGGTCGTCGGTTGGCGCCTGGCACGTCTATACGGCCAGCGCCTCCCGACGTGAGGCGCTATTGGCAGACGCCGAACACGGCTGGCACTACGAAGGCATCGCGTTCTATGCCTTCGCGCCGGATAACGCTCCGAACGATGCCAGGCCCATCTGCGAGTCTCGCAGCGAAACAGGAGCACCGTGCTGGACGCTCGATAAGTCCGACACGACCTCCCAGCCCGAAATCACCGCGTGGTATGCGCACGGTCCGGCGGACGTCCCGGCCGGTTTGGGCCTGGAATCCGCAACGCTTAGATGGCAACCCGGTCCCGATCAGCAGGGTGAGCACCATCTCAATATCATCGCTGACGACGGGGCCGTGCAGAGCTGCCAGCTTGTCCGCATCACGGTCGGTACGCCGGAGCAAGCCTCAGCGACGAGCGCTCCGCCGGTCGCAGCGGTCGAGCCAGGCCCCACGGGCCAGGCTGCCCTGATGGCGGTGCCACAAGAGCCGGTGGCCCGTAGAATCGGGCAGGCCTTGTACGAGATCGCCGACGCCTTCGGCGCCGACATCATGTATTTCCTCATCGTGCCGCTTGGTCTGGGCCTCTTTCGCTATCTCAAGGACGAGGCAGGCTCCTGTGAGCGTGCTCTGACCGTGGCGGTGATCGTGGTCAACTTCGGGCTGCTCCTCACGCGTTACGTGTGGGTCGAGCCTGGTCCGGCCCGGCGCTACTGCCTGGTGCTGGTGGCTTTGGCGATGTTCCACGTCCCGACGGGCGGCTGGGTCATGGCGCGTTGGATCAAGGCAGGCGCCGATTTCGTCAGCCACCGGCGTCTGCCCGGGTCCCTCTCCGAGCGGTTCTGGTTCGGTTTCCTTGTGGCCCTGGCGCTCGGTCCCATGTCCCTGCCGAAACTGCTGATGCCGCCGGGCGCCGACAAAGCGAGCTACCGTCGGGTCGCCCAGTGGCTGCGCGAGAACACCGGGACCGAGGAGGTGATCGCGGTGCCCGATCGGCGGATCAGCTTCTACGCGGAACGACAGGGGCTGACTTACGACCAGAGCCCTGACCCCCGGAGGGCCGACTATATTGTGACTATCAGCGAAGGCAACTCTGCCCACTCAGCGCCCACCGGCTGGCGCGAGATGCATACCTTCGAGGCGAACGAAGGAAGTCCTTCGAGGATCACGGTATACAAGACGCCCTAGCGAGGGGCTGGCTATTGCGTCTCAAGTGCGGGAACCGACCTTGGCGGAAAACACGAAGCTTCGCCAGGAGGAGAAGGCTTTGACGATGATGCCGGCGTAGATGAGGAAGTTCATCACTGTCGAGTAATCCTTGGCAAAGTGCTTCTTGTGGAACAGGTACATGGCCCGGTAGAACTCCAGGGCGGCCTTGCGGCTGTTGTACTTGGTGGATTCACCTTTGTAGTGGATGATCTCGGCCAGTGGATGATACATCACGGTCCAGCCGGCCCGTTTGGCGCGGAGGCACCAATCGAGCTCCTCGCCGTACATGAAGAACCGTTCGTCCAGCAGGCCAATGTCCTCGACGGCCTTGCGACGGATCATCAGGAAGGCGCCGGAGACCGCGTCCACTTCGTGCGTTTCCTCCGGATCGCAGTAGGTCAGATTGTACCTGGCCACCTCAGGGTGCTTAGGGAACAGCTTGCTCAGGCCGGTCAGCCGATAAAACGCCACCTTGGGCGTAGGGATGCTACGGCGACAGGCAAGCTGGAGCGTCCGGTCGGCATTGAGCACCTTGCAACCGGCGATACCCACTTTCGGATGCTCGTCCATGAATTTGACCATGCGGTCGATACTGTCCCCGATAACCAGGGTGTCCGGGTTCAGCAGGAGGACATAATCTGATTCGTTGCGGGAGATCACCAGGTTGTTGGCCCGCGAGAAGCCCAGGTTCGATTCGCTTTCGATGACCTTGACTTTGGGAAAGCGCGACTTGACCATTTCGACGCTGCTGTCGCGTGAATGATTGTCAACCACCCAGACGTCGAACGGGGTCCCGTTGGCGCCCCCGTAGACCGATTCGAGGCAGCCCTGGAGCAGTTTCTCGGTGTTGTAGTTGACGATGACAATCGACAGCATGGTGCGACGGTCGCTACTACGTCCGGACAGAGGCGCCTTCTGACGCTGGACAACAGCGGAGCAGGCCTGCGCCGAGGACACGGCACCGAGAACCTCGCCCGATTCATAAATCATGGACCGGCCTTCCCTTGCGCACACAATACCGATTCCTTTCCCACCGGGAGCTTCGACTCCTCCCGGTCGACCGCTTCAAGGCCGACGATGATGCGGCTGCGAGTCGCGCCAGCCGGTGCAGGTATTCCTGCGAGGTCCACCGGGTACCCCTTGGCGCGACGCTACGTTGACAAAATCCCTCTTCGGCCTGCAAGTGCGAAGCCAAAACAATACTCTATACACAGAATCCACGCTTCTGTAAATACCCTCCATTATTCCGGGCTGTGGGAAGGTGCGGCAGGCTGGCGTCTCCCCGAGCGCCGATGCACCACTTCATAGAGGTCCTTCTGCCGGTCGGCTATCTTGTCCAACGCGAAAACCTCCTCGACCCTCCCTCTGGCGGCCTGCGTCATGGCCCGAACGCGCTGAGGCGGTCCGGTAAGGTCCTCGATCACGGCCCGAGCGATCGCGTCGGGATCTCGGATGGGTACGATCGTTCCCGCCGTGCCGTTCGCGAGCAATTCGGAAACCGCCCCGACGTCAGTCGCCACGACCGGAATCCCCATGGCCATTGCTTCGAGGACGACCACAGGGCAGGATTCCAGAACCGAGGCCAGGACAAAAACGTCCATGATCGCCATCAGACTGGGCACATCGGCCTGAAAGCCGGTGTAGATGACGTCGCCTTCCAGCCCGTTTTCCGTCGTCAGCCGCTGCAATTGCTCCCAATAGCCAGGGGCTGTGTCCAGTTTCCGGCCCACAATCACGAACCTCACCGGCCGGACCTCTTCCTTTATCCTGGCGGCCGCCTGGATGAAGTACGCATGGCCTTTGAGGCGGTTCAGGTTTCCGATCATCCCGACTACGGCGCAATCGGCCGGGATCCCCAGATCGCGTTTGAGGCATCCTTTCCTTTCGGAATCGTATCGGGCCGGGTCGAACTCGGCCGGGTCCGTGCATGAATGGAGCACCGTCGTTTTGGCTTCGAGCCCGGCGACGCCCCTCGTGCGGTGCGCTTTGAGCTTCTCGCCTTGGACAATCACTGACGCCGACAGCCGTGCGACAACGGGAAGCAGGAGCCGATGAACCACCGCCGGAAGGTGGTCGTTGTAGAGCCAAACGATGGGTGTCCGTGCGGACCAGGCCGCCAGGGCCGGAACCAGGTTCGTGACACCATCGATGTGGACGATCCCAATGCCGTGGGAGCGGATGATGCCGCGGATTCGCCAGACGTTGGCAGGCAGAAAGAGACAGAACAGCATCAGGTTCACGAAGGGGTGACGTCGTCGGTAGCACTGGATGTGCCTGAGGTGGAACACCGTGGTGCCTTCAGGCTGCCACACGTCGTCGGTTTTGCGCCCGGTGAGGAAGATGGTCTCGATGCCATGCTCGCGCAGTCGCAGTGACACGCTGTGCGCCAGCCGGTGCGGCCCGCCAAAGCGATTGTCGAGAATGCAGTAAAGGACCTTCATAGGTTACTTGACAGCAGGAACCGGGAAACAGCGCCATCATGCCAGGCGGCGAAGAGCCGCGCGACGCCAGATTATCCGCGTAAGCGCCGCCGATGTCAAGGTTTGCACGCGGCCCTCAGACCGCCAGGACCATCAGCGAATACCCACCGAAGAAGCGGCTGGCCAAGCGTTCGCTGAAGAGCGAGAGGACTCGTCTCGGGATGTTCGCCACGTGCGTCCTCAAGACGCGCGGCGCTGCCTCCAGCGCGACGGCGGTCCGAAACGAATCGACAATCTCATAGCCGGTGTCCCTGAGGCTCTGCAAGGCCGTCTCCTCGGTGAAGTAGTGGAGATGTCCGGCGAGCCGGCGGATCTCCAGCAACCGGGCGGGCCGGAACAGCATCTGCACCGATAGATCCAACGGAAGGTGAATCATCTTGTACCGACCCCGGTCCCGGACCGCTCTGAGAAACGTCAAGTAATCCTCCAGATGCTCGATGAGATCGAGCAGAAGCACCAGGTCGAAGTGTGTATCGTCCTGGAGGAAGTCGCCGAGCTTGAAGTGCAATCTCTCGTTGGCCCTTGGCTCGCACAAGCGATAGGCCTGCGGCGATATCTCATAACCCTGAAACATGCATGACGGGGCCATCCTTTGCTGCAACTGCTTCAGGACCTCGCCGGCGCCGCAGCCGATCTCGCATACGGTCCGCGGCGCGAGATGATTGCGCTCGAGGGCGCGGATGACGTGCCGCGCTTTCCACGCCGAGTCCTCCGCATGCCAGGACGGATGCTGCCGGAAGTATTCACCGTCGACATACCTGGGCTCATTCATTTGCGTCCCTTCAGACATCTCATCCGAGCGATCGCTCGATCAGACAGGAGCGGCGGAAGCAGCCACCACCGACGTCACGTGCGACGCGTCCCGGCGCGGGAGCTCGAAACGGAAGAAGACAAAGCCGAACAAGATTTGCAGATACATCTGACTCGAGTTCAGGAAATAGTTGTAGAACGAAAACAGAATGAGCACCAGCACGATGACGTAGAGGTTTAGAAACGGCAAGCTGCGTAACGCCAGTGGGCGCAAGGCACAGGTGCCCCAGCCCAGGACGTAGGGCACGACTGCAACCCCCAGCATCCCGAAGTCTTCGTAGACGTTGCGCAGATACGTATAGACGTTGGTCATGAAGGGCAAGAAGGTCATCTCCCCGTAAAAGGCGAAGGTCGGCTCGGAAACCAACCCGAAACGGTACAGCCATTTGTAGAACGGGTAAAACATGTACTGGCCCAGTTGATAAGGACCGTCAAAGCCGGTGAGGAACTCGTTGAAGGCCGCCAGGGGAGACGCGATGTACCAGTAGAAGGAAAACAGCGCGCCGCGGAGGCGGTCGGCGTGGCCGTAGGCGCTGCTCTTGCCCAACAGCACATCGACGGTGGCAAACAACACTACCACGCTCGCCAGTGGCAGCAGCAAGTCGAAGACCGCGTCCCGCGGTGACTTCCGCGCCGATGACACGTAGGTCAGACCATAAGCCAGGACGAGATAGAGAACGTTCACGGTCACCTCATACCGACTGAGGTTCGTCAGTCCGACCGCAAGCGTGACGAACAGAAAAGCCGCGAGATAGACAAACCGGACGAAGGACCGGGAGATACACAGAAACACGCCCAGCAGGACGAAGCCGACCGCGAAGAGGCTGCTGGCCAGCGAGATCAGAACGGGAATGAAGTCGATGTGCGCATGGCTCATGCCGAGATAGATGACCAGCCACAGGCGCAGCCAGCCGGGATGCGTGATCAAAAACGCGAAGCTAACATCGAAATATGCCGCGATGACCGCCACGCGGTACAGGCCCAGGGCCATCGCGATGATCCCCATGAGCAGAGACAGTTTCAGCCATCGGGCAATCCGGGTAGACCCCAGCGTTCTACCGGCTGGCGCAGGCGTTTCGTCCGTTGGCGACAGCCGGTGGAAGAATGCCCACGTGAGGTATCCCAAGGCGAAGGCGCCGAGACTCAACAGCACCGCGACGGCGGTGATCGACTCGAGGTCGGGGAACATGCCTGCCCTGATCCCCAGCAGGTAGAGCGTGCCGGCCGTGGTCCAGACCGCGACGTAGAGAAAGAGCGGATTGGTCAGCCAGCGCATCACCTGCAGTCGTTCGCTCCTGTTCGCTCCATGCATCATCCCTTCATCCAGGCGACCGTCGCACCGTCGAGGATCGCATAGTACGATGCTATCACAAGGACCAGCCACGATCCACTCAGTAGATAGATCACCACGCCTAGCGCCGTGAGAATCATCCCCGGCGCACAACGGACCCATCGGGCCAGCGTGCCTTGCATCAAGCCGCGCCGGTGACTGTAGGCGTACAACCGCCAGGGAGCGTCCAGGGCCGTGAAAGTCACGCACAGACCGACCAGAGTCCCCGGACCCAGGCGCGGGGCCAGAATCAGCACGGGAATGGAGGCGCGGCAAATCTTGAGCAGCAGGAATGTGAGCATTCTCGCCCGGCCCAGAATCAGCGTGTGGAGGAAGTAGACCGCCAGGCAGAAAGCCAGCGCCGCGAGATACAACGACATCGGGTAGCCTTCGCGCGACGCGAGCGTCCACACCAGCGCGACCAGCGCCAGCCGGATGGTGACGAACGGAACGACGTGGATATCGACCTGCGGCGCGATTCGCTGGAGGCTCAGTGCCGAGGGCTCTCGCTTGACCGCCAGATCGTTGACCAGACCGCCGATCTCGTAGATCGCGTAGAACATCAGAAAGGACAGCGGCATCAGCACCAGCGCGAGGGTGTCACGCCGCGTCGCGAGAAAGCCGGCGACGGTGAACGGGATGATCTCACGCAGAAGCACCGTCAGCAGTCCGACGCTATGAAACCGGCTCAGGCTGTAGTACAGGAAGGGCACATAGGCCCAGCGGACGTTTCGCTCGTTCACCGCATGGACATCCTTGCAGATACGTTCGCCGTGAACGTCGGCCAGGTGCCGCAGCGACGCGTTCATAGTCTCCCCCGTTGGCGCCGACTCGATCCCGTTGACCACGATGGTCCGCGTTCCGAAGTGTTCCATGAACGGGACGTCCTCCTCGTTGTCGGAATATACCGACGATTCCTGCAGATCGGCCTGAGCAGAGAGCTTCTCCAGGACCGATTCCTTGTGTCCCAGCAGGTCGGTTTTCAGCTTCCCGGTGCAGCGCTCGTCGGTCATTTCCAGTTCGGAGCAGCGGAAGCTCTCGATTCCCAGTCTCCGTGCGATCTGGCGGATGGGAGGGTCAAGGGCAGCGGAAACCAGCAGCACCCTTCTGCCGCGCTGGCGTTCCTGTTCGAGGGCCTCCAGGAGCTTGTGGTTCCACAGGTCCTGCGCGTCGAGCCAGTCGACGTATCGCTCGGCCATCTCCCGCAAGCGCGTGGACGGATACCCCTTCAGCAATGCGATCTGGCGCGCCCGCAACGCGTGGTGGAACGAACGCGAGCCCAGCCGCAGCATGCCCAACAGACGCGCTAGAGCCCGGATCAGGAAGAGCAACACATACTTGGAGGCCTTGTCCCTCTTGAGCACGAAGGCGATGAAATCGGACGTATTGTTCGTCTGCGTGATCGTGCCGCACACGTCGAAAACCGCTATGCCGTGCTTGTCCATCGCCCAGGAGACCCTCCGACTCTATGTCACGACCTGGTGGTTGTCAGAGGATTCGTCGGACGGCGCGAAGACGTTCAAGCCCTTCTTTCGCAGCGCGACGAACATCGCAACCACGATCAGTGTCTCCGTGGTCAGCGACGCGATCGCGACTCCCACATGCTTGAGGGGCAGCACCAAGGCCAGGACTACCACGATGTTCAGGACCCCGGCGGCCGCGAGGATGCGTGCCAGGGTCTTCTGGAACCCGAAATTCGCCATGATCTGAATTCCGAGGATGTGGTTGAAGCCTACGATGAAGGGCAGCAGGGAAAGGATCCGAACGACGATCACGCTTGCTTCGAACCCCGGTCCCAAGACGAGTCGGGTCAGGTGGCCGGCGCCGAGATAGAGGCCCGCCGACAGCGCCAGCGCCACGACGCTGCCGACCCTGGCGACGCGCCTGGTGAAGTTGAGCGCCGCGGCCTTCGATCGCGCGGCCAGCTTGCCGACGTGCGGAAAGACCGCCTGCGACAGCGGGATGTGCAACGCGTCCGTCACGGCGCGGACGATTTTCTCGCCGGCCGCGTAGTAAGCCACAAAGACGTCCTCCGCAAGCAACCCCAGGATCACGACATTGCTCGTCGTGCAGAGCGTGACCGCGACCCTGGAGATGAACAGGTGCCAACCGCTGACGATCTGATGCCGTAGCGCTGCCGGCGTGGGAAACGCAAACCGCACCGGCAGGACGCGCAGCGCCAGAATCAGCCCGCTGACACCCATCAGGACGATCCCCGACGATTGCACCAGGGGAACGTAGAGGTAGTCGCTGCTGCGCCGGATAAAGACGAAGATCGAAACCGTGATCAGAATGCGCGCCGCAACGTGCAGCACTGCAATCTGCTTCATCCGTTCCAACCCCTGGAACAGCCATACAGGAAACAGACACTGGCCGAGGACGGTCCCGAAGGCAAACACAAACACCGGCCACTCCGCGCGCACCTTGGGGACGCCCAGGATCAACAGCCCCAGAAACAGCAGGCTCACCAGCAGCAGTAGCAGGCGTACGACCAGCACCGCCGAGAAGATTTCGGAGACCTTGTGCGGATCGTCGCGATGTACGGATATCTGTTGCGTGGCCGAGAGGCTGAATCCGTACTCAGTGAAGACCACGAAGTAGACGCTGAACGCCCGCGCGAACTCGACCAGGCCGTAACGCGCCGGTCCCAGGACCCGAACCAGGTAGGGCAGCGTGATCAGCGGCACCAGGTAAGTGGTATACTGCAGGACCGAAAGGGAGAAGAAATTGCTCAGCACCCGCCGGTTGCGACCCCATACGCCTTTGAGCTTTTCTACCATCTTACGCCGGCTGTCTACCGAGAAAGGACACGTTGTTCGTCGTCACAGAGCATGGTCTGGCCTCTGCGAGCCGACGCGGCGCCACGCTCCGCGTCGAGGCTCGCCGGTCAAGCGTGGCGCGGGTGCAGCGGATCGTGACGCCCGCGCCGGTACTCCAGCGCAACCGCCGTGAAGGCCGAGACCATCAACCCGACGAAGAAGGCCAGTGTCGCCCGGCTCGCGATGCGCTTCGGGACGGGATAGACGACGGGCTTCTCGCCGGCGCGCGTATTGACCAGGATCAGGTTCTGCGTCTTGCGAATGTAGGACTTGAGGTAATCGGCCAGCGCCTCGTCCTTGCATTCGCGCAACTGCCCACCCAGGTAGTCAAGGAACTGCGCCACCGTGTACGGCGTGAGGATACTCGCCTCGATGACACCAAGCAGCCTGTCGTTGAGGTCGATGATCTTCAGATAGTAGGTATACTTCTGCTGGTCGCTGTCCAGGGTCTCCTCCAGGTTGATGATCTTTGATTGGATGGCGCGAACCTGGTAAGGCAGTGGCAGGAACTCCCGGCTCTCCTGGATGTCGGTGAACTCGAGTACCACGTTGCCCTCAGAGGCCGTCGGCGTCTCGGCCAGGCCCATCAGCTTCTCCAGCTTCTTCTTTTCCTCCTGCAGCTCCACGGACAGGGCAAAGCGGTTGTCTTCGATCTCGGCCGCGAGGACTTTGTACTCCTGAATCGCCCCTTTGAGGGCGTTACGGACCTCGTAAATCGGCAGCATGTTCTCGACGTTGGCGGTGACCGCCGCCGAGACCCCCGCCATTTCCTCTTTCGAGTCGCCGGTGATAAAGACGTAGAGCAACCGGGCCTCGAAGGCGCTGATGCGCTCGGACGTATCCGGATCGGTGGTTTGCAGCCGCCTCGGATAGGCCGGCGAGGCAGTGAAGCGGATCAGCCTGCCGAGCGCTTCCTCCGTCGTTGCCTCTTCCAGCTTCCTGGCATACCCGAGAGCCGAGTTCTCCCGGAGCTGCCCGATGATCTTCTCAAGATTCTCCGAACTGTAGAACCGGCGCAGCAGCACATTGTACTCGCTCTCGGTCAGCGGACGCTCGTACACAAACGTGACCGTGTAGTCCTTCGGCCACAGGTACAGCACGACGCCGAGCAGCAGGGCCGGCGCGAGCGATCCGCATACGATCAACAGCCGATGCCCCCACAGCAGGCGGAAATAGCGCAGCAATGCCGGCTCATGACGGTCGGACAGGCGCGCCTCGCCCGCGGTCCCTTCAGACGCTCGCTCTTCTGCTCTGTTCATGACCTTGCCCCGTTCGCCTGTAGCCATCGAATAGCTCGCCCTGCACGGTGTCCAGGGCAGCCGCCCCTGGCAGCAGGGACGCAACTATAGAGCGTTTAGCGGCCGGTGTCAACATCCCGCCTCGACCGGTCATTGACCGCCTTACCCGCTGGAGGTTCGCGACGAGATTCTGCGACCCGCTGTGGCGGATCGGTCTGACGGCGGTCTCACATGGGAGGATCAAGGGAGGTGATATTTCTTAGAATATCTATATTTGCTATTTTATTTTTAGCCATGCACTCCATACCTCCGATATTTACTATGACAGGCGCTGTTATCCCAGCGAAACTCAGCCTGCCGGCAAAGGTATGACCTCCATGGCCTGGAAAGTCAATTCGGACAACGCATTCTCGGACCTTTTCACGCGGCGTAGGCTCGTGGTGCTCCTACTTTCCTGGTTGATCGCCATACTCGCTCTGCTGTCTTTTAGGACGTTGTTTGCCGGCGGCGTAGGCGTCTCATGCCCCGCGCCTGCCGATCTGTCTACCTTGGCTCGTAACGAAACGGGCCCCTTCGTGTCTTGGCGCAGAGGTGTGCTGGTCGAGCCGCAGCGGGAGTACAAGGTCCAGTTCGACAACCTGCGGGCCGAGAACGGTCGCCTCGGGTTCTTCCGCACCGCCTCGAACAAAATCGCCAGCATAGACAATCTGCACGTCACGTTCGGACGGATGGACGGCTTCAGCCGCGATCCCGGTGTCAGGCTCGAGGACTTTTGCGAACTGTTCGCGCCCCGCCGCGTCGACGCCTCACAGGCCAACCCGATCAGAGTCCTCGGTGATCTCCAGGGCGACGCGCTGGACTGCTCGGTCTCGATCGATATGACCAATACCACGCTGGTGCAGATCCGCAACCTGGCCTGGGAGGTCCGCGACGAGGACGGGACGATCCTGAAGGTCCAGTGCCACCGCGCGTGCCTGCAGGCCGATGCACCCTACGTCCTGCTCCAGGGCCACGCGACGGTGACGACGCCGACCGCCACGCTTGAAGGCAACTGCATCAAGATGAACGTCCGCGACAATTGCTTCGTTGTCGACGGACGCTACCTGCTGACGCGCGACGGATGCCGACACAACGGTATCGGAGGCTGCTTCGACACGCAGTTGAAGCCCTGCCAACTCGCTTCATCGGATGGGAAAGAGCGAAACGAATGGACGCACGCATTGCCGCTTGGGTTCTTCTGATCTGCCTCGGTCTCGGCGCAGCGGTGGGTGCCGCGACGATTGACGACCGCCTCGCTGCCGGCCGTGCCAGACTTTTCCATGGGACCCCTCCCGCCCTGTCGGCAGCCTGCGACCTCTTCGAGGCCGGACTCCGCGAAGCTCAACTTCGGGACTCCTCCCCCTGCCGGGAGCTTCTCTTCCTCCACGCGCTGGCCCGCACCGCGATGCTGCTGGGCGATCCTGCGGAAAGGATCGTGCCCGATGGTCTGCTCCGCTGGTTCGAGCCGTATGCGGCGGCGCTGGCAACCGGAAACATCGACGACTTGCCGATCTCGCCCAGCGCCCAAGCGAATCGCATGGATGACATCACCGCGGAGCTCGCGTCGATACAGGACAATCCGACGCCATTCGTCCTGCGCCTGGTCCCTGCCGAGACAGGCCTGAGGGACATGCTCGAAATCGACTACAGCGACGTCCTCATGCTCAGGAGCGTCCTGCTGGCCTGCAGAGCGTCTGTCATCCAGCAACGCGCTCACGTTCTCGACAACGCCGACATTGGGTGTGCCTTTGACCCACGCGTTCTCCGCGCGATTGATGCGTGGCTGTGTGACGCTCCGTGTCTTGTCGGTTTCTCCGCGCCGCCGGGCCTGGAGGATGTCGCCCAGCGGGACGCGGTTGGCGTTCAGGCCCGCCGGGTCTGGGCCGATGCCGTCGCCTGCTACCTGAAGGCGGTCTCGCACATCCTGGCCGAAGATGAACCGCCAGGGACGGATTCTCAGAGCGATGAGTTGATCTACCTCGACCTGTCGGCACGCGCCCACGTCGATCGCTGCACCGTGGCGCTGGCCGCTCTGCGCGACACACCTGGAGTGTCAACACCCCAGGCAAGGACCGGGATCTGGGACGTCTTCGATGCCAACTCGGTCTGGCTCGGCGAACTGGTCCTCGTCTTCGATCGCACCAATGCCGGCGGCACGCAAGGACGCTTGACCCTGGCCGACGGCAGCGCGCTGGAGATCGACTGGTTCGGCATCCTCGACGCCGGTGAGATCGGCATCAGCATGTTCGCACCGGACCAGGCGACACAAGGCTGGATCCAGGGTGCCATCACCACCGATCACGCTACCATCACCGACGCAGTCATGGACCTCTGGGGCGCCGAGAGGCAGGTTCTCGCTGGTATCAGCGCGCGGCTGACCGGTACGGACCGCCGACAGGGAGTGCCCGAGCCGCGCCCTCTCATCGGGGCAGCGCCGCCCCAGCCGTCTCTGGACGTGCCGGTAAGGCTGGACGAGCTGATCGCCCGCGCCGGCGACCAGGCGGACTGGGGTATCTGACGCTGCCAAGGAGGCCCCCATCGGGCGCGATTCGGACAAGGTCCTGACCTTCTGAACTACCGCCAGGAGTGTTCCTGAGAGGCCGACCACCGGCCGGCAACGGTGCCAAAAAAATCGCATATTCTGGTTGACCCGGTCATTGCGATAGTATATTAGTATATACTAAAATGAAGGACCGTAGTGACCCAGATCGCGTAGCAAGACTCTTGAACGTGCTGTCGGTAAGCACCCGGGTGCGCATCGTGCAGTTGCTCAAGGGCCGCGCGCTGTGTGTCAATGCCCTGGCTGCCAGGTTGGACATTACGCAGGGCGCGGTGTCTCAGCATCTGCGGATCATGCGGGACGTGGAATTGGTGATCGACGAGCGGCGCGGCTATCACGTTCATTATCGCTTGAACGAAGGAACCCTCGCCGCGTGGCGAGAGGAGATAGACCGGTTGCTGGACCCCAGGCATGGGGCCGGCACAAATGCGAAAGGAGCCACGCAATGTGCTGCTGCGACGAAAGAAAGCAAGGTTGCCGGAAGCCGGAAAACTTGAAGGACAAGCCCCAGGACTGCCCGCCGGAGCAAGTTCGCCAGTGCCACGGCGAGATCAGGAATCAGTCGTGTCCGAGCCGGGCGATGGAGTAACCCCTGCGGGCACGTGACGAACGGAGAAGGCTCTGGATCGGGAGGTTCGACGGACAATGACGTACAACCGTATTCGATGCGAGGCTGTCGATGTAAAGACCGAATCCGGCGTTTGTCCGGGGCTGGCCCAGACCGAGCACGGCGAGGTCTTCATCCTGGGTCCCCGGACGCCCGAAGGCAAGGGAATCTGCTGCCAAGCACTGTCGGCGCTCAGTTCGATGAAACTGGCGCTGGCATTGACGGAGAGGATGGATTGGGAAACCAAAGACTACTTCGATATCACCTGCCCGCACGGGGTGGTTACCTACAGGTTGTCCAGGGCAAGAGATGACTCCGAACAGCACCAGGCAACGTAGCGACAGCAAAATCGCTCTTGATGTACGGGAGTTGGCCAAGCGGTTTGGCAGGGTGGAGGCTGTCGCGCGCATCGATCTCGACGTGCGCGAGGGCGAGTTGTTCGGTTTTCTTGGGCCCAACGGGGCGGGCAAGACCACGACGATCAACATGCTCACCGGCCTGGCCCGTCCGGACGGCGGGACGATCCGCGTCGGCGGCATCGACTGCACACACAACCCCAAGGCCGCCCAACACCTGATGGGTGTGGTACCCGATGAGAGCAACCTGTATCCCGAGTTGACCGGCTTCGACAATCTCTGCTTCTGCGGCGCGCTGTATGGCA
>JAFGLV010000131.1 GCA_016927855.1 Sedimentisphaerales bacterium
CTTACTCTCCGGAGACTTTTTCCATCATTGTACTGACCTCCGGTCGCTGACACCTCACTGACCTTGGGTTGCTGACACTTGGCCTCTTAATTGTTAAGTTTACCGCCGAAGGGAACGACGGAAGACCAGAGGCCAAACTTAACAATTAAGACGTGACCCCAGGCCTTCGACTACCGTTCCTGAAGTCCAGAACCATAAGCTCATTGTAGCGTGGGCGTGACGACAATACAAGCGCCAACCGCCTCGATTCCACTTTGTCATTCCGAGCGCCGTCGAGGAATCTGGCTGCGAATGAAAGGGCTGTCTAATCCCCGGCCAGACCCATTGGGCTCCGCTACGCTCCGCTCAGGGTGACAGATGAGGAGCAGTATGGGCAACGAGTTGCCCATCCTACGTCCGGCAAACACGACGGAAGACAACGCGTGGGTCAAGTATCCGCCCTACATGCTCGGCGAGCGGGCGTCGACCGGTTGGGGTTGCGACGTACGTATCGGTGGGCAACGGTAGGGGCGAATGATCATTCGCCCTCGTGTCCAGACATAGGCCGGACACGAATTTGGTGCCCCAGTCGCGCACGCATCTCCTGCAGGCAAGAGGGCCGACACCGTCCGGCACGTCAGGGCGAATGATTATTCGCCCCTACGGCATAGAACGCGTCCTTCTTGTTGTCCGCCGGCTTCGTCAGACGTTCTTGATGAGCGCGACGTCTCCGGTGGCGGCGGCTTGGAGGATGGGGGCCATGTACTTGTCGATCATCCAGATCGACAATGGGATCGGCATGTTCTCCAGCTTCATCTTGAGTTGAGGGTTTTTGGCTGCCGTCAGGGCGCGTTCGATGTGAGCCTGGGAAAAGCCCTTCACCTCGCCCAGCGTCGTCGGGAAGTCGATTGCCTTGGCGAAGGCGAACATGCCGTTCGCGACCGCGATGCCCAGGTCACGACCCCGTAGAGACGCAAAATCTTGCGTCTCCGACGGAATGTAGCCAGCCTGCTGGAACACGCCGCCGATCACGCGCAGCGGCTCTTCCACCGCCGGCGCGAAGAAGACGGTGTAGTACGGATTCATCAAAGCGCAGGCCCGGCCGTGACTGAGGACGTCCACGAGCGAGAAGCTGGTCAGATGGCCGCCGTTGGTGCCGCCCAGCATGATGGCATAGGCGCCCAGGTCGGTAGCCAGGCAGAGGGCCTCGCGGGCTTCGGTGTCGGTCGGGTCGTCCTTGACACGCGGCAGGTAATCGACGATCAGCGCGATGCCGGTCTGGGCGATCTGGCTGAGCCGGTCGTAGTAAGGCTTGCCCACCGCGCCGTAGAAGACCTCGAGGATGTGCGCCAGGCCGTCCAGCGCGCCGTCGGCAGTCAGTGCCGGCGGCGCGTTGTGCGTCACCGTGTAGTCGAACACCGCGCAAGGCGGCACGATCGCGTCGTCGACGATCAGCTTCTTCTGGCCGGTGGCGAGGTCCGTGATGTTCGAGTACTTGGTCAGGTGCGCGCCGGAGCTGGCGGCGGTCTGGATGGCGATGTGCGGCGTCAAGCGCGCGTCGATGTCCTGGAGCTTGCGGGAGACCAGGCCGACGCCGAAGTACTCGTCGATCTGGCCTCCGAGTGTGTGCAGAACCTCGGCGGCTTTAACGGCGTCGATTGTGCTGCCTCCACCAAAGCTGATGATGATGTCCGGATCGGCTTGCTTCAACGCGGCGGTGATGCGCAGCAGGTCTTCGCGCGGTGCATTGGGCCGGGCGCCCTGGATTTCTGCCGCCAAGGTCACGCCGGCCGCATCGAGCGAGGCGCGGATCGTGTCGAGGTAGGTGTTGACACCGGGAAACTCCGTGTAGACCAGCACCGCGCGCTTGCCGTAGACGGCCACGTGGTCTCCCACGCCGCCGAGCACGTCATTGCCGAACAGGTAGGCGCTGCCTTTGAATTCCTTCAACAGGTCACGAGTGGTTTGGAAATGGTCCATGGTCTTCTCCTGTGGTCTCCTGACAAATGCGCAAACTTAACAATTAAGACGTGACCCCAATTTGGGCCAGTTCGGCAAAATCCGAATATCGAATGTCGAAATTCGAAACAAGTTCAAAATCGAAATTCGCAATGCCGAAAACGGCGCCGGCTGCCGACACCGACGACCAAGGGCGAATGATTGTTTGCCCCTACGCGCGCCGCCTGTGGCTGTCCCGTCATTCCGACCGGAGGACGACCGAGGGTCGTCCGCAGTGGAGGAATCTGGCTGCGATCGAAACGGCCCCTCGATTCTCGGCCAGATTCCTCGACTACGCTCGGAATGACAATGTTACAACACATCCATTTCCTCAATCTGTAGGATGGGCAACTTGTTGCCCATGCGGTTTCCCGCCATCCGTGCCCAGATGCTTCACTTCGTTCAGCATGACAATCTTGTGCACACTCAAAGGTTTGGCGGCGTCACGCTCGTGCAGGTCGGTCTAACGCGACGAGTTGTCCCTAGCGGCAATCGCGTTGCGGGCGGCGGCGATTATGTCGTCGAGGGACATGCCGTAGTTGTCGAGCAGGTCGTTGTAGGGTCCGGTCTCGGTGAAGCGATCGGCGATACCGACGCGCTTGACCGGGACCGGCAGCGAATCGGTCACGACCTCTGCGACCGCGGCGCCGAGACCGCCGACAATGCTGTGTTCCTCGACGGTGACGAGCGCGCCGGTCTCGGTAGCCGCCTTCTGCACGCAAGCGACGTCGAGCGGCTTGAGCGTATGCATCTCAATCACGCGTGCCTCGATGCCTTCGGCCGCGAGTGTCTCGGCGGTGTCCAGGCAGCGGCTCAGCATCATTCCCATACCGATCAGCGTCACGTGCCTGCCCTGGCGCAGCGTCACCGCCTGGCCGATGCGCGGCTCGTAGCGGTCGTCGAAGAGCACCGGCGCTTCGTTGCGCGTCAGGCGGAAGAAGACGGGACCTTGCCACTCGACCACCAGGGGCAGCAGCTTTTTCAGGCCGACGGGATCGCCTGGGACAACGACGGTCATGTTGGGCAGGCTGCGCATGATCGCCAGGTCGGTGATCGAATGGTGGGTCGGTCCGTCGAACGAATCGGACAGGCCCGAGTAGGCGCCCATCAGCTTGACGTTGGCTTTGCCATAGCACAGGTGCGTGCGCACCATCTCCAGCGCGCGGGTGGCGAACAGGAACGAGAACGTGTTGGCCAGCGGGACTTTGCCGCTGCAGGCGAAGCCGACCGCGACGTCGACCAGACACGGCTCGGCGATACCGACGTTGAAGAAACGCTCGGGATACGCCTGCTCGAACATGAAGCTGTGGTCGGAGTTGGAGACGTCGGCGCTGAGGACGACGACGTCGGGATGGGTCCGACCCAGCTCGACGAGCGCTTCACCATAGGCCAGACGCATGTTGATCTCTTCTCGTTTCATGCCAGGCCCTCCTCAAGCTCGCGCAGGGCCTGTTGGTACTGCGCCTCCGTCGGCGCCATGCCGTGCCAGCGGTTGTCGTATTCCATGAAGCTGACGCCTTTGCCCTTGGTCGTGCGTGCGATGATGACGCTCGGTCGCGCGTGTACTTCGTCGGCGCGGTCCAACGCGGTGAGGATTTCCGCGACGTTGTGTCCGTGGATTTCCTGCACGTGCCAGCCGAACGAGGCCCACTTGTCCGCGATGGGCTCGGTGGGCATCACGTCGGCGGTGGCGCCGGTCTGCTGGATGCCGTTGTAGTCGAGGATCGCGGTGAGGTTGCCCAGGCGGAACTTGGCGGCCGACATCGCGCCTTCCCATATCACGCCGGCGTTGATCTCGCCGTCGCCGAGCAGGACGTAGACGCGGCTGGTCGACGCGAGCGCCGACGGGGCGCTCTGCGCCGAAGGCTTGACGTCCGCGCCCATTCGCGCCGCCAGTGCCATGCCGACGCCGACCGCGATGCCGTGACCGAGCGGCCCGGCGGCGACCTCCACGCCCGGCGTTTTGCCTGGCTCAGGGTGGCCTTGCAGGCGGCTGCGGAATTTGCGGAAGGTCATGAGCTCGTCAACTGGGAAGAAACCTCTGAGCGCGAGGGCCGTGTAGAGCATGGCGCAGGCGTGGCCTTTGGAGAACAGCAAACGGTCGCGCTGCGGCCAGTCGGGCCGGGACGGATCGACGCGCAGGTGCTGGAAGTACAGGCACGCAATGATCTCGGCGCAGGAGAACGCGCCGCCGAGGTGGCCGCTCTGGCTGTCGTAGATCATCTTCAGAACCTGAACGCGGAACTGTTGGGCTTTGGCCGACAGCTCGCGGGTCAGGCTCTCGGGGTAGTGGTGCACGATGTCGTTTCCTTTCCTGATGATCGGCGGCCGATTTGTGGAGCAGGGCTCACCGGTTATTTGGTCGCTGCCGCCGGGACCTTGAAGCGGGCCATGATGTCGGCGCCCTGCGTGACCACGCCGATGCGCGCGTCTTTGCCATGCCGCGCCAGCGCGTCGGCCAGCGCCTGGTCGAAATCGGTTGTGGCACTCAGGCCAATGCGCGAGGCCTCTTCGTTCGTGAAGCCGTCGGTGACGACGACGACTTCGATGCGCTTGCGCGTTTGCGACAGAGCCAGATACGTCGCGGCCGCGACGCCGTCGGAGATCTTGCCTGCTTCGAGCAGTTTGTGGACGGTCGGCTCGTCCGTCGTGCCCAGTTCAACCAGCAGCGGATGGTCGGGCGCGATGCCTTCGGGCGCCGGCGTCACGAGGATCAGTGTGCCGCCGTCCTTGACGAGCATGCCGCAGCCGTTGACCGGTTTGAAGCCTTGCCAGAGGTCGCGGTCGGCCGGGTGCGCGCCCGCGATGACGATGTCGGGACGCTCGTCCAGCTCGACCGTGTAGATCGGCTTGGCGATGTCCACGCCGGCGCGGTGGGCCTTGACGGGATGGCCCGCGACGACGGCGACGATTTCGCCTTCGGCGTTGAGCACGACGTTGACGATGCACGTCAGGCCGGTTCGCAGCGCGATCTCTTCCATCTCCTGCCGGACCGGATTATCGACCTGGCCCAGGATCTCATACACCCGTGGTCCCGCCATCAGGTGCGTCTGCGCCGTCGTCACGTGGCTGGTCACGCCGGGCTGCACCATCTTCGCCCCCCCAGCCCAGCCTGCATACATATGTGGGACCACGTTGCCCACCGCGATGCTGATTTCGCTTTCGAGGTAGAGACGGCTGACGTGGATCGGGACGCCGGAAGGGGTCGTGCCCAGGTCTTCGAAATCGTCGGGGCCTTGTGGGAGGTTGATGACGTTCACGCGCTGGACGACCTCCTGGCCATAGCGCCGTGCGCGTTCGGCTTCGTTCATCGGGCGGTGCGTGCCCAACGCGATCATCACGGTTATATCGCTGTCCGCGACGCCGGCCGCGTTCAACTCCTCCAATAGCACGGGCAGGATCTGCTTCTGCGGCGTGTTCCGCGTGCCGTCGTCGACGAGGATCATCGTCTTGGTCCCGTGCTGCGCCACGAGCTCCTTGAGGCTCGGCGTGCCGATCGGCGCCGCCAGCGCCGCCCGCACCGCCTGGACCAGGTCCTTCACCGGCGGCACGTACTTCGGCCCCACCACCCAGGCCAGATTCGCTTCCGGCACGCGCACCGTCTTGGCGCCGTGCCCATACGGAATTCTCACTTCTTTCAATGACACTGCTTGCTCCTTGGTTTATTCCCAGTGGACCGTGTTGAATCCACCTGATAACATACCCTCGTCGGACCGTCAATGATCGGTCCTTTCGCTCCCAAACCGCCGTCTCGCGCTCACCACCAATAGCTCGTCGGGCTTCCGCCGTAGCGGTTCTCCATCTTGTCGAAATTGCGCCACTCCAGGTGTCCGTCGAGGAAGCCGATGTTGCCGCCGCGTGGCAAGCCGCCGGCGTTCTTCATGTGGTTGGCGCGCTCGTAGAGCTGATGGCTGCTCCAGATCCCGCCGCCGGCGACCTCGTCGAACGTCATGCCCAGCTTCGTGCCCGGCTTGTCCTGGCTCGGCACCGCGTCCACGCACAGCTCCATCTGGGCCGCCTGCTTGACGGTGGTCGTCTTGCACCACGTCTTCGGTCCCGTCTTCTTCTCGTTGTTGCGTAGCGCCGGCCGGCTCCCTTGCCTGGTCTGCATCAGGTACAGGTAGCTGGAGATAATGAACGAGTCATTCGACGGATTGACCCACTGCATCCCATCCCATTCGGTCGTGAACTCCCAGAAGTAGTCGGTGTACTTCTGCTCGACGTCGTTCGATGGGCAATAGAACATCTCCGGCGTCATCCCGTTTCGCATCATGAAGTTGACGGTATTGATCGCCAGATCGTGCAGCCACCCGCCCGGGGTGTTGGGCAGAGGCAGCGTCGCGTTGTTGTCGTCGGCGTACATGATCAGCGAGAGCACCTGCTGGCGAATCCGCGCCATGCACGTCTGCTGTCTGGCCTGCTCGCGCACCCGCGTCAGCGCCGGCATCAGAATGCCCATCAGCACCGCAATAATCGCGATCACGACCAACAGCTCGATCAATGTAAAGGCCGACCTTTTCATCGCAGGACCCCTTTTCGAATCAGCAGGACGCCGCAGCCGCTCGCGCGCCTCTGGACGCGCCCAATTCACTTTTGATTATTATAATTCAACCTTGTTGAATTGCCCAGGGAAAAATCTCCTTTTTCTACGATCCGTCCTTTTCTCGGGGGAAGTTGAGCCTGGCAAACTCCCCGGCCAGCTCGAACTTCTTGCGGTCCCAGGCCCTGGCCGCCTCGACTTCGCTGTCGAATCTGCCCACATAGTGGTCGCGCCTCGCGTGGGTGACTTCCGCGACCCACTTGTCGCCGCAAGGGTAGACGCCGGTAAACCTGCGTTTGCGTTGTGCGTGCCGGCGCCGGTTCTGGGCGTTTTGCAGGCGTGTGCAAAGCCGCAAGTTGCTGCGTCGGTTGTTGAGGGTATTGCCGTCGATGTGGTCCACCTCCATGCCGCGCGGCGCGTTCATGATCTGGCGGTGCATGTAGATGGCATCGCGGTTCTTGGCCTTGCGGCACGCATAGGGGTGCCGGCCGCCTGGATCGCATTTCGTGTACCACTTGTGCTTGCTCAGTTCCGGATAATCGGCCGCGTCGACGATCGCGTGCTTGCCTCGGGTCAGCGGGATGTAGCGAATATCGTCGCTGGGCGGCTGGGGCGGCTCGGTCCGCACCGTCGGCCGGCGGCGCCGGCGGAAGTTCGGACACACGCTCTCGGCGGCAGTCTCGCACAGCTCGCCGGGCGCCGTGGCGCAATGAAAGCAGATCAGCAGTCCCGGCCAGCGCGACAGGATGATCCGCAGCCACCGCGTCTTGGGCCGCTCGGCGAACACGCAGTTGCGACAGCACCGCTTGTTGTCGGGCTCTCTCATTCTCAACTCCTTGTCCCGGCCCGCCCTGGGTTCCGATGGCGCGCCGCTCGCGCCGGCACGTCCCGGCCGCGGGCCGACGCCGCGACGCGCTTCTATAAAAGGAGCGTGTTGCACAAACGGTCCGCTTTTCGCACCCCCAAAAATCGCCCCAGCCGCTGTAACGTCTTGCCTCGAAGCGAATAAAAAAATCTGGCGTGACAAGCGTTTTTGAAAAAAAGGTGTTGCACAAATGGTCCAAAATCTGGGGCAGTCCGTTTACCGCAGAGAGCCCGCCCCGAGCGCAGTCGAGGGGATGCAAAGGAGGGGGGGAAGACGGAGGACGGAGGGCTGAAGACGGCAGACGGAGGCCAGATCGCCTGTAGGGGCGAATGATCATTCGCCCTTGGGCGATTGAGCGAGGTCTGGCAGCAGGGTGCATTTGGTGAATTATCGTACGAGAAAATCATCGTACGAGAGATTCGGTAATGTATGCCGCGAAGGTAGAACCCGGCGCTCGGCGTCCCCAGCCGAGGGCGGCCGGGCTACATGTAGCACCCCCGCCCTCGGGGGTGGTCGTCCGACTCGGGCTCCGACGATGAGCTAAGGGTAGGCGCGACGGCAGTAGGGCCTAACCGGCTCGGACGGAACGGACGGTGAAGACCTCGTCCTCGGTCAACGGTTCGATCAGGGACTCGGGGACGGTGACCACCGCGATGGTATCTCCGAACGCGTTGAAGATCTCCAGAGAATAGCCGTCTTCCTGGCCGGCCGCCACATAGCGCTCCACCGCGGTTGCGACATCCGCCTTCTTGAGGCCCTTCTCGGGAATATCCGCCTGCAAGACAACCTCAGTAAACAGCTCATGCCTCATCTTGGCTCTACTTTCTGTCTGGACACATCGTCGCACGGTTTCAGCACCAGACGCATCGATAATAGGATGGCACGGGAGAGCGGTCAAGCTCGCGGCGGGCGTGCACGCACACCGTCACTCGGCCACGCCAGGCTTTGCCGGCGTTTTCGCTTGTATTACCGCCCTCCCCGGCCTAAAATCGGGTTATGGTCATGGGGCGCGCAGGCCTTTGGGTCCGCCGCCGCGGAGAAATAGGGGCGGCACACCGTACAAGGCTTGCGGGTTGGCGATGGTCGTACTACGAGTCTGCTGGTCCGCACGCGCCAAGGACGGCAAAGACCAGTACGGAAACACTGTCGGCGAGGTGTGAAATGGCAGAGAAAAGCCCAAGTGTCAACAGGTCAGCCAGGCAGTTGGAGTGCCCGTTTGGATTGATCCCTCTCATCCTGAACGTGTCATTCTCGTTCAGCGTCTGCCTGCCAGCACAAGCCCTAACCCATTCTGAACTCATGACGAGGTCCAGGGAGTCGTGCGTACGCGTCATGATCAAGCGCGGATCTACGTGGTCTTGTGCCGGCACCGCGTTCTTCATTGATCCCAATCATGTCGTAACGTGCTGTCATGTCATAAGCAAAGAGTATGACTGGGATCCAAACGGATTCAACCGCCAGGATGGCTCGGTTGATCCAAACAAGTTGAACCTGAAATGGCAAGTGTTCCCTGAAATAGCCATTGAGATTGAGGATGGTAAGGGAATCCTGGTTGAGTGCATAAGCCCTCCGACCCCCAGCGACCCTTTCCCTGCCATATTTGATTTCGCCATATTGGAATTGAAGGGCAAGCCGATAAAGAGGATCACATGTATACGGTTTTGTCCGGACAGCGCTAGCTTCGTTGTGGGAGAAGACGTGTACTTCTCCGGTTTTCCGCTCGGTGCTCCTGCTATGCTCACCCATAAGGGAATGCTGTCGGGTTTCATCCAAGGCCAGGATATACTCTGCATTCAGGCGTCCATCAATAAAGGTAATTCCGGAGGGGCTTTGCTCAACGGTCAAGGGGAAGTCATTGGAATCATGAGCTTCAGACTGGGTGGTATAGGTCGAGGGCTGGAGCAGGTGCGCGCGCAGATTGCCAAGGCAGGTAGTCGTGTGCGGATTGGTGGCGTTGATACCCTGGAGACAGACAAAGCGATCATCGACGTTCTCGACCGGACGATCAGCACGGGTGTTGGATATGCGAGGAGCGTTTCACACGTCAGAGATTACGCTCAGAAGCATGGACTGGTAGAGTGACATAGGGTGTGGACCCCACACCGCCACTCGGCCACGCCGAGCTTTGCCGGCGTTTTCGCTTGTATTACCGCCACCTCCGCCCTATAATCAGACTACGGTTATGAGGCCCACAGGCATCTGGGGCCGCGGAAACACAGAAATAGGAGCGGTGTGCGAGGCACACCCTACCGGGGGAGCACGCGCTATGAGGCTACGGGCCTACCACATGGGCAGGAGGTGAGGATGGGCCTCAAGAAGAGACTGGTATTCCACACGACCTTTGCAGATTACAGGGCAACCCAGATCATCGGCCAAGGTGGTTCCGGCCGGATCTTCGAGGCAGTGGATGACTCCGGGGAGAAGTGGGCCATCAAGGTGCTGGATGTCGTCAAAGCAACGAAGGAACGGACCAAGCGTTTCAAGAATGAGTTGATGTTCTGTTTCAAGAATGAGCACCAGCACATTGTGACCGTCGTGGATCACGGGCTCATAGTCGAAGGAGAAGATACTGCGCCCTTCTACGTCATGCCGCGCTACGACGCATCATTGAGGGCTCTTCTCAAGGATGGAATTCCGAGGCACGGAGCGCTGGAGTACTTCGCACAAATCCTTGACGGGGTCGAGGCGGCACATATGCAGCAAGTAGTCCATAGGGACCTCAAGCCAGAAAACATTCTCTATGATGCTATTGAGCCTTGAATAGTTCATTAAAACATTCCGTTTTTGCCGATAACTGCTCACATGGCGATGCACGGATCACGCAAGGATGC
>JAFGLV010000132.1 GCA_016927855.1 Sedimentisphaerales bacterium
CCAGTAGTTGTTCCAGGGCCAGTCCCAGTTGCCGGCCCACATATTGACGATCATGTAGTCGATATAGTTGGACAGGTCCAGCAGGTTCGGATACTGGGGGTTCACGGTCCCATCGGGGTACTTGCCTTGAAGCAACTGGAGGGCTTCGTAGGAGGTCGCTGCGTCCTGACACAGGGACAACATCAGGTTCAACGCCGACCGGTCCCCCTGGTGCAAAGCGAAGCCCTTGTGCGAGAAGACGTCCCAATCCTCCTTCCGTCCGCCATAATAGCTTGCCGAGAACGACGCGTCGGGGCGCTCGACTGGATTGTAGAGTCCCCAATACAGGCCGTTGACGTAGAGATGCACGAAGATGCCGTGCGGCGTGGCGTGGCCGGCGGCTTGATGCAAATCACGCGCGAACTGATCGCGCGTGAACTGGGCGTTGCGCTCGTTGCCGCTCCAGGTGTAGCCGTCATTGGCGCCGGCGCGGAGCGTCAGCGTGTCGTACTCCGTCGCCGCGTCTTCGCCAAAGAGCGGGTAGTGCAGCTTCGACGCGCCGTAGAGACCTTTGAACAGCAGGCGAAAGGAGTTCTTGGCCGCGTTGTTCAGAGGCCGGAACCACCCACCTTGAATCCGCACGCCGCAGTTGATCTGAAAGCCTTCGCGCCCGTCGGGGTAAATCAACTCGACCGAGCAAGGTCTCTCCCATGCGACACCTTCGTTGGCCGGATTGGCGTAAATCCCGGTCTCCGCGTCGAACAGGTC
Organism: Sedimentisphaerales bacterium; assembly: GCA_016927855.1. GTDB lineage: Bacteria > Planctomycetota > Phycisphaerae > Sedimentisphaerales > Anaerobacaceae > JAFGLV01. The sequence goes on from JAFGLV010000132.1 coordinate 748, forward strand.
GCTCGTGCTCATCACCAGCGACATCGACGGAAGGGACAAGAGGACGTTCCTCAACTGGCCGCCATAACGTGGGTCATCGAGAATCCTGGAGTCCATGCGGTAGTCAGCCGGGAAGGACTTCCAGGTCGTGGGAAAGCCGGAAGGGTTTGCCGGCTGGGCGAGCACGTCGTCGAGGAAGATATATGTCTGGGTTATGGCCTCGCTGGACATCCAGCCTGACTTGACGGCACGGGCGCGCAGGCACGTGGTCCTGGAGATGAGCAGGGGACCGTGGTACACGTTGCCTGCCGGCGCGCCGCCGGAGAGGCTATATGGTTCAGTGCCATTGGCCGTGTAGTAGATCGTTGCGCCAGGGGTCTCGCATGTAATGCCCACCTCGAACGGATCGTCGTAGAAGCCTCTTTTGCGACTGAAGCGGACGCCTGCGACTCGTCCCTGGTAGGCGCGGTCATTGGCCCAGCCCGGCGAGGGAAAGCCCATGAAGAACCACTCGTCCGTCCCGTCGGGCAGCCGGCCGTAAGACGTGTCGGTAGCCTGCTCGTCGTATTCGATGCTGTCGAGCAAGGTAAGACCGTCGGCATCGAATAGCGCAATGACGTCGCCGTCACTGTTCAAGGCGAAATCGGCGTGCAGCCCAGAAGCCGCGCCGCCGTCGGCCCAGATCAGCAGATACCCCTTGGCCGCGACTGTCGTTACTGCGAGATCGCCCGCCGGGATCCGCCACTTGCAAGGTACCTCGAGATCGTCCGTCAGATACATGCCCGCGATGTTCACCGGGTGGTCTGCTGGGTTGTACAGCTCGATCCAGTCGTCGTACCCGCCTTGCGGGTTCCGGATCGTGCTGGCGTTGGCGGCCATGAACTCGTTGATGCACAAGGCCGTCTCGCAACGTGCCACGCCGGCCGATACCGATAGCCACAGCAGCGCGGAAAGCAGCACCATTGCCGGCCTGAACATATGTCCTCCTGTTCCAGGGAATCCCTCTCGTCGAACGACGCGCTGCCCTTGGCAAGGACGCCTCGTCCACCAGGCGTGCCACGAACACACTCAACAGAGGCTATTTTAGCAGATTCTGCCTTTCCTCGCCACCCCAAACGCCGCCAAAGGGATCGCACGAGCCGCTCAAAAGGGGTTGAAGGGGACTACGCCCGGCAGGATTCGAACCTGCGACCTACGGTTTAGGAAACCGTCGCTCTATCCTACTGAGCTACGGGCGCGTGTGCACGTGCCCGCAATATCTCACTTTTGCCACCGGGTGTCAATCGGGTAGGTGTGCGCGACCCCCAAACCTGTCCCCAGATGCGATGGACCTGGCCTGGAGAGGGCTCCGGCTCGTGGAGATCGGGATGAAGCCCTACGACGTTACAGACGATGCCTCGGAGCGCCTTTGCAGCTCAAGACTGAGGAGGCGTTTCGATCGGGGGGCCTTGCCGTTCGACGATCTGGATGCTGGTGGCCTGTAGCCCTTGGTTGCCTACTTCGGCGCTGTGGCGGACGCCGGTGCCGGTGCGTAGCTGGTCGAACGCGCCGTGCAAAACGCTGTTTTTGTGGAAGTAGACCTCTTCCTGGGTCTCCAGGGTGCGCAGAAATCCATAGCCGGCCTCGGGGAACAGCTTGTGCACGATCGCTGTGGCGTCCTGACTCGGATGGCTTTTGACCTCGCGTCGCTGCTGCTGAACGATCTTCTGCAATTGGCGCGTCGCGCTGTTGAAGGCGTCCCTGATGACGACGTCGAGGGGATCGTGCATGTTGCCCTTGCCGGGCTCACGCTTGACGACGAGCTCGTGGCCGGGCGAAACCGTCATGTCGATGCGCACGCGATAAGGATTGCCGCTGTGCAGGTACATCTGCGGTTTCTCCACCGCCACCCGGCAACTCATCAGATGGTTGCACAGCCGCCCCAGCTTATCAGCCTTTTCGCGGATCAGGTTCTCTATCGCGTCGCTCTTGGCAAGACCCCGAAACGATATCTCCAGGGGGAGTTTCATATCCAGCCTCCGTATTGAACGCCGTAAGAACCGAAAACCTTGCACATCTTCTAACACCGTCAAACGTGCATACGTCCGAGGAACTTACTTGTTGAGCAAGCAAAAGGTTCGGCTTGGGTGGGCAATCGACGCGACAGACATGATTTGCCGTGCTTTCGAGGTCCTGTTTGATTTCCGCAGCGCTTTCGCTCATAATGGGCTCGATTCAGACGCTTATGGCACGTTCTCCCTGGTGACAGGGCGGCACGACGGGGCATCGAGATGGACACGAGCCAGACACGCACGAGGTTGCGGTCGAGCACGCTATGGGTTCCCGGCGTCCTGGCTGTCGTCCTTGGCGTTTCCATCCACGTGCACGTCGTTTCCCTGCACCGCCAGGTCCGGCGGATTGCTGTGAACGCAGTTGCCTGCACTCTGCCGGTCGATCTGGAGGCACGCATGGCACAGAAGACGGTGTTCTCGCCCGCCTTCAGTCGTAAGTTCAGCCTGAGACTGGTTTTAGATGCGCCGTCGCAAGGCAGGCAATCGCCTGGGCAACTTGCCTCCCCGTCGCAGGCCGGCCGGTTCGAGCTCGTCTGGCGTTTGAGCTTCGCCGGGCTGGAAATCGCCCAAGACACCATCTCCGGCGACGTGTCCCCCAGTGAGGCTGTGACGCCGGCAGCGCGTCGCTACCTCGGCGACGGGCAAGTGGCGCTCAAAGCGGATCGCAGCTACGAGCTGGCGGTGGAGGTGGTCAAACCTGTCGACCTGCCGGACGGCGCCGCTGCGACGCTGCAGGTGGCGACTTCCGCGTCACTCAAAGGGCACCCTCTGGCTCGCTGGCGGCGCAAAGACACCGCGCTGCTGCTCTTGCTCGGGGCCAGTCTCATTGCTCTGGGCCTGTCCAAACGGCATTCCGACCGGAAACGGCGCCGATTGGCGGCCGCCCAGGCGGTCAGCTCGGGCGTCGAGTGAACGCCTGAGCCTGCGTTTCAACTCTCCGGAATCAGTTCCACCCAGGTTGTCGCCGACGCCAGCGGTATGTCGAAGGCGCCGCGCTCTCTCGGCAAGATCGCGCCGGGCCGGTAGTTGCCCACCCCGGCCCTCGCCGTGGGTTGTTCGATGCGCAGGCGAGCCAGGGGCGTGTGCTGGGTAGCGGACGCGAGGCCGACATGGACGGTCTTGCTGCCCGTGTCGATTGCAACGGCTTCGAACGCGCCGGCATCGAGGGTCAGATACAGGCCCAGCGGCGCGACGTAGACGCGCTTACGCAGCGAATCGAGCGTCTGGACCCTGACGGTATTGCCTTCCGTCTGGACGTTGCCACCGAAAGCCTGCCAGCCGAATTCAGGATGGTTGATGATGTAGGTGCCGGTGTTGATCGTGTGTCCGAAGAAGTTCGGGCCGTAGTCGCCCGTGTACGCGTCCCAGCGCAGCGTATCGGGGAAGGAATGGAATGCCACTGACGCGAAGCCCTCCTGGTCAATGTTCGACAGGGCGCCCATGGTGCCGCCGTAGCCGACGCGCAGCAGGTAGTAGTCGTCGGGGGTCTCGCGATATTCCTTCATGACCGGGATGGCGTTGAGACCCGAGCCATAGTGGTGCAACTGGCGTTCGTAACGACTGAGCTTGCCGCCGTAGAGGAAGTCCCAGTACCGTCGGGCGCAGCCGTTGTAACCCCAGTGCGGAACGGTCGGCATGTAGCCCAGGATGGAGTTGAGCGAGACGAGCGCCTTGTCGTCGTAGCCGAAGTACTTGCACCAGGCGTAGACTTCCTCCTGGCCGGTCGAGTCCCAGGCCATCTCGCTGCCGAACGGATAAGCCTGTTGAATCCAGCCCTCGGTGCGTTGCTTCATGCGCGCCTCGAAGTCGGCGGCTTTCTCCTCCCAGCCCTCGCGCTTGAGGTCTTCAAGAATCCTGACGAAGACGGTGCCTTCCATCAGGCCCATGTTGATGTAGCCGACGTTGTAGCGGCCCTGCTCGTTTCGACCCGTAAGGAACCTGACGGTCTGGTAGGCGCGGTCGAGGTACCAATCCCACGGATGGCTGGTGACGAGACCGACATTGTTGCGGGCCAGGCGGTACATCGCCCAATACGTGGCGGCCACGTGGGGATAGTTGTAGGCCCGACCGATCGACTCGGCGCCTTCCTTGTTCCAGCTTGTCCACGAGCCCCAGTTCAGGCTGGAATCGTATTCGAAGCCTGGCATCCCATAGTAGAACATGCTCTTGCGCACGCCGTACATCAGGAGGCCTTCGGTGTATTGGATGCCGCCCCAGAGTGTTTCGTTGACGAATCGCTCGAACTTCTCCAGCTCGCCTTTGTCAGGCTGGCCAAATTCCTTCATGGCCGCAGCCACGTACGAACCCGAGCCGCCTTCGTCCCCCAGCCCGGCGATCCACACCCGGCTGTCCTGCGTGACAATCCTGTCGGCCTCGCGGTCATAGCTCATCACCGATGGACTGCGATCGAACGGATCGTTCGGATCGACGAACCATTGCTGCGTGGTCAGGAAGCGGCCCATGTCGGCCACCGCCTGAGCCGCGGGCTTGATGACATAGTAATGGATCGATTGCTCCAGGCCATCGGCGTAGGTGACGGTCAATCGCGCCCGGCCCCATTTCTTGCCATGCAACTCGTACGCCTGCCAACTGTTCTTCGTGGGGGTCGTTTTGGCGATCTCGATCGCTCCTTCAGGCGACACTGCGACGGACGCGACCTGGCTGGGGTAGTTCAAGAACAGCTTGCCGTCCAGATCCATCGGCAGGATGTAGCCTGGGATGCCGACTGCGACAGGACGTTCGTTGGCTGCGAGCGTATCTTCGATTTGGCAGATTTCTCTGGAGACGAGGAGCTTGACGCCATACGTCCTCGTCTGGCCGGGCGCGATGGTCGTCATTGTCGGTGCATTCCAGGGCTCGACCTCGTCCCACTCGTTTTCCGCATACGCCTGGCTGTGCGCGAGCCACTCGAACGCACCCTCGAACGTCTGGGTGGGGCGCATCGGCTCGTTGAGCAGTTGGTAACCCTCGAAAGGCGTCTTGGCCTCCGGCACGACCACCAGCGCCGGGCCGTGACCGCTCAGTCGCGTCACCTGGAGATAGCCTGCGTCGCGACCGATGTATGGATCGAAGAAAGAGCAGGTTTCGTGCGCCTGTTCGAGCGAGCGTCGTGTGATGATGTTGTTGAAGATCATCGGGATGCCCAGCGCGCCGATCTGGACCGTTTGATCGGTCTTGTTCTTCAGGTCGAATTTGAGGACCAGCTTGCCGTCGTCGAGCATCCACGACCGCGTGATCTGGAGCGGACAGTCGGACGGCAGGGTGGGTGTGAGGTCCGCTGCCGCCAGCGTCGGACTCGACACCTCCAGCGCCGTCACCGGTTTGCGTGCCGCGGCGGTCGAGAGGGTTTGCCAGGGACCTGCATCGCCCAGGCGCAGCCGCAGGGTCAAGTCGCCCAGGTGGTGGAATCCATCGGCGGCGCGGTTCTCCAATTGGTCGGCAGGCGTGAAATCGAAGCCGTTGGCGCCTTTGGGCGCCAGCGCCGCAACGGTCTGCGAGGCTTTGACCAGCTTGAGGTTGAACTCGGGCGTGTCCAACTCGATAAGGCCTTGATCGAGCCCCAGCGTGGGTGGACCCTGCGCGGCGCGCCCGCGCCGTCGCTGGCCTCTGGCGGAGTCGGGCCACAGCAAGGCCATGCACGTCAGCACAATCAGGCACAGAAACATCCGCATTTGTCCAACGTTCTTCCTGGTCATGGAATTGTCCTTTCTCCTCTGATTGCTAGAAGGGCCCTGATAAGTAGGATCCCCGTCCACAGGTGAATCGAGTCCGGCGCGCGTTGCGCAAGACCTTTCGTCCAAGGCGATTATGGTCGGCGGCGGCTCGGCGGGCAAGGTCGTATGCCGTTTTCTCCTAACCATTTTGCGTTCGCTGGAATCGGCGCTAGCAGGATATAGTAAAAGGATGCTTGACGCGTTTCACGGTTAGGCGATAGCGTGGCGTTGCGTGGTATCTCAAATTATTTCGGTGTTCTGTTTTGACAGCAAGGAGGTAAGGCATCATGGGAACGGAGAAGTGGGGTCTGGGTGTACTGGTGAGTCTGCTCGTCGTGGCTGGGCTGGTCGCTCCGGTCAGCGCAGCGTACGATATCGAAGACTTGAGCGGGACGTGGTCGATCCATGGTCTCGTCTCCGGCGCCGATCCGAATGTCGCGGGGTGCTTCTACATGACCGGCACTGCTGACACCGCCGGCGGCGCAACTGCCACCAGTTATGCCGACAGCCAAGGCGTAACGGCGGCGACCTGGGCGGAGAACTCCGCGACCTTCGCCTTGTCCGGCGGCGGGATTCTGAGCATCGATTCCAACGACGTCCCGTTCCACGGAGCGGTGAGTTGGGACGAGGATCTGGTGGTCAGCGGCGGCACCTTGATACCGGGCCCCGACACGGGCCTCACGGGCTACAATCTCTGGGTCTGGGTCCCGCAAACGACGACACCGACCTTTACGGCCGCCGACGGCGCCGGCACCTGGTGGATCCACGGGCTCTATGTCAGCAACGATTGGGGAAGCTGGTCGCACGGCCAGCTCCAGATCGACGCCGCAGGCAATTTCTCCTTCGTGGCGGGCACTTGGGCACTCAGTGATGATCCGGATGCCAACGAGCCGGAGGACGGATCGTTCACCATCACCCCCTTTGGCGTGATCGGCCTGTCTTTTGATCCGAACGTTCACGGGATACTCAACCTGGACAAAGACCTGATTGTCTTCACCATGCCCGAGGAAAACGGCGGGGGCCTCAACATCATGCAGAAGCGGTCGGGGGGAGTGACTTTCTCCACGGCGGACCTGGCCGGCACGTGGAATCTGCACGAGATTTTCGCCGGCGCTGATGCTGATTGGACCGGGTGGTCCTATGGCGTGGTGGAGGCAGATAACACAGGCGCCGTGGACGTTTCCTACGTGGGCAATGATGAGGCAGGGACGGCCAGCGACACGCTGGCGATTACCAGCGGCGGTATAGTGACAGTGGCCAGCGATCCCAATTCGCACGGGACCATGAGCGATGACAAAAACCTGATCGTCGTGACGATGGACAACGGGCCCGGAGGCGCCGAACTGTTGATTCTGACGCGGGCCATCGTCAGTCCGGTCCACCGATTCTGGTCGAGTGTGTACGCGTGTCATTTCTACACGATCAGCGAGGCCGTCAAGAACTACGTCCTGGCGACCTGGCCCGACGCGTGGGAGTACGAGACCGAAGCGTACTACGCCTTCCCCGAGAACAGCGTGCCCGATCTGTCTCCGATCTACCGCTTCTGGTCGGAGACCTACGCGGCCCATTTCTACACGATCAGCGAGGACGACAAGAACTACGTGATGAACACGTGGCCTGATACCTGGGCCTACGAAGGTGCGGTGGCCTACGCCTATGCACCCGGTGACCAGCCGCCTGACGCCAGTCCCGTCTATCGCTTCTGGTCGGAGACGTTGGCGTGTCATTTCTACACGATCAGCGAGGCCGACAAGAACTACGTCCTTGCGACTTGGCCGGATGTCTGGGAATACGAAGAAATCGCGTGGTATGCCTATGACTGAGTCTTGCTGAGGGCTACGCCGGCCCTCTGGCCTGCTCCTGCCGGACGGAGTGCTCAAGGTCCGATTTTATTGGCGTTATCTCTCTTGGTACAGGCTTTGCGCCCCGCAGAGAACCCCTCTGCGGGGCTTTTTGCATTTTCCATGCGTCTACCGGCAAGTTCCCGCCTCACGCCCCTAAACCCGTCCATCGGTCCGGCCGATACTTCTCGTGGAACCGGATCGGCAGATCACCCGCCGGTGTCCGTTCGATGCAACCGGCGCCGAGCCGTTGCGTGGTCCGCAAGTGAGGATGGGTATTAACCGAATTGGCCTGTAGTGGCTGGGGCCGAAAGGCCACCAGTCGGGCGGGAGGGCACCATAATATTCGACGTGACACTCAAGGATTACCTCAAGGAGATCGATGAGGCGTCCCTGCTGACTTGGGGGGAGGAATACGAGCTGGGCAAGCGCGTGGTCGAGGATAACGACCCGCTGGCCCGAGAGCACCTCGTGCGCAGCAACCTGCGCCTGGTCGTCAACATCGCCAAGAAATTCGCCGGACGCGGCATCAGCCTGGGAGACCTCATCGAGGAGGGTAATCTGGGTCTGATCAAGGCGGTCGATTACTTCGACCCCGAGCGCGGCACGCGCTTCAGTACGTACGCCGCCTGGTGGATCAAACAAAGCATCAAGCGCGCCTTGCTTGAGAATGTCCAGCCGGTCCACGTGCCGACGTATATGGTGACGCTGATCAACCAGTGGCGCCACGCCGCCGCAGAGGTCGAGAGCCGTCTGGGGCGCAAGCTGGGCATTGAGGAAATGGCTGAGCTGATGCACCTTCCCGTACGCAAAGCCGCCGTCATCTACCGCATCGTCGAGGTCCTCAGCAACACCAGCGAGAGCCTCGGCGCCGACGATCCCGATGAAAGCCACGCGCTGGAATCTACCCTGGAGGATGACAGCGTAGGACGGCCGGAGGACTCGCTCGTGGAGGACGAGGAGAAAGCCAAAGCCGTCAGGCTGCTCGAGGAGATCGAGCCGCGTGAAGCACAAGTGCTCCGCCTGCACTACGGTCTTGGCGGATGCCGGCCTCTGACGCTCAAGGAGATCGGCAAGAAGCTGGGCCTGACGCGCGAGCGCATCCGACAGATTCGCCGCGAAGCCTTGACGCGGCTCTACGAGTACATGGAGGCGGAATAAGATCGGGACAGATCGGTTCGTTTGCTTGCAATCCGGCGCCGGTTCGACGACAATGAGGTGGTTTGGATGGGCGCCGCGCTGCGCGGCTCGATGAACGCTGGAAAGGAGGCCCATGACGCAGGAACGAACCGATCTGTCGGCTTTCATTCGTGCCATCCCGGACTGGCCCAAGCCGGGGATACTCTTTCGTGACATCACGCCGCTGCTGGCCAGCCCTCAGGCATTCCTTGCCGCGGTGGAAGCGCTCGTCGCTCCCTATCGTGACCTGGGTGTCGCCTACGTCGCGGCGGTCGAGGCCAGAGGGTTCATCTTCGGCTCCGCGGTGGCCGAGAGGCTCAGCGCCGGCTTCGTGCCCATCCGCAAGAAAGGCAAGCTGCCGTTCGAGACCGAGAGCGTCAGCTACGCGCTTGAATATGGCACCGATACCGTCGAAGTGCATCGCGACGCGGTGGCGCGCGGCGCGAAGGTGCTGATGGTGGACGATCTGCTGGCCACCGGCGGTACGATGCGCGCTGCCTGCGAGCTGATCGCCAAGATCGGCGGCGAGGTCGTCGGCACGACGTTCCTTATCGAGCTCAAGGCCCTCGGCGGACGGGCCAAGCTGGCCGGCTACAACATCCACACCGTCATCACGTACTAGCCGGCAGCCTCAGACGCGAAACGTACCGCCCGTTTTCGCGGAGACAGACTATGAACGACCGTCCAGTTGCGATCGTGACAGGCGCAGGACGCGGCATCGGCCGGGCGCTGGCACTCGCCCTTGCTCAGGACGGCTACCGTACCGTGCTGATGGCGCGCACGCGCGAGCAGTTGGAGTCAGTCGCCGGCGACATCGCTCAGCTTGGCGGCGCGGTCCCGGAGCCCGCGGTCTATGCCTTGGATATCGCCGACCAGCAGGCGGTCCGCGAAGCCGCGCAGTCTATTGTCGAGCGGTTCGGTCGTGTGGACGTCCTGGTCAACAACGCCGGCCGGTGGGCCGCCGGCATCTTCGACATCTCTCCGGAGGAATTCCGGCAACTCCTCGCGGTCAACGTAGCGGGAGCCTTGACGCTCGTTCAGACAGTCGCGCCGGTCATGAAGCGGCAAGGTCGCGGCCACATCTTCAACATTGCCTCGCGCGCCGGCAAGGTGGGTTTCCCCGAGGAGGGCGCCTACTGCGCCTCGAAGTTCGCCCTCGTCGGTTTGAGCGAGGCGCTGTGCAAAGAGTTGGCTCCGCAGGGGATCAAGGTCACGTCGCTATGTCCCGCCTGGGTCGATACCGACATGGCCCGGCAGGCCGGCACGCCTTTGCCGTCGGCGGAGATGATCCAGCCCGACGACCTGGTCAAGACCGTCCGCTGGCTCCTGAGCCTCTCGCCCGCCGCCTGCGTCCGCGAAGTCCTCATCGAATGCCGCCACAGCCTCGCCTCATGACCGGACCGGAAGGTCCTCGCGTTCAGCGCCGGTAGAGATACGCCGAAAACCTGGGAGGTAGGAGGGGACTCAGCTTCACCAGGGCGAAGGTGGCTGCCAAGGCGAAGAGGACGCGTCCGAGGAGGATGCCGGACAGGTGGGCGCCGAGAGCGACCATCAGCAGGGTGTCTTCGATGAGACTGTGACAGAGGCCCATCAACGCGAGCGAGAAGAGGACGTCGCGTTTGGGGATGCGGCCGGAGCCGGCATGGTGGATGATCAGGCCGCTGCCATAGCCCAGACCGAGGACCATGCCCACGACCGTGATCTCCGTCGCGGCCGGCGTCATGCCCAGCAGCCTCAGCACCGGCGCCAGCATCCGCTCCAGCAGGCCGATGACGCCGAGCCGGCGCAGCAGCCGCATCAAGGTCACCAACATCAGGATAATCGCGAAGATGCCCGCGAGGTTCACGATCTGGTCCCACACCCAAGCCGGCAAAGAGGCGTCTACCGCGCCTGGCTGCCAGAGCAGGACGTGCTCGTGCTGGAGCCACCCGGTCTGGCGGTAGATCAGGTTCAGCAGGCCGCCCAGGACCAGCGCGCCGCCGAAGCGGAACAGGCCCATCGCCAGCGGTCTGGCGCCGGCCTTCTGGGCCACCCGCAGCTCGATGGGCAGCGCGTGCGCCACCAGCATCAGCGACGCCAGGATCGTGACCTGCGCGACCGTCAGCGGCGTCTGTGGCGCCAGCGCGACGAAGGCGATGATGCCGCCGTAGACGGTGGTCAGCAGGGCCGCCGCCCACACGATCCCCATGTCACCCGGCAGGCCCACCAGCCCCATCACCGGCCGCAGCGCCGCCGCGATGTACCGCACCACGCCCAGTTCCGCCATGATCTTGACCACGATCACGACGGGAATCATGATCCTGAAGAGAATCCCGCTGACGCGAACCGTCTCGTGCAGGATATCCCTACCGATCCGCACCGGCGCCTTTGCCCAGTTTCGAGCCGTGCGATTCAATCAGTCCTCCAGCAGATTCTCGATGGCACAGCCCCTCTGCTGGCTCTTGTCGCGCAGCCGCTCATAGAACTCCCTGAAGGATCGGTTCGAGAGCCAGTTCCTCAGAGGTGCGCGCTCGACAAGCAGGGCAATCTCCTCCTCTTTCCGGTCGAAACCCTTGACGTCCATCGCCTTCTCGAAAGGGCCTTTCGGGTCGCCTGCGGTGAATTCAGGTCGCTCCCGTCCGGTCTGCCCGGCGATCCAATCCGCATCCGCACAGAGCCAGCATTCGACGTTGCGTCCGCACACGCCAAAGACGGCAAGGTGGCTGTGCTCCGGCCGGCATCTATTCTCGTCCGCCTTGAGCACGTCCCGCCATTCTTCGTTGTTCGCATCGCGAAGGAACACGATCAGATCGACGCCCTTGGACGCGAGCTCAAGGCATGTCCTCGGTATCTCCCGATGCCGACTCCTTCCCGATGTGCCACGAAAACGACCTTCGATCAACTGAGCCTGTGGGCACCAGCGCCGCCTTAGCCCTTCCAAGAGCGCCCGGTCTGTACTCCCCTCCACGGAGTAGCCGATCTTCATCCGAGCATCTCCCGAAAGTGCATCTCGCCGAGCGGCATCTCGTCGAGTAGCTTGCCTGTTTTCTCAATATCGAGTTTCTTGATCTCCGAGGAAGGCACGCCGGGTTTCACCAGGTGGACCCCCTCCAGACAACTGTCGAACAGGTCGATGAAGTAGGGGCTGTGGGTCGTGAAGACAAACTGGTCTCTCCGACCCGGCCCCATGAGCTTCTCGAACAGCGGCTTGAGATGTCCCACATAGAGCCCATTCTCCGGCTCCTCGATGATTGTAAGTCCTGGCAAGGAGTCCGGCCCCGACTCTTCGCCAGAAAGAACCAAGTAAGCCATCGCCATGAAACGCAGAGTCCCATCCGAGATACTCTGGGCACTGAAGCGGTTGCCCTTCGAGTCTTCCATGAACAGGAAGACAGAGTCAGGATCAGGTGACGTATACGTGAAAAGATCAAGTTTTGGTTCCAGCGTCTTAACGATTTCGATTAGCCTTCTCTCCAGGCGAGGCTTCTCATTGTGAAGTGAGTAATAGGTACGTGTCATGTTTCTACCGTCAGAGAGCAGGCCCAGTGCTTCGTGCGTTACGGTAGGAGAACGAAGTGAAGGAGGAGTGAAGCTGTAGTACATCCAATTCTTCATGTACTTCCTAAAGGAACTTGCGCATGGATACGCGCCAACATCGTACAGTCGGCACAGCATGGTTGTCTCTGTACGTGCGGGGATATCTACCGACAGATGATGTGTGAGCGTCTGCTCGTCTCGGAATCGTCTCTCATCCAACAAACTAGCTTGACCACTGACATTCTTGAGTAATACTGTCTGGGCAAAGCCGGCTCCCGTGGCTCTGAGTGTTTCGCGGGAGACATGGATGGTCGGTCTTTGCGGCGACGGCTTCTTGTCGACGGCGAGGCGGAGGGAGTAGTCGAAGTCCACCATCTCGCCTTCATGGGGCAAAGAGCATTCCAGGTGAAATTCAACGTCTTGGTCAGGCGTGTAGACGTTTCGGATGTTCCATGTCTCTCCGACGGCGGCGCGGATGGCGTCTTCCAGGGGGTGGCTGGCGGTCAGGCCCAGGAAGCGCAGGGCGGCGCACAGGTTCGTTTTGCCTGCGTTGTTCGGACCGATCAGGACGTTGACGCCGGCGGGACGGAACTCGACGTTCAGCAGACTCCTGAAGTTATTGACTCGGAACCGCTTCAACATGGCTTGTCTCCGGATTGCGGTTTCTGGATTTCCGACCGATCATGCCGCCACTATAGCATACCGGCACGCAAAAACAACACACAGGCACAGCTACACAGGCGTTTCCCGCCTCCGGGCGAAGGCGATGCGGTCGTTGTTGTTCGGGTCTCTTTCGATCACGGTCTCGGCGAAGAGGGCGGTGGCGTCGAGTAGTTCCCGCACGGCCGGGCCCTGGGCGTAGCCGATCTCCAGCAGTAGGGCGCCGCCGGGTTTGAGGAAGCGGTCGATGCTCGCGCAGATGCGCCGGTAGACGTCCAGGCCGTCGGCGCCGGCCCAGAGGGCCAGGCGGGGCTCGTAGTCCTTGACGTTCTTGTCGAGCTTCTCGTATTCAGCGGCACTGACGTAGGGCGGGTTGCACGTGATCAGGTCCCACTGCGTGACATCGAGGTGCGGCACGAGCGGCTCGAAGAGATCGCCGCACAGCAGCTCGACGCGGTCCTGGATCTGGTGCTTCTCGACGTTCCGCGCGGCCACCGCCAGCGCCTTGTCCGAGATGTCCGTCGCTGTCACTTTGGCGTCGGGAAAGCCCTTGGCTACCGCCACCGCGATGCAGCCGCAACCGGTACACAGGTCGCAGGCGTGCTGCGGACCGCTGCGCGTGCGCAAGAATTCAATGGCCCTCTGTACGAGCAGCTCGGTCTCGGGCCTGGGGATCAGGCAGTCCGGCGTGACCTCCATCTCGATAGAATAGAACTCGGTCCGGCCGATCAGGTACGCGACCGGCTCGTGTCGGCTCGCGCGCCTGACGAGATCGTGCAGGCGGTCGAGGTGCTCCTTGTTCACCACGCGGTCGAACTGCGTGTACAGCTCGATGCGCTTGAGGCCCAGAACGTGCGACAGCAGCAGTTCGGCGCTCAGGCGCGGAGCATCGACGTCGTTCTTCGTCAGGTAGTCAGTGATCCAGGTCAGGAGTCTCTGAATGGTCCATTGCGTCATGCGTGTCGTCTCGCTACGAGCATATCGTCCTGGCGGCTGATGCGAATGGCGAAGTCGTACCGGTTGATGTCGAGCGCAATCTCGCAATCCTGTGGGTGAAAGTGGGGCTGAGCGGGGTCGTAAAACTTGGCGACCTCGCCACCGGCCAGCGCGAGCTTGTGCAGCGCGTCGGCGTCAGGCTCGCGTCCTTCCAGCAGGTTGCGCAGGTACATCGCGCACAGTTCATCTTCGTCGGCCCGCGCCCTCGCGTTCCATCCCATTGCGACAATTGTCACCAGAGGCGCTGCGTCCTGGCGGATTGCCTCTGCCGTCGCTTTGGCGACGACGAATGAGCCGGCGTAGATCGGCGAGGCCCCGGCAGCCGCCGCAACTCCCGTCGTTCCCGCACGTGTGGATTGGATGATGGTCTTGCCTGCCAGCGGGGCGGTGGTCATCTCGTAAGGCGAATTGCCGAAATCGAAACCGGCCGGGCGCTTACCTTCGACCTCTCCCACGCACAACTCGCCCAAGCCTTTGTCCCGCAGCGCGAGTGCATCCGGCGGTTCGGCCACCATGACGATCTTGGCGGCTCCGCGCGCCAGCGCGACCGCTGCGGTGGTGAACGCTCTGAAGACATCCACGATCACCACGGCCCCTTCGGCCCGCCGGGCGCCTGCGAGCAGACTATCAATCCGGATTTCCATGGCACTCCATCTGACTGTAGGACAAGAGGATACAGCAACGCAGCCGTCAGGCAACAAGAATCCAGCTACCGGGAGCGGCTTCCCAGGGTATGGAATAGACGACGGGCCTTAGCCGGTGCGGCCGTTTCGACACGAAGGCCGGCCGTATGGGCTATACCCCATCTCATCGGTCTATACGTCCCGTGACAAATCTGATTCCATTCTTGACATCGTCCTGCCTCGTGATAGGATTTCCCCGCGTGTGTCACACGATGGAAACCTGTCACCAGTCTGAGGAGAAGCCTGATGCTGGACAAGAAAGCTGACCTGGCCGGTCCTGGAATCGGCGACTACGCCGAACTCGAAAAGATCCTCCCGCACGACTACCACTCCCTCCTGTCCCCCAAAGAAACTCAGATTGCCACGTATGCTGTCAAGGACTACATCGAGCAGAATCTCTGCAAAGAACTGAATCTCATTCGTGTCACGGTTCCCTTGATCGTGGACGTCAGCAGCGGCGTCAACGATTATCTCGACCGCGACGGGTCGCGCACCCCGGTCAGCTTCCACATCTCGAACGACCATGACAAGAATCCCGTTGATGCCGAGGTCGTTCAGGCCGCCACCAAATGGAAACGCATGGCCCTCAAGCAGTTCGACATGCAGGTCGGCGAAGGCCTGCTCACGGACATGCGGGCCGTCCGCAAGGACTACTTCCTCGACCACGATCACAGTGCCTATGTGGACCAGTGGGATTGGGAGCTGGCCATTACGAAGGACCAGCGAAACCTGACGTTTCTCAAGCAGGTTGTTCGGAAAATCTGGAAGGTCCTCAAGGGTGCCGAGCTGCACGTCCAACAACTTTTTCCCCAGCTCAAGACGGACAAGTACCCCGACCTGCCGGACGAGCTGACCTTCCTGCACGCGGAAGAAATCCTCGAGCGATATCCCGACCTGCCGCGCAAGCAGCGCGAGACGAAGATCGTCCAGGAGTATCCCGCCGTCTTCATCATCGGCATCGGCTGGGTGCTCCAGGACGGCTACCCCCACGAAATGCGTGCCGCCGACTACGACGATTGGGCTACGGAGACCGTCTCTCATGGCGGCCAACCGAGACACGGCCTCAACGGCGACATTCTGGTCTGGAACCCTGTGACGAAACGTCGGCATGAACTGACTTCCATGGGCATCCGCGTCACGCCTGAGTCACTCAAGAAGCAGCTTGAGATCTGCGGCCAGTTGGACTTCCTGAGACTGCCCTATCACCAGGCGATTCTCAACCACGAGATTCCGCTGAGCATCGGCGGCGGCATCGGCCAATCCCGCACCTTCATGTCGATCCTCAAGAAGGCCCACCTCGGTGAAGTCAGCGCCACCGTCTGGCCCCGCGTCCTCAAGGACATGTGCCGCAAGAAGGACATTCACGTCATCGAGTAACACGCCTCCGAGGCTCTCCGGGTGGCGCACGATCCAACTCGATCCAAGATGCCGTTGCAGTGCCTCATAGCGTGGCCACGGGTCGTCTCAAATGTAGACCTTGTCCATCATCCGGGGGAAGGGGATGCATTGGCGGATGTGTTTTTCGCCGGTGATCCAGGCCAGCGTCCGTTCGACGCCGAGACCGAAGCCGCCGTGCGGGACGGAGCCGTATTTGCGCAGGTCGAGGTACCAGTCGTGGGTCCCGGGGTCCAGACCCTGCGCGTGGATGCGCGCCAGGAGGCGCTCGTAGTCGTCCTCGCGGACCGAGCCGCCGATGATCTCGCCGAAGCCGGCCGGAGCGAGCATGTCGAAGTTCTCCACGACCTTGTCGTTGGCGCGGTCGGTCCTCATGTAGAAGGCCTTGGCCTCCTTCGGATAGTGTGTTACGAAGACGGGCTTGTCGTGCATCCGTGAGATGATCGTTTCGTCGGAGCCGCCGAGGTCCTTGCCCCAGGGAAACTCCGCGGCCAGTTGCGCGTGCGTCGGGTTGTTTTCGATGCGCGTGTCGAGTTCGGCCAGCGCGCTGCGCAGCTCGATCAGCTCGGCGGCGATCTTGTCCTTTTGCCACTGCTTGATCTGTCCGCTTTGCTGCTGCTCCAACTCAGCGATGCGGCTCTCGGTCTGTTGCTTCTCGCTCTTGAGCTCGGCCAGTTCCCGAGCGAGGAAGTCACGAGTCTTGTCGCCTTTGAGTATCTCGACGGTTTCGGTATAGGTCAGCCGGTAGAAGGGCGGTTGGATGCGTTCGAGCAGCGCGATGTCGGCGCCGAGGCTCTCCAGTTCGCCGCGGTTGTCCGCCAGGACGCGCCTGACGATGTAGGTGACAAAGTTCTCGGCCAGTTCCAGCAGGCCGGGTAGGTCGATGAACGCCACTTCCGGCTCGACCATCCAGAACTCGGTCAGGTGCCGGCGGGTCTTGCTCTTCTCGGCGCGGAAGGTTGGACCGAAGCAGTAGACGCGCCCAAAGCTCATCGCGGCCGATTCGAGATAGAGCTGGCCCGTCTGGGTCAGGTGCAAGGGCCGGCCGAAATAGTCCACCTCGAACAGCGAAGTCTGGTCCTCGCCGACGACGGTCGTGAAGATGGGGGTGTCGATCAGGACGAAACCATTGTCGTTGAAGAACCGCCGGATCGCGTCGACCACGGTGTGACGAACCTTGCCGATGCACCACTGTCTCTGCGAGCGAAAGTGCAGGTGGCGGTGCTTCATCAGGAAATCGACGCCGTGCGCCTTGGGCGTGATGGGATACCCCTCGGCCGGGCAGATCACCTCCGCATCGGTCACCGCCAGCTCGTGGCCTCCGAGGCTGCGCTCGTCGGCGCGGACGGTGCCGGTCACCTTCAGCGACGATTCCTGGCCCAGGTGCTTGATCCGCTCGAACAGCTCGTCGGGCACGTTGCCTTTCTCAACGATGCACTGGCAGAGCCCCGTCCCGTCGCGCAGGATCAGGAACTGGATCTTTCCGCTCGCACGGCTGTTGTAGAGCCATCCCTGAAGCGTGACCTGTTGCCCGACGTGGTGCTTCAACTGATCGATGTAGACGGTGGTGTTCTTCGACATTGGCAGATTCCTCTTCAAGCATTGGGTTGGCGTTCGCAGCGAGCGGCAGCCCGAGTGTCCCCGCTCGACTTCTCCTGCGAGGGGACACGACCTACGGCGTCACGGCAAACGCCGCTAGGAGCGCTATTGGCGTTGTTGTTATCTGACCTACGACTATACCCGCCAAGGGGACAGGGGGAAAGCCTGTTCTTGGAGGCTCCGGGCCGGGCTGATTCCGCCGGCCGGCGGGTGGAAAAATGACTGGAAAGAAAACGACCGGTTAGCCGATGGGGGTAAGTGAAAGAGATCGCCTGTGAAAGGGGCAGGCGCGAACGACCTGTTGCGGTTCAATTTGAAAGGTGTCCTATGAAAGTCCGTCACTGTCTTCTGCCGGCCGCCTGCCTGTTGCTGGCGGCCCTCCTGGCGACGCCGGTCGCGGCGTACGACCAGCCGTCTGTGAACCTCGGCTTCACCAGCTTTCTGGACGGTGGCCCGCCGGCCGGCCCGGGTTTTTACTTTGCCGAGTACATCCAGTACTACACCGCCGACAAGCTGGCGGACCTGGGCGTGCCCAATCCCGACCTGGACGTGTGGGTCAGCCTGAACCAGTTCATCTACCAATCCGACCAGAAAGTCCTCTTCGGCGGCAAGTGGGGTCTCGATGTCATCGTGCCGATTGTGGCGCTCGACGCTTCGCCGAACCCGCCTCTGAGCAGTAACGATGGCCTGGGCGACATCCTGGTCGGTCCCTATCTCCAATGGGACCCGATCATGGGTGACAACGGACCGAAGTTCATGCATCGTGTCGAGTTGCAGATGCTCCTGCCGACGGGCAAGAACGATGCCACCGTGGCGCTCAACCCAGGCAGCAATTTCTTCTCGTTCAACCCGTATTGGGCGGGGACGTACTTCTTTAGCCCCAAGCTGACGGCGTCCTGGCGTCTGCACTACCTGTGGAATGCCGAGAACGATGACACGCAGCATCAGGCGGGCCAGGCCATCCACGCCAACTTTGCCGCCGGTTATGAGCTGATGCCCAACAAGCTGCGCGCCGGCGTCAACGGCTATTACCTCAAGCAGGTCTCGAGTTCCGAAGATAACGGTGTGACGACCGCCGGCGATCCCAAGGAGCAGGTCCTGGGCATCGGTCCCGGCGCCCTGTACAGCTTCTCCAAGGACACGCACCTGTTCTTCAACATGTACTTCGAAACCAGCGCCGAGAACCGCTCCGAGGGCGAGCGCTTCAACGTGCGTCTGGTGCACCACTTCTAATTCAGATTCAGATCGGAAGTTCCCTGGGGCATAATCCCGGTCCGCACCTCCCAAAGAGGCCAGGGACGGGATCATGCCCCCCTTTTCTCGCCATCCCTCCGCCTTCACACGCCTTGGGTCAGCATCCTGTGCCTGAACACGTCAGGTCGGACCGTGGTATAATGGCCTGATGAGCCAACGATCCGCGAGTATCCTTGGGTTCTTGCCAACCGACGCGGAAGAGCTGCGCGCACGGGGATGGGACCAGGCCGATGTGATCTTGATCACGGGCGATGCCTATGTCGACCACCCCTCGTTCGGCGTGGCTCTGATCGGGCGCTGGCTGGAGAAGCTGGGCTACCGCGTCGCGGTGCTGGCGCAGCCCGACTGGCGCAGCGTCGCGCCGTTTCGATCGCTCGGCCGACCCCGCCTGTTCTGGGGGATTACCAGCGGCTGCATCGACTCCCGTCTGAACGACTACGCCTCGCTGGGCCATCGCCGCAAAGAGGACCTCTACAGTCCGGGAGGCGTCGCGGGACAGCGTCCGGGACGTCCACTACTGGTCTATTCGGCCCGCGCACGGCAAGCGTATCCCGAGGTCCCAATCGTTCTCGGTGGCCTGGAGGCGAGCTTGCGGCGGCTGGTTCACTACGACTACATCGAGGACCGACTCAAGCGGTCGGTGCTGGTCGATGCCAAAGCGGACCTGCTGATCCATGGCATGGGCGAGCAGGCGATAGCCGAGGTAGCCCGGCGTCTGGACGCAGGCCAATCCGTCCTCGGACTGACCGACATTCCCGGGACCGCCTACGTTCTGCGTAAGGGCCTCGTCGCTCCGGCGGATGCGGTGCAATTGCCCTCGCTGACGCAGCAGACCGACGACCATGGGCTGTTCATGACAACGCACCTGCAATACCAGGCCCAAGCACGGCCGGGCGGGCGGCCCGTCCTCCAGGAGCAGGACCCCGGCACGCTGGTCGTCATGCCGCCCAGCGAACCTCTGAGCGGGACCGAATTGGATGCGCTGTACGATCTGCCTTTCGCGCGGTCGGCGCATCCGCGTTACGCTCGTGAAGGCGGTGTCCCGGCGCTGACACCGGTGCGGTTCTCGATTACCACCCATCGGGGCTGCTTCGGTGGCTGCGCGTTCTGTTCCATCGGTTGTCACCAGGGCAAGCAGATTTGCTCGCGTTCGGTCGAGTCGCTATTGGAGGAAGCGGAGCGGATTCGCAAGCATCCTCAGTTTCGTGGCACGATCGAGGACATAGGAGGACCGTCGGCGAACATGTACGCCATGACGTGCGCGCATGCAGAGGAATGTACGCGGCCCAGTTGCCTGGCGCCGGCGCCTTGCAGGCGCCTCAACGCCAATCATGGACCCATGCTGGAGATGATGGAGGCGTTCGTGCGCTGGAGCCAGAGCGGGTCGAGGCGCACCCACGTCTTCGTCGCTTCAGGCATTCGTCACGATCTGGCTCTGGAGCGCCCTGACTACCTGGACCTGCTCGTCAAACATTTCGTCGGGGGACATCTGAAAGTCGCGCCGGAGCACTACTCTTCCCACGTGCTGGGTCTGATGGGCAAACCGGACTTCGACCTGTTCGAGGAATTCGAGCAACGGTTTGGCGAAGCGTGTCGCCGGGCCGGTAAGGAGGCGTATCTGGTGCCTTACTTCATTAGCGCGCATCCGGGCTGCCGACCGGAAGACGCCTTGAAGCTGACGGAGTACCTCGTGTCGCGCGCGTGGAAGCCGCGACAGGTGCAGGACTTCGTTCCAATTCCACTGACGCTCGCCACCGCGATGTACGTCTCCGGCGTCGATCCGAAAGGACGCCGCATCCATGTCCCGCACTCGCGCAAGGAGAAACGGCTCCAGGCGGCGCTGCTGCAATACTACCAGCCACGCCACGGCCGACTCATTGCCGACTTCCTGCGCGACCGAGGTCGCCGCGACCTGCTGGACAAGATCCGCCCCCTGAGCCGGTCGAAACCGCGGCGTACGCGATGACAGTGCGCCTGTCTGCCTGGCTTCAATCCTGCTGTGCGAGGGGCTTCCCAAAGACTGAGTTTTCGGTTTTCATATCCGCCGCCTTCTGCCGTGGCCGGCAGAGCGAAGGGTTGCAGGTTTGGTTGGTAAGGGTCGAGGTATGCGCATCATTCTGACGACGGGATTGCTTCTGTGTTGCAGCAATGTGTTCATGACGTTTGCCTGGTACGGGCACCTGCGGAATCTCTCCCACAAACCCTGGATCATCGCGGCGTTGGTGAGCTGGGGAATTGCCTTCTTCGAGTACCTGATCCAGGTGCCGGCCAATCGGATCGGCCATCAGGTGCTCGATGTCGCCCATCTCAAGATCCTCCAGGAGATCATCACGCTGAGTGTCTTCGTGCCGTTTTCCATCCTCTACATGAAAGAGCAGGTCAGGCTCGATTACCTCTGGGCTGGACTGTGCATCCTGGCAGCGGTCTTCTTCGTCTTTCGCCAAAGGTTGTTCGGTGGCTGACCGTCTGATCCGATGATGCTGCCGGCGGCCTCTAACAGCATGAGCTTTGTATGGCGGTTGCCGTATGGACGTTGTCGGGGCAACCCCTGGGGTTGTCCTGGGCAGGCACGGAGACCTGCCCTTCACATTCCATCGGTCCTTCCGTTAGATGTGCTAAGGAGGGCTCGGCGCGTTGCTGTCGCTTACGTTCACCTGGACATCCACCCAGTAGCACGGATGGTCCGAGACGCCGACGGGTTCCATACCGCCCGACAGGACGGTCATGCCACGCGTGATGATCCAGTCGATTCGCCCGGGCTGGTCGGCGTCGCCCAGGGCGGCGCCGATGGCATCGACGTTGTTACTGTCGGCGAAGAGCTCGATCAGCAGCGGGTCGGTGGCGTCGGTATTGAAATCGCCCATCAGGATTGCCGGCTCATGCTCGCGGAACTCGACCAGTACGTCACTGAGCTGGTCGGGACGGATCTCGCCGCGGTCGAGATGGGTCACCATGACGGTGACGGGTTGGGGCCCGGCCGCGATCGAGGCGGTCAGCAGGTTGCGATGGCTCCTGCTCCGGTCTTCGTGGTAGACCAGCGGCTCGCTCGTCCAGGGTCCCACCGCCGGGCGGCTGAGCAGTCCGTTGCCGAAATGATACATATACCAGCGACGCTGATTCGGCGCGAAGAGCCAGCCGATCTTCAGGGCTTCGCCAAGCTGTCGGGCCTGGTCGCTGCCGCCGGGGAAGGCGGGACCGCCGACCTCGTTGAGTCCAACGAGGTCCGCTTCGCGCAGCACGTCGGCGGTGCGGTCGAGGTCGCGGACTCCATCGGTCCCTTTGCCACGATGGATGTTGTAGGTGGCGACTCGAAACCTCGCTTGGACGACGGGCTTGCTGCCCTCAGGCCGGTGGACTCCCGTGCCACTCTGGGGCTCGACGGGAGTCCGCCGGTTGGCGTGCGCGACGAAGAGCGCTGCGCACAGAGCCATCAAAGCGATCCCGAGCGTCCTTCGCTGTGCGAATCGGCGTCGCTTCGTGCGGTCCTGCGCTGGGACCGGATTGGAAGCACGATGGGCGGGATCGACCATCGCTGGGGTCTCCGGGTTTCGATGTTGTCAATTGTCGGCACGCCACGCGCGCCTGAGCTTTGCATACATACACGAGAACGGCACGTGCGTCAACGGGCCGGCGCGCGGTGTGCCCGCGAACGTTCTTGACACACGCCAGCGACCCCTCTATGTTCCTGGCGAGACCGGGCTTTTGCCCAAGTCGTTGTCGAACTATCGCCCAGAGAAAGGACCACCGGCGTGAATGAAAAGTCATCCCAAGTGACGCGATACGTAAACCTCTTCCGGCGCATCGAGAACCCGGGTACGCACATCCGTTCGAAACTGGGGCTGTTGCGTGACGATCCGGTCGAATTCGTCCTGACCGGCGGTCTGAAAGTGCGCGTCCCGCGAAAGCGGCTGTGCGAATTCAAGATGATCGTGCTGGACGATTGCTACCTCAAGGGGTTCAAACGCGGCGTCTTCGCCGCTCGGCAACCGCTGGTCGTGGTCGATGTCGGCGCCAACCTGGGCTTCTTCTGCCTGTACATGTTGAGCGTCTTTCCGCAGGCCAGAATCTACGGAATCGAGCCGGTGAAAGCCAATTACGATTTCCTGACCGAGAACCTGCGCCTCAACGAGGGTGCCGAGCGTTCCGTCGTGACCGTCGAGGCGGCGCTGGGTTCGACCACCGGGACCATGACTCTGGTCGATCCGGCGCACGATCAGTTCCCCACGAAGGCTTCCGTTCTCGATCCGCAACGTGAAGGAACGCGCTACGAGGTGCCTGCGCTGAGCGTCGAGGGCTTCCTGACGCGACACAACCTGACTGAGATTTCGCTGCTCAAGCTCGACTGCGAGGGCGCCGAATACGATATTGTGTACCATTGGCCGCCGGCGGCCCTTCGGAACGTTCAAAACATCGCGGCGGAGGTCCATCGTGGCAAAGGCGAGCGCGAGAACATCGAGGCATTCAGTTCGTTTCTGAAGCAGGCGGGATTTGCATACTGCGTGTCCAAGGATCGCTACTTCGTCTGGGCGTCCCGCGATCCGGCCAAGCTCGTCCAGCAAACCTCATAGATGCCTTGTGAATCAGGACTTCCAGTCATAGAATGCAGCGATGGCGATTCTCAAGGAACAGCCCGCCGGAAGGAGGCGCACATGAGCATCGAGCGGTGCACGCGGCAGTTGGGTAGCACAGGCCGGCGGGGCGCAAAAGGAGACAAGGCGATGTCCGCGGACAGTGCCGTGAAAGAGCTGACAACGCCGGTAAGGACCTGTCCGGTATGTGAATCGACTTCGAGTCGACCATTCCTGGATTTCGCCGAGTGGCGTGTCAACCGCTGCCGGTCGTGCGGAATGGTGTTCCTGGCGAACCCGCCGGCTTACGAATACCTGTCGCAGGAACACGCGTGGACGTCGTCGTATGAACAGGAGAGCCAGTCGCGTCGCCGGCGAGAGCCGATCCTCCATGCGCTGGAGGATGTCTTTCGCGCGTTGCGCTACCGGCTGCGCCCAGACCGGCTGGGCCGTCTGATCGGTGCCTATGGCCTGGATGGTTGCATCCTGGACCTTGGCTGCGGCCGGGGCCACCGCTCCGTGAGGAAGCTGCCGCCGACGGCCACTCCGTTCGGGATCGAGATCGAGCCGGGACCGGCGCGGGTCGCCGAACAGGTTTTTGCTCAGCGCGGCGGCACCGCCTGGTGCGTGCCCGCCCTTGAGGGCCTGTCGAATCTGCAGGATGTCTCGATGGACGGTGCGCTGCTGATCGCCTATCTGGAGCATGAGACCCAGCCTGGCCCTGTGCTTGGCGAATTGGCGCGGGTGTTGCGTGCCGACGCGCCGGTCATCATCAAGGTGCCCAACCATGCGTCGGTCAATCGGTGGGTGCGCGGACGACGGTGGTGCGGCTACCGCCTTCCCGACCACGTCAACTACTTTACCCCTGGCACACTCAAGATGCTGCTGGCACGTTGCGGCTTTGTCGTGGTACGGTCACGTTTCACCGACCATCTTCCCTTCAGCGACGGTCTCTGGCTGGTCGCCCGGCGGCTCGATCCGGCGTCGCCGGGATCGGAGAAGTGAGGCGGCGTCGAGCCGCTCGCCGGCACTTAGAGCATTGGGCCGAAAAGCAAAGGGAATGCAATCTGCAGGTCCGTGGGCAGGACAGATGGCTGGCCGGTTTTCGGGAGTACCCACGCGACGTCAACACGGGAGGGTTCGCGATGCAGGATGTGGACGCTCGACCAGTGATCGCCGGCTACGGCGTCGCGGCGGCATAGCCACGCCGCTCACTTCGCGCGTTTCCAGACCTGGGACCAGGGGTTGCCGATACCGACCTGGCTGCGGGTGGCGCCGGCGCTTATTCGAGAGACACAAGAAATGCGCCCTGCAAATGGCCGGGCGGGGGCGGATGAAGGTGTCCGGCCCCCGTCCGTCCGGCAGAATTCGTTGGGTGCTGGTAGTGGCCTATCTCAGCGCGACCGATCCGCTGCCGCTTTCGAGACGAAGCGCCCCGTTTCCCTGGCCGACCGTGCCTTCAATCTTCTTCTTGTCGCCGATCCTTCCGGTGATCGTGACCGGCAGGTCGCTCTCAACCGAACCGTAGCTGGTCGAGAGCGTGACCCGGCCCGCGAAGCTGGGCGGCGCCGTGAGCGTTACGCTTCCGTACGAGCTTCGGACACTCGCGGTCAGATCCGATGGGCAGGCCGGCGTGCAGACGATCTCGACGCTGCCGCTGCCCGAATGGGCTTCAAGCTCGCGCGTGGTGATCTGGCGACCGTCGATGCGCCCGTATGAAGCGGACAGCTCGATGCGCGCTGCGTCGCTTTCAGCAATGGCTACGCTGCCGCTGCCTGAGTGGTACTTGATCGTGTCGCCTTTGAGATGGCTGCCGGTAACGGCGCCGTAAGAGCTGTCGACCTCGCACGCTGCGAAGGTCGCGCCGGAGATCGCGATCGAGCCGCTGCCGGATCGGACGGTCAGATCGCCGCCGGAGAACCCGTCGCAAGTGATCGAGCCATAAGACGAGTCGATCCGCGTCTGGCCTTCGAGATTCGCGGTGTGGATCGACCCGCTACCGCTGTGCAGCGCGATTTCCGAGCCCGTCACATCTCGGCACGAGATCGACCCGTACGAGGTATCCAGATGCGTTGTCCCGCTGATCCGCTCGGCTTCGATCGAGCCGCTGCCGGTCTTGCCGTTGACGGTTCCCTCGAACCCGGCCAGGGTCACACTGCCGTATCCGCTTCGGCACGCGACGTTCGCGCGTCGAGGCACCATGATCTTGTAGCTGACGCTGATACCCCGGTTGTTGGGGAGCGTCGGCTGGTCGGCGCGGACCCTGAGCGTATCGTTCGATTGCTCCAGCTTGATCTCGACCTGCTCGGCCAGCTCCTGCGCCTCTTCCTCCGTCGGCGCAAAGCCGGTGATGGTCGCGACGATGCTGCAATCGGTCCCGTCCGTTCCCGTCACGCCGATCGAGCCCGATGACGTGTCTACATCCAGGGTCGAGCCTGCTGGGAACGGCGCTTCGTGCGAGGAGGTCCTTTCGTATCGCCTCTGATTGCCGCCGATCTGGTTCCAATTGCGTACGTAGATGCCCCGGCCGTCACAGCCAACCGCAGCGAGCAGCGCCGCCAGGCCCAGACCCAGGGAAATCCGTTGCCACGAGTGAAACGAGCGCATCTGTGCGTCTCCTTTCGTCGGTTCGTTCACCGTATCGTAATCGATCCGTCGCTCGTTCTGAGCGTGACTCTGCCTTCGCCGGCACCGATGGTCCCGTTGAGCGACTTGCCGACCCGGCCGTGCACCGTGATCGGCAGGGAAGTGTGGATCGACCCGTCGCTGGTAGAGGCGTCGATCACCGCCGACAGGTCGGGCGGCGCCGCGAACGTGATGCCGCCATCGGAGGTGGTCAGCGCTATCTCCGGTGCGTTCGGTGCATCCGGCGCGCATTCGACATGGATGGAGCCGTCGGAAGTATGGCAAACCAAGTGGGTCGCCGCGAGACTCTCACCGCGAATACTGCCATCGCTTGTGCGTGCCTCCAGGCTGTCGCCGCGCATCTGGGCCAAGTGAATGCTACCGTCGGAGGTCTTGAGCCTGGCGTTGCCCTGCACGTGTTCGACCCGCACGCTGCCGTCGGAGGTCGTCGCGACAATCGCGCCCTGGATGTTGGTGATGCGCACCGAACCGTCGCTGGTGACCAAGTCCAGGCTCGTCTGCACCGGCAGCGTTACCACCAGCGAGACTCCGAAGCTCGCGTTCTGGATGAGCGTCGGCTTGTCGATGACCACTGCGAGCCCGGCGTCGGAGGCCTCCAGCTTGACCTGGATCTCCTCGGCCAGCTCCTGGGCCTTTTCCTGGGTCTTGGCGTAGGCGCGGATCGTCGCGAGGACGGTACACTCGCTGGTCGCGGCACCCTCGACGGTGATCGACCCATCGCGCGTGCGCGCCTGGAAGGCCGAACCCGCCGGCAGGGGAGCCGAAAGCTCAACCTGTCTCTCATGCCTGGCCGAAGCGCCCCACCCGGTGCCGTAGCCGCAACCGTCGATGTAGATGCAGGAGCTGGCCAGGAACAGCAGCAGGCCCAGTAGAAACGCCAGAGAAACGCGCTGGTGAATTCCCTGTCTCATGTTTCATTCTCCCTTCCTATTGGCTTGTCTGGTTCGGAATCCGCATATCCACGCTGTCGCACGCGGCGCCGGGTTCGGATTATAACGGTCCAGGGTCTGGCCGGCGCGCACATTCTGATCTTCTGACCCTTCTAAGGCGTTAGTCGGGCAGAAGGATGCAAACATTTCAGAGGCAGTACATTTTTCGTTGCTCTCGTCCGAGATGACCGCGAAGTGCGTTTGACGGACACAGAGGCCGGCGGTATAATCCCCCGCCTGTATTGCATGCGGAGACGCAGACTGTGGCGTTTCCACCAAGAGTGGATCTTTGCTTAGGCAGATGATGATTGCTGTACCGACCGTTGCCGATCTAGCCCGGCCTTGCGAAGCGAGGCTGGCGCGACTGTATGACGCTGCCTTGGTGGGCGGCGGCTCCATCCTGGTCGCTCTCTGTACGCAAGTGGCTGTCGGAGCACCGGTTCCGATTACCGGCCAGACGTTCGCGGTGCTGATGGCTGGCGCCCTGCTGGGTTCGCGGCGCGGAGCTATGGCCGTCCTGCTCTACATCGGCCAAGGTCTGGCGGGCCTGCCGGTATTCGCCTATGGCAACAGCGGCCTGAAGGCTTTGGCCGGGCCGACTGGAGGCTACCTGGTTGGTTTCGTCGCCGCTGCCTACGTCGTGGGCGCCCTGGCCGAGCGTGGGTGGGACCGCCGGGTCGCCACTACCGTCCTGGCGATGGTGCTGGGCAATCTGTCGCTCTACATCCTCGGTCTGGCCTGGCTGGGGTGCCTGGTGCACCTGCTGGGCAAGCCTCTGGGCGGGGTCTTGAAGATCGGTCTGTATCCTTTCCTGCTGGGTGACGTAGTGAAGATTGCTCTGGCGGCGGCCCTTTTGCCGGCGGGATGGAGGCTGATTCGCCATTTTGGGTTTGAAAAGTAGCCCCGGATGTGGTAGGCTCGTCCCTGTCCGTCTATGGTTGGTTTTACTGGGGAATAGTGTAACGGTAGCACGACTGACTCTGGATCAGTTAGTTCTGGTTCGAATCCAGGTTCCCCAGTTTCTCCTTCGCGAAGCTCAACGGGCGTTGGGCTCGCGCACCAGCTCGTAGAGGCCTGAGCCGGCGCGGCGGAGCTTGCCCATTTCGACGAGCTTTTCCCAGACCTCGCGCGGGTATTGGTTGGGCGGCTGGATGGCGACGATGCCGGAGCTGCGGCCGCCGCTGAAAGGGCCGCCGCCCAGGCTGGACTCTTCGTCGAGCTGGGTCAGCTTGAGGCGCTTCTTGAAGGCCTTCATCGCCTGCTTGAGATAGGCCGGGGTCAAAGCGTCGGCGGGAACGTCGTCACTCATCGCTGCTCTCCTGCTGCAAGGTCACCCACAATCAATACCCAGGCATTGACTGCCGATGTCGCCCGACGGAGCCACGACCGCGATCGCGGGACCTCCGCAGTCTCTGCAACGTACCATACGACCATCGTAGCGTCGCCATGCCTGCAAGTCAATCTCATCCCGCGTGATGGTCAAAGGCCGTATGCAGTGACATTCGTAGGGGCAACCCCCTGTGGTTGCCCAGGGCGGGCACAGGGACTCGCCCCTACAAAGGCCAGACGGGTCCGCGGCTCGGCGGGGCGGGTTCGAGACCGAAGGCGGCGCTGAGCTCATTGATGATCTGCCGGCTCATCGCGACGTGTCCGCCGATGGGCTGGGCGTCGAGCACCGCTTCGGCCGAGTGCTCCAGGACCTCCAGCTTATCGAAGGCCGCCAGGACGCTGTCGCCGACGACCATGACGCCATTGTTGCAGAAAACCGCGGCCGGGCTTTGCAGCGTCAGCGTCTGCGCCAGCCGGTCGAAATCGTTAAAGACCGTCTCGAAGGGCAGCAGGCCCACCTCGCGCACGAAGACATAGCTCTCCGGGATCGTATACGTGTCGATGCTGCGCCGGCACACGCTGAACGCCATCGCGTTGATCGGACAGGCGTTGACGACCGCCATCACATCGGGATGGGCGTCATAGATCGCTCTGTGAGCCAGGACGGCACGGCTAGGGTGCTTACCGAATTCCTTCTTGCCCTTGCGGATCATGACCAGCTCTTCGGGCAGGACCGAGTGGCGGTCCAGCGGGAAGGGCGTGATCAGGAACTTCTCGCTGTCGATCCGCGCCGAGAACGTGCCAGTCGTGGTCGTCAGCAAGCCTTGGCGGTAGCCTCGCTCGACGAACTTGCAGATCTGGTTGCGCAGTTCTTTCTCGCGAATGCCCATCATGCTCGGGTCATACTCGAACGCTTCCAGCGGCACGTCGCCTTTGGCCTGCAACTGAAGCTGCTGGTCCGTCAAATACTGCGGCTCGCCCAGCGTGTGGGCCTTGATGAGGACCTTGCAGCACATCTCGAGCGTCTCGAACTTGCCGAACGCGTCCTGGAGGGTGGCGCCGCCGCAGCAGGCGCCGTGGTTTTCGAGGATGACACTGTCGAACCCTTCGGTGAACTTTTGCGCGATCTTGTTGCCGAGGTCCTCGCTGCCGGGCACGCCGTACGGCGCGAAGCCCGCCGTCCCGTTCGAACGCCAGGCCTGGTGGAAGAGCTTCGTGTCGGGGACCTTGTGCGCGATGCTGAAGGCGACCAGCGCCATCGGGTGAGCGTGAACGATGGCTTTTAGGTCACGCCGCACCGCGTAGATGGCGCGGTGGAACGGATACTCCGAGGAAGGGCGGTGTAGCCCCTCGACCCGGCTGTCGGCGCGCACGCACACGATATCGTTGGCGGTCAGCGTGCCTTTGTCCACGCCGGTCGGCGTGATCCACATATCGCCGTTCTCGTCCAGGATCGACAGGTTGCCGCCGGAGGTGGTGGTCATCTTGTACCGGTAGATCCGCTGCATCGTGAGCACCAGCTCGTCGCGGGGATGGAGGTATTCGTATTTCATGACGCTCTATATACCCTCCGGACCCTCGGGGTTCAAAGTGGCACTCGCGTCCTGATCGGCGCTCAGCCGGTATCGGAATTCATCTACATCGATGTGCCCGCGTTCGCCCTGATCGTTGTAGGAGAATATTCCCACACGGTCGCCTCGGTAGTGGCCCCAGGTCAACTGGTACGGTGGGCCGAAAGGCTCGAAGTGCTCGGCGTCGAAGCTGTAGGCAAAATGGTTGAGGCCATCCTGTCCCCAGGTCGATTTCAGCCATATCTCAGATTCGCCGATCACTGGGCCTGTGACGACAGAGCCGTCATGGTTGAAAAGGATCGTGCACTCGCCCTCTGCTTGACGAACGCCAAGCCAGGCGTAGGTTCTGGCGAAATGACAGAGCCCGGCTTGTTGGCCGTCCGCCATGGCGCTGATGTCGATCTTCACGATGGCTTCATTGTGGCGAGCCGCCATCGAGCGCTGGGAAATCGTATTACCTGCTTTCATCAGGCTGCCCGGCTCGAGGGGCCTGAATGCGTGCAGGCGAAGATACCCCGGGCGCGCGGTCAGCGACCATTTGTCCGCGCGCGGCTGATGGTTCCATTCCCATTGTGGCGACAGCGTTGGGCTGTCAAAATCGTCATCGGTCTGCGGGTGAACTCTGGCGTAGCTCCGGATCGGCTTCTGTGCCTGCCAGACCATGTTGCCGATGCCGTCAGGTCCGACCTGGCCGATGATCGGCCAGCCATCGACCCAGTGGACCGGCAGCAGGCATAGGGTGCGTCCTTCCCAAGCACCGGTCCCCTGGTGTGTAAGAAACCACCAGTCGCCCGATGGTAGCTGGATCAGTCCGCCCTGGTTCGGCTCACGGTCGGCGGACTTGTTGACGTGGATGAGTTGCTTCGTCTGCCAGGGGCCATCCAAACTGCGAGCGCGTCGCATCATGACCACCCGGCCTTCGGATTTCACTTCGCTGAAGTAATGATAATAGGTTCCGTCGATCTTATAGAGCTTGCTGGCTTCGCTTCCCCGGGATTGATGGAGGACCCGATCTGTGTCCATCCGCAATTCCCTGCCATCGTCGCTCATCTCAAACAGGTGAATGTTGTATCGGATCTTCGTGTCGGGGTCTTCGGCGAAGCGGGTCATGACGAGATACGCCTGGCCGTCATCATCCCAAAAGGGACAGGTATCATTCCAGCCGCTGGTTTTCCAGACGCAGTGCAGCGGCACCCACGGCCCGGCCGGATCAATGGCGGTGGTCATGAAGATGCCTTCGTCCGGCGCGCCGAAGTACATCCAGAATTTGCCGTTGTGATATCGGATGGCCCCGGCCCAGACGCCTCGGCCGTAGCGGTTCATTCGGTCCCAGTTCATTTCGGGGCCGATTTGTGTTGCGTCATGCACGGCGTGGCTGATGATCCGCCAATTCACCAGATCCCTCGAGTGCAGCACGGACATCCCAGGCGATAAGTGCAGCGTGGAAGAGATCGCGTAATAATCATCGCCAACCCGGATGGCGTCGATATCGCTGTAGTCACCAGGAATGATCGGATTGATGAAGGTGCCATCGCCTTGGTCGCCCCAGGGACCTTTGTTGCCGGTGTCCGCCGATGCTGCGATAAACGGGCCCAGGCAGAAGAGCACCCTAACGATCAGAGTGAGCGGTTTGTTCATGCTGTTTCCCCTCGGTGTCGGTGGCCGGGCCATGTGCCTATGGCTGCGCGGCCTCTTTGCGTCGAGGTTTCGTTCTTCTCCATCGTGATCGGACCGTCGTCGGCGTCGCCGGGCGGGTAGATCGACTGTCTGTATGCTTGGTATGCTTCGGTACGAAGGTGCGCGAGTGTATGGTGGCCGCGGCGGCGCTGTCGTTCGGCGCGCAAAGCTGCCAGGTCGATCGGCCCGACGACGATCCGCTCGCCTGGACCGGGCTCGGCCTGGGCCAGAATCCGCCCATCGTAGTCGACGATCATGCTGCCGCCGGGCCAACTGAACGGAGGGTAGTTCTTCAGGCTCGCTCCCTGGTTCGACGCGACCACGTAGGCCATGTTCTCCAACGCGCGAACGCGATTGACGCTCGTCCACCAATCCAGCGGCGCCGCGGTCCCCCAGGGGTCCATGTAGGCGGAGACGCGGATCAGCACCTCGGCGCCTGCCAGGCTCAACTGCCGGATCGCCTCGGGAAAGAGCCAGTCGTAGCAGATGGCCGCGCCGAGTTTGCCGATTTCAGTGTCCGTCACCGGGAACAACGGCTCGCTGTAGTCCTTCAGATCGTGGGGGCTGGTATGTACCTCCCACGGTATCCACGGATAAACCTTGCGATACTTGGCCAGCAGGCCGGTCGGTCCGATCAGGCAGGTCGTGTTGAAGACATGGCCGGGCCAGTCCGCGTCGGATTCCAGGAATGTTCCGGTCTGGATGTAGATGCCGAGTTCCTTCGCCTTCTTCGCGTAGAGGTCGGTGTGCTCGTTGGGGATCGGCACGGCCAGGTGCTCCAACAGTTCGGCCGCAGTCGGATAAACCGGCGCTGCATGAGCGAATTCAGGGAAGACCGCCAGCCGCACGTCGAAGAAGGGCTCATAGCCGACCACGGCGTTGTCGATCATCTCCAGCATCCGGGTGACGTGTCCGGCGATCTGGCTGCGGTCGGTGGGGTTTGGCATGTCCGTCTGGCAGGCGGCGGCATAGTAGCGATCTATCGAACCCATCGTTTTCCTTTCTTGATCTCTGGTGGCATCGAGAGCGTGTCGCCTGCGGCGAGCGCGCTCGTTCATCATAACCGCTGTGCAGGGACGCAGGCAATGTTCACGTACGGGGTTGTCAACAGCGCCTGCTACGGATATCCTTGCCGCGTGTCGTAACGCCCGACAGATATGGTACGGGAATCGAGCGGGCCGCAGGAGACGCGGATGGAAACCATCAATGTGTATCAGGTTGATGCATTCACCACGGAGCCGTTCCAGGGCAATCCGGCGGGCGTGGTCGCGAACGCCGATGCATTGAGCGACGCCCAAATGCAGGCGATTGCGCGAGAACTGAATAACCCCGAGACGGCGTTTATCCTTTCGCCGACGGCGCGGGACCATGAGGTGTGGGTTCGCTTCTTCACGCCTACGACCGAGGTTCCTTCCTGCGGGCACGCCACCATCGCCGCTCACTACGTGCGGGCGGTTGAAAAGCAGTTGTGCTCATGCACGGTCGTTCAGAGGATCGGTATCGGCATCCTTCCTGTGGAGATTGTGGCTGAGGGAGGAGATTACCGCATCGTGATGACGCAGGGGACGCCGGAATTCGGCACGCCATTTTCCGGTTCGCGGCGTGACGACATCGTGGACGCCCTGGGCCTGCGTCAGGCGGACCTGGACGAGCGCTGTCCGATCCAGATCGTTTCGACCGGACATTCGAAGGTCCTGGTTGGCATTCGGCGCCGCGCTATGCTTGAAGCGCTCGAACCCGATCTACCGAAACTGGTCGAGCTCAGCCGCGCGATCGCATGCAACGGCTATTTCGTGTTCACGCTGGACTCCGCTTCGAGTGACATCCTCACGCACGGCCGCATGTTCGCGCCGGCTATTGGCATCCCCGAAGACCCCGTCACGGGCAATGCCAACGGTCCGCTCGGGGCCTACCTGGCGCAGCATCGACTCGTATCGGTCGCGGGCAACAGGCTTTCGTTTCGAGGCCGGCAGGGCGAAGCGATGGGTCGGCCGGGCACCGTCGACGTGACCGTGGAACTCGACGCGGGTGTGCCCAAGCTCGTTCGGGTGGCGGGCCGGGCTGTGATCGCCTTCGAGGGGCGATTGCAGATACGGGGGTAGTGCCTTGCTACGCAAGCTCAGACGGTACGCGTTGCCTCATTGGGCCTGCTCAGGACGCAACTTCGTATTTTTCCGCGCACTTTGTGCACCGTTCGTTCATCTGTATGATGACATCGATCGATAAGAGGGCCCTCAGGCTGATCGAATGACGAACGGCGCAGCGGAACAAGAGATCGTCAGAGCGGCGCGCAACGGCGACGCGGAGTCTTTCGGGGTGCTGTACGCGCGTCACTATGCCACCATGCTCTGGCTGGCGTATTCGATCCTGCTGGATCGGGACCTGGCGGAGGACACGGCTCAGCAGACGTTCGTCAAGGCCTGCGAGAAGCTGGCAGACCTCAAGCGGCTCGATTGCTTCGGCGCGTGGCTGGCCGCGATATGCCGCAACGAAGCGCATCAACTGTTTCGCGCCCGCCAGCGCGCGGTGCCCATGCCGGAGGAGGTCGAATGCGCCGAGGCGCCACAGACCGGGCACGATCGCCAGGATGCGGTCAAGGCGGCGGTCGCTCAACTCGCGCCGATGTATCGCGAAATCGTCATCCTGCACTATTACAGCCGGATGGACTACCGCCAGATCGCGTCGACCCTGGGCATTGCCGGCCATACTGTACGCGGGCGACTCTTCCGCGCTCGCAGGCAGATCGAACAGATTCTCAAGCGGAACGGTTTTCCCAAGAGGCAATAATCATGGCACGCTCAAACGAACACCACTGGCTCGATGACGCCATCGCGAAAACGGCGCCGGGACCGCCGCCCAAGCCGGATTTTCAGGCGTGGCGAAACGCACATGCCGGTGCGCTCGATGCGCTCAGGCAACGCGGACGGCAGCAATCTCAGGATGCGCCGCGAGTCGTGAGAGTGCTTCGAGGCCCGCTTGCCAGGCTGGCGATCGCGGCCGCGATCCTTACTGCGGTATTTCTGCTGGCCAGGCATCTGGTGAACCGTGCGTCTACTCCCGTGGCGTCGGACCCCGACCTCGTTCAGGGAGCCAAACCGGAATCACCCGCTGGCACCCAAGAGTCACAAGCCGTCCTGGCCAAGGTCGAGCGGCTCAGCACAGAGGGCGATACCGAGGGGCTCCTGGCAGTGCTCGAAACCGACCGTGTCGACGTCAAGATTCTGGTGATCGAATATCTCGGCCGGACCGCGGATGACAGCGCCTTGCCTGCGCTCGAACAATTTGCTGCCGACGCACCGGACTCGAGCGGAGGCAAAGCCGCCCGGCAGGCCATCGACCAGATTCGACGGCGCGCGGGATTGGCCGACGGATCGCGCGACACGCAGGTGGCCGGACAGTATAGCGGAGAATCGTCCACGCGAATCATCGTGGGGCCGAGAGACGACCGACGTGCAGCGGGCGCAGGCGAGGTTGTCTATCGCGGCCGAGTCACCGAACCGGTGGGCAAGCCGGTCGGCGGCGTACGGGTCTGGGGGATGGCGCTGACCGCCGACCTGCGACGTCGAGACTTCGACCGTGAGACCCTCACCGACGCCGACGGCAGATTCCAATTGGTGGCGCGCGCCTCCGATCCCATGACCGAAGTGTCGCGGACACTGCGCTTCGACCATCCTGACTACGCGATGGGATGGTGCCCTTTGAGCAGCGCGGATGTCGAGACCGCTGAGGATATCGACGTCACGTTGTATGCCGCGACGGAGCTTGGCGGGACAGTCGTGGATACGGCCGGCCGGCCGATTCCGACGGCGCTGATCGAAACCGAGGTGCGCGCGCCGGGAGACGATCAGGCAGAGGCGCTGAGGCTCTCGGCCTGGACCGATTCAGCGACACACGTGGATGAGAGAGGGCGATTTGTCTTGAAGCGTTTGCCGGCGGGTTCTTCGGTACGTCTGACGGTCTCGGCGGAAGGGCACGCAACCCGGTCGACTCTGTGGCGCGGGGGCACTTCTCTCCAGGCGTTGGCAGGGGATCGAGAAGACCTGACGATTACGCTGGAGCCGGGCCGGCCGGTTGTGGGCCGGGTCGTGTACGACGATGGGCGACCGTATGGCCAGCGCGCGCTCATCGAGATGGACGCGCCGGACATCACGGACTGGATTTTTGCTACCGACGACGCCGGACGCTTCACCTCTCCCGGTGTAGCGGCGGGATCGTGTGTCTTCACCGCGCTGCGAAGCGAGGACAGGCTCTTGTCTGCGCCGGTCAATGTCCGCGTGGACCTCGATTCGCGCGTGCCGGAGGTCGAGCTGAAGGTCCTCGGGCCCGGTATGCCGGTCGAAGTGCGGACCGTGGACGAAGCTACCGGCGCGCCGCTGACGGACGTATTGGTACATGCGGCATTCGTTGATGGTAAGGAGACCGGCACCTGCGCGCGCACGGACGAGATGGGCCGATGCACGCTGAACCTGCCCCAGGGGCAGTTCCAGATCGTCGCAGAGGGATGGAAAGACGGGCATTTCGAGCCGTTCAGCCAGCCACTGACGGTCGAGTCTGGACTGACGCGCCAAGTGCAGATGCGCATGACAGGCCGAACGCAGGTCGTGGGTCGGCTGGTCGACTCTGACGGCAAAGGTGTCCAAGGTATCGTCCAGCTTGTCGCACAGCCTCTTGCCGAGACGGATCCCGGCGGGTGGTTCGTTGTCGACGAGCCTCTGGGCGATCCCTGCGAGCACCACGTCCTTTGGGCGCGCGACCGAGCGGGGTGGTTGCATCGGATGATTGGGTTCAGAATGGCGGACTACACCGATGCACTGACCGTTGAGCTCAAACCCTGTGCGGTGATTGTCGGTTACGCCGTCGATGCGGACGCGCATCCTCTTGACCTGACTACTCCCGGCATGACCGACTGTCAACTGGCCATCGACATGCCTGACGGCGCCGTCTTCTTCTACGGGCGACGCCCGTGGACCGCGCACTCTCGCCGCGACGGCACCTTCTCCTTTGTGCCTGTACCGACGGGTCTGCCTCTGTTCGTGACTGTCGATCGGGATAGCTGGCAGGGCGAAGTCAGAATACCGCAACTGTCGCCCGGACAAACCCTGGAGTTGAACGACGTCGTGGCGCGCCTGGTCGACCCTTTCGGCAACGACCCCGATCGGACGAGGGTCCTTGTGGGGACGGTTACCGACGAGAAGGGTAAACCGATGGTCGGTGTCTCAGTCCGCGCCTTCCTCAGGCGGGACGCTCGCACCGCTCGGACCAACGAAGCGGGATTGTACGCCTTGACCGTTCCGCGCGAGCGGGTAAGGCTCAAGCTCGAGATCGCAGTGCCCGGCCGTGGCTATTGCTATCGGTATATCTACACCGACAGCGAGAACGGGAACGTACAGGTCCGCGCGCAGGGCTGGGACCTGCTCGGGAGGCCGGCTCCGCCTCTGTCGGCGCAGAAGGCCGGTAGTGGCGGCGGTGTCAACCTGGACGAGTTTCGAGGCAAGGTCGTACTCTTGAAGGTGGGCGCGCCGGAGTCCGACACGAGTATCCCTACCAGCACGCTGCGGACCCTGGCCAGCGGCTACGGCGCCTACGGTCTTGAGGTCATCGCCGTCCATCATTCTCCCGACGCACGTTGGGTACGCCAAGACACGCAGCCGCGAATCCCGGCGCCTGGACGGCGGGAGGCAGCTTCCTTTCTTGCATGCGTGGACGTATCGTGCCGGACCTGGACCGCGTATCGAGCCGATGTCACGCCCACCCTGTATCTAATCGACCGGGAAGGCTACGTCAGAATGTCACCGACTGAGAATGACCTCAAACGCTGTATCACCACGCTGCTGGCCGAATGAGCCCTCGCTCGGCGTTCGCCAGCCGAGGGCGGCTTAGCCCCAGGCTGTTCCACCGTCATGCGATGGCGCAGTAGGGCGAGCGTCCCCGCTCGCCTGTCGTGCGAGACGCACGACCTACGGGTTGCCGCCGGGCCTGCGATCTGGTACGATGTCGTGCACTGATTCGATGCAATCGACACGCGACCGGTATGGTGACGAAAGGCAGGGCTACGATGAAGCGCATGGCAGTGGCGACAGCAATAGTGGTCTGTCTGATGGGTGCGACGCAGGCGGGCGCCGAGGACTACCTGTTCTCCTATTTCACCGGCAACGGCGAGGACGGCCTGCACCTGGCCCACAGCGCCGACGGGCTCGCCTGGACCGCCCTCAATGGCGGCAAGTCGTTTCTCGCGCCGTCGGTCGGCGGCAAGCTGATGCGCGACCCCTGCATTTGCCAAGGGCCCGACGGCACGTTCCACCTGGTCTGGACCAGTGGCTGGTGGAACAAGGGCATCGGGATCGCCCATTCGAAGAACCTGATCACGTGGTCGCAGCCCGAGTGGCTACCGGTCATGGCGCACGAGCCGAATGCGGTCAACTGCTGGGCGCCGGAGATCTTCTATGACGACGCGACGCAGGTGGCGGACGCCGCTTCCACGCCGGAAAATCTTGAGCAGCAGGCACTGACCAATTCGCATTAACAACAACGCCAGTGACGCGAAAAATACCGCAAAGGCGATCAAGGTAAAGATCGCGGAGATCAGGAATATCTGTGGTCGGGTGTGGAGCGAAGCCGCCCAGAAGCTCCACCAGGCGGTCTCCGCAGGCATGCTCGCCAGTTCAGGCACGGCCGGGACCGGCACGACCCAACCGAGGGAATCGGCGTTCGCGGAGCCGCCTAGATCGTACTTGCTCTGGACCATTAGCGTCTCGGTCCCATCGTGGAAAAGCAGCATGGCTCTCTGGTAAGGCAGGTCCGGCGGGACTTTCTCGGCGTAGAATTTCCCGTCCGCTCGTACATCGCCGGCCAAACCGAGCACGACCCACCCGAAGAGAATTCCGCCAATCGCTCTGTGCATGATACGTCTCCCGATCCGAGCAGTGACGCAGAGTGCGTCACGTTCTCATTCTACCAGTGCCGTCGTTGCTGGCAAGGTTACAGCCGGAGACTCTCCGCGTTCGTAGTGTGCCCGTAAGGGCATAGGCAACGGCGAAACCAGATCCGATCCTATTTGTAGCGTCTGACGATGCCACTACGAACGGGCCTGAACCGCTGGCGGGCATGGGGCGTACCATCGCAAAGGCCCGTGAAGGCCTTGATGCAACGTACTTGGAAAGGTGAGAGAAATGGCAAGGACGTGGAAAATACGAGCGTTGGCGGGATTGTTCGTGGTGGCGCTACTCGTCGCTGGTTGCGGCAAGAAGGAAGAGCCGGCACCGCCACCCTCGTCGGCCGGAGGCGGGCCGACCGGCATGGCCGACCCGATGAAGCAGGCCCAGGAGGCGATGCAGCAGGCGAATCAGGGTACGCCGGTCGCGGCGGTCGCGCCAGCCACGCTCAAGGAAATGCTCCCGGCGGCGCTGGACGGCATGAAGCAGACGGATGCTTCCTCCGAACGCACGCAGATGGGAGGTGTGGACCTTTCGATGGCGGAGGCCGACTACGCGCCCGACGACGGCGACGCTTCGATCCACATCACCATCATGGATGCCGGCAGCCTCAGCGGCCCGATGCGCATGGGCCTGGCGGGCTGGGCGATGACCCAGTACAGTCGCGAGACCGAGACCGGCTACCAGAAGACGACCACTTATGCCGGTCACAAGGCGATGGAAGAGTATGACACGCAGTCCAAGGGTGGATCGCTGTACGTCTACGTCGCTGACCGGTTCGTAGTGCAGGTTGAAGGCCAACAGACCACCATGGACGCCATCAAGCAGGCGGCAGGCAAGATCGACATCAAAAAGCTGGCCGGCCTCAAGTGAGGCTAGTGTTGTGACTTCTCTGGTTTGGTGGGTAGCGCCCGAAAATACGTAAGTCGGTTGTGGTTGCGCGGCACGTTTCGGTTGCGTCCGGCGTACAGCGGCGCCGCCTGACGCAACCGATTGACGAAAGAGGCTCGCAGTGGCCGGTTTCGACCGGGTCCTGGAAACCTCGACGCGGACCTTGACAGGGGCCCCAGTTCGCCTACAATACGGGGCTATGGCTGATGGGCGTGCTTCGACAAGAAGGAAGAAAAAGAAGCAGAATCCGGTCTGGGACTGGCTCCTCTACGTCGCGATCCGGATTCTCGTGGTCTTTCTCTACCTTTTCGACGTCGAGACGAACCTGAGATTTGCCTGCTTCCTGGGACGTCTGCTCTGGAAGCACTACCATCGGGGTCGCCAACGCGCTCTGGACAACCTGCGTGCCAGCTTCCCGGAGAAATCCGAGGAGTGGATCTGGCAAACGGGCCGGCGTAGCTTCGAGCACATCGTCATGCTGACGATCGACATCCTGTTCACCCCGCGACTGGTCAAGAAGTACAACTGGCGCGAGTACTCATGCTACAAGAATGCCGAGCGGGCCAAGTGGCTGATGCACGAGCGCAAGGGAATGCTCATGGTCACCGGCCATTACAGCAATTTCGAGATCATCGGCTATCTGCTGGGCCTCTTCGGTTTTCCCATCTATAGCATTGCCCGGCCGCTGGACAACAAGTACCTGAACCACTTTCTCTACCGGGTCCGAGAACAACGCGGCCAGAAGATCATCGACAAGAAGGGCGCTGCCGAGATGATGCCTCGTCTGACGGAAGAGGGCAGCGCGCTCGGCTTCATCGCCGATCAGGACGCCGGCAAGAAGGGGGTATTCGTCGATTTCTTCGGGCGCGACGCCAGCACGTACAAGAGTATCGGCCTGCTGGCCATCACCTGCAAGGTGCCGATCGCCGTCGGGTATAGCCGGCGCGTCGGCAATCGTTTCTTCTTCGAGCTTGGTGTGAATCGCATCATCTTCCCGCACGAGTGGGCCGATAAGGAGGACCCGCTCAAGTGGATCACCGCGGAGTACACCGAAGCTATCGAAGCCTTCGTCCGAGAGGACCCCACACAATATTGGTGGCTGCACCGCCGGTGGAAGACCCGGCCCAAGCACGAGTTGGCCAGTGTCGCGGAGGTGTTGCCCGACCGGCGCGAGGCACCAGTCGGCATTCTCTCCCTGCGCCCGGCGCAGCGGTCGGGCTCGCCGTCACACGCCACGCGCTAGTCCGGATGAGTCTGAGAGCGCCTAACAAAATGACCGGTGGATGGGTAGGGGCAGGTCCCCGTGCCTGCCCAGAGCTTGCCCTGAGCTTGCCGAAGGGGCAACCACAGGGGGTTGCCCCTACAACGACCGCAACGCGACAGATCGTTCTGTCAGAGGCTCCAAGTGGGGGCCACCCCATCGATTCTGCTGCATGACAGGCGCGTCAGTCGTTGGCTGAGCCGGGGCTGGGGATCGCGGCCTCCCAATTGTTGGGGTCGTCGCCGTAGCGCAAAACGGCCCGGCGGTTGAGCGACAGGCCCGACCCGTCGGCTTCGACAGGCCAGGGGTCGATCCCATCCTCGAAACCTCCGCCATGCGAGCCGTCGCTGTAATCGACCCGGTCGATCTCGATCCAGTAGCGAGTACCCTGGTCGTCGAGGTCGCCTGGCTGGAGGAGCCGGATCCGATCGGCGTCGTTGGCCAGC
Source organism: Sedimentisphaerales bacterium (assembly GCA_016927855.1). GTDB lineage: Bacteria > Planctomycetota > Phycisphaerae > Sedimentisphaerales > Anaerobacaceae > JAFGLV01. Next base: position 41,864 of record JAFGLV010000132.1, read on the forward strand.
TTGCCGGAGCCCCATTCAAAGACTTGCACGCCGGGACCGATGGGGTAGGTCGCGCGCGCCAGCCGCTCGTCTTTGACCAGAAGCACATGCTCACCGGCCTGGAGCGTCACCGGTGCGTCCGCCGGAAACGCCAGCTCGATGCCGGCGTCGTCGGTGAAGCGCCAGGGTTCTAGCGAGATGAAGTCGAAAAGCGTCACCAACTGGCCACTGATGTTGAGAAGTTCGACGTACTCCGCGTCGCCATCGGCACCGGGATGATACATAATCTCGTTGATGATCACGGGCCCGACCAGGGGATAGGCGTTGACACCGTCCGGCGTCGGCTCGCTCAGGCGCACGAAGGCGTGACTTCCGGTGCTGCGTTCGTGACGGCCGAATGAGACCCACGTCTCCGAGGCACCGAACGTTTCGGCGGTGAGGTAGTCCGGAAAGATCGGGTCATTGCCGGAATAAAGATAAAGACCCTCGCCATTCTCGCTCATCTTGAACGGGTTCAGCGTGTTGGGGTCCAGCGGGTTGCCAAAGCTCAGGTCCTCGTAGAAGACGAGATAGCTATTCGGCTCCGCTATGGTTCCCACCGGAATCTGGTACTTGTACAGATCGTCCTTGTCGTCGCTGAGCACCCAGCCTCCGACGTGGACGGCAATGGAGCTCGGATTGCTCAACTCGATCCAGTCCGGCGCGTCGTCGTGCGAATGGGCCAACAATTCGTTGATGACAATAGGGCACGTGACGTCGCCCCAGTGACGCGCCAGGCGGGCCAGGTCGATCCCGTTGACCTCACCGTCGCCATTCAAGTCGGCCGTCGGGCTCTCCGACGCCAGCCACTGCCCGGCGAACAGGACAAGATCGGCCTGGTCGACGCGGTAGTCATTGTTCAGATCGCCGGCCGGACTCTGGGCCCGAGCCGCTGCGCCCAACGCCAAGAGGAGACAGATTGTCAGAAGGCAGGATCGCACGGTCAATTTCCCCCTGTCGGCGTCAGAGCGTCGGCATAGCCGGGTGAGCCACCGGCACCGGTGCTGCACTGCCAGGCATTCTTGTCGGCGTACAGGCTTGGGTCGGTTGCGCCGGAGTCCCTGATCGTCAGTGAGTATCCCAAGCCGTCGGTCAGGTCGTACCAGTCATCCTGGAAGCTGAAGTCATGGATTGCCCGACCGGCCGCATCACGCAGCTCAATCCGCTCGCCGGCGTTGTTGAGACTGCCTGTATATTGACCGGCGACAGGGACGTCGGACCCATACCTGGCCTGAAACGCGTCAAGGTCCCGAACCACGACGAGGTAACCGCCGGGCGCCAGGTCCACGCTGGGGAAGGCGAAGTCTACGCCGTCGGTGAATCGGACGAGGTTCAGGTTGATAGTCTCGGCGCCGACGTTCGTCAATTCGATGTACTCGCAGTTGGGATCGTCGGGACCGCCCAGCTCGATTGGATGGTACATAATCTCGCTGATCCGCAAGCTCTCGGCGACCGGTCCGACTGCAAACGTTGCTTCCGCCAGGCCGCTCCAGGGACTGTAGGGGTTGTTCGCCACGAGCACGCGTGCTTTGATCTGCGTGCTGGCGCCGAGGGAAATCGGTCCCGTGTAGGTGTGAACCGCGTCACTCATCCCGCCGGCAGTGGGCGAGGAGGCTTGGCCGGCGATCAGCTCGGCATCGATGAGGAAATCCGAGCTGGTCGACGACGAGTTCAGCGCGTGGATGGCCAGCAGGTTCAGCCCTTTGCGCAGCAGGCCCGCGTGGGCGGAAACGTCGAACTGCTCGAAGCTCAGTGCGTCGGTGTCGTCGTGATTGCCGTCGGCGCGGGAATTCCACGCCGGTGTCCCGGTGAACAGAGCACGCTGTATCTCGACGCCGTTAAGGTAGGCGACGAAGCCGTCGTCGTAGCGCATCCGCAACGCCATGACATCGATCGTGCCGGGGTCTTCGGTGACCACGAACGGAATGCGGATGAAGCAACTGGTTTGGCGGCCATACATCAGGCTCTGCACATCGATATCGAAGAACGCTTCATAGCCGCGGCTGGACTCGTAGCCTACGCCGCCGGTGCCGCCGGTCCAGGTCGAATCGTTGAAGGTGGCGCCGCCGCGCCAGGCGTTGTCGACGGGACCGTCAGGCACGAGCACGCGTTTGGCCGCGCCGGCCTCCACCAGTGTGACTGTGTCCACTGTCGTCGGTGCTGCCTGAGGTGGGCGCGGATCGGAACCGTCGAGCGTGTAGTAGAGCAGGCCGGCGCCGTGCGGATTGGTCAGGCTCACCAGGCCGCCTGTTTCGAGATGACCGCCATCCGGCGAAATCACCGGCGGTGCGACGAACTGTGCATCCACCCATGTGCAGCGGGTTTCGAGCCATTGCTTGAGATGCTCGATTTCTCCCTGGAAACCTCCGAAGCGCGGTCCCTGCCCAGGCCAGCGCTGGTAATTGCGCGCCTGCGCCTCCCAAATCTCCGCCGCCAGGATGTCGATGGTAGCATTGAGATTCTCGGTGCTGAAGCTGCCGCGACGCAGCTCGTACCACCGGTCGATGTACTTCTGCCAGAAGTCGACGTCCTCGAAGAGCCGGTTCCACCAGACGTAGTTGTGGTAATCCGTTCCGTCTCCGGTTCCGTGCCAACTCTGGGCGTTGTTGTCCCGACCGTCCGTCGAATCCAAGGCGCGATCGAAGTCCCACAACGGACCCATCTCGAGCTTGCCGGCGCGGGTCTTATACAGGAACGTGCTCAGGCGCAGCGCGTCGACGTTCATCGTCAGCATGTTGAGCAGGTTATGGTCGATAAAGGAGTTCACGTCGATGTAGTGTGCGTAGCCGGTGACCGGGTGGGCGAAGGCCGGCCCATACAGCGCATCCTCGAAGTCGTTGAGGTAGCCTCGAATCCAGGCCGACTGCACCGAGGTGATTTCCGACTCCTTCGGGTCCACGTAGCACAGCGTTCCGTCACCGAAGGTGGGATTACCTCGCGCGGTGCGAAAGCCGCTGTCGCCGGGGTCGGGCCGGTCGATCTTCAACATGTACCCGCCGCTGATCCTGGGCTCGGTGCTGTCCCACGGTTCGAGCTTCTCGATATCGACGCGGTCCTCACCTCGCTTGATCTTCTCCATAAGGATGTAAAGCCCGACGTAGTCGCCCGCTGAGATGGTGCCGTCGTTGGCGTTGAGATACATCTCGACGAAACGAGAGCGCACCGCGTAGCGTCCGATCTGGTTGCTCAGGTCGAACACGAAGGCGTTGTTGATCAGGGCGCGATCGTAGTTGAAGGGCGCATAGAGGATCCAGTCGGAATCGGCCGGCAAGCCGAGCAGCGACGCATCGCAATCCCGGCCGTACTCGTCACGCAGTTCCAGCGCATAGGACGGTTTGGCTACCCCCTGCGTGCTGGAGCCTCGTCGTTTGAGGCCGGCGCGTCCGTAGAAATCGGCCGGGTCGGTGATGTGTGCACGTCCGTCGTCGCCGGCGTCGATGAATACCGTATAGACCTTGGCGAAGCTGCTGCCGATGCTCTGACGGCTGGTATCCACGATGACGATGGGCAGGTTCGAGCTGAAGCCTATCACGTCGTCGGAGAGGGCCAGATACGTTTGGCTGACCGCCGCGCTGGGCGCTTTGCCTGGTTCGTAGGCGCGGGCGATGACTTCGCGCGTGCTAAGGATCGGCAGGGGACTGGTGTACACCCTCGACGTCAGGTCCGGCGGATCGCCGTCGAGCGTATACCGGACCTCACCGGCCGGGTTTGGCGAGCTGAGCTCCAGGAGGATGAAGCCGGTGAACGCTCCGCCCTCATGCGAGAATATCGGCGGATCGGAGATGGCAGCGTATCCGGGAGCATTGGCGCGGCCCGGCGTGGGGTCGGTGAAGTACTGCGGCGTCCCGGCGTAGAGCCCATACGAGATATCGGTCTGTTGCGGCGGAAAGCCTGGCTCGGCGTCTCCGGCGCCGGGTGATCCGTAGGCGTGCGCCACCTTCAGGTCAGGCCCGACCAGCGCGAGATACTCGCCCTCAGCCGCCAGCGAGAAGTTCGCGTGGTAGCGTCCCTGATCGTCCCGGTAAGGCCAGTTCTCCGGGTGGTCCTCCTCCTGAATCCCCGAGGCGCAGACGACGAGATAGGCACCTGCCGGCACCGGGAGGGGAGGGAGAGCCCATTTGGCCGGGACGTTCGGATCGTCCGTCAGATACCAGCCGGCGAGGTTCTGGGTCGTCGTGCCGCGGTTGTGCAGTTCGATCCAGTCGGGGTATACGGTTCGACCCTGGATCCGGGTCGGCATCACAGTCTCGTTGACAGCCATGAACTCGCTGATTGCCAGAGGTGACTCGCTCGTCTGGCCGGCGGCTACGGCGGTACCGAGAGCCATCAGGGAGAGGATCATCACCTTGGTGGACGCCGTCGCATCACGACATGCCTTCATTCTGCCTTCTCTTCCTCATCGGGCTGCGGGCGGACAACGGCGCTGGCACTATTATCGGCCCCGGAGACGATGGATGATTCCATGGACGTTACCCATTTTATCAAATGCTCTCTCCTGCGTCAATGTCGCGAGTGACCGGCCCAGGCACGGGTGCGATGGACGGACACGAGTTGCCTCGCCAACAGCTTCCATAAAGCGTCCAGGGCCCGTGTGCCGCCTGATCCACCGTGGCCGCACCCCCGTATGTCGCCGGCCCTCAGGAATTGTACTCGGGCAATTCGAGGAAATACCTGATTGTTGTGGGGGTTTCTCGATGATATGACGCTGGGGACGGTCAGGATCGTCCGGAGTGAAGAACGTCGTGAAGAGGGTCTTTCAACTGAACGTGAGAGTGAGGTTTCATCACAACGGATACGGGGGGCCATGGAAGGAGATAGGTATGAAGTTCTCGCAAGCGAATTCGGCAGCGTGCCGCAAGAAGTGCCTGATGAAGCCTTGGGGATGCATCCTTGTGGTGTTCCTGTCTGTGTCAGCCGCCTCGGTTCCCGCAGAGGAGGTTGAGCTGACCTTGCTCGAAAGGCTGGGAAAGGAGATCTTCAACGACAAGATTTCCGTTCCCGCCGAGTCGATGTCTTGTGCGGATTGCCACGCTCCGGAGGCCGGCTGGACCAGTCCGGATGCGACGTTGAACGAGACGGTCGGCATCATTCCGGGCGCGACGGGATTCTCCGCCAACCGCTCGCCCAACAGCGCGGCGTATGCGGCGTTTTCACCGTTGTTCGACTATGACGAGGCGTTGGGCTTCTATGGCGGCAACATGTGGGGCGGGCAGGTCCACGGCTATCGCCTCGGCCATCCGACCTCCGACCAGGCGTTGTTTCCCATCGTCAGTCCGGTCGAGCATGGAAACAACGAGATCGACGTACTGATGACTATCGCCGAGTCGAACTATGCGTATCTGTGGGCTAAGGTTTTCGACGCGCCGGTTGACACGGAGACCACGACGGGGCCGTTCGAGTTCTTCGGCGGGGTCCCCTATGCGGATTACTACAAGGTCGGGTTGGTTCTGGGGGCATACCAGATGTCGAAAGAGGTCAGCCAGTTTTCCTCGAAGTACGATCTCTACCTCCAGGGCCAAGTGGCCCTGACAGACCTCGAAATGGACGGTCTGGCCGTGTTCAACGGCAAAGGTCACTGCTCCTCGTGTCACATCAGCGAGCCGGGCCCCGAAGGGGAGCCACCGCTCTTTACGGACAACCGCTTCTGGAACATCGGCGTGCCCAAGAATCCCGCTCTTCCTACGTATGCATTTGACCCCAATTTCATCGATCTGGGCCTGGGCCAGACGCTGCGTGACATGGCCGATCCGAACACCTTCAGTCCGTTTGCTGAGCACTGGCGCAGCGAGCCGTTCGCGCCGCCGACCATGCTGGCCATGACGGACGAGCAGCTTCTGGCTTACGCGGCGGAATCGGATGGGAAGTTCCACACGCCGACGCTACGCAACATCACGAAGGCGCCGTATCCGGAGTTTGTCAAAGCGCACATGCACAACGGAGCCATCAAGACGCTGCTGGACGCGATCGAGTTGCACAATGCGCGGGACGCGTTTCCCGACCCGCCCGAATTCGCGGGCAATATGGAGACAGAACTCATCGGTAACTTGGGTCTGACCTTGGAAGAGAAGCTCAGTTTGATTGCTTTCCTGGGTACCCTAACCGATGGCTACGATCCAGCCGGTCCCTGACCGGCACGTCGCGACGAGCCAGACGGGGCAGTCTCCGACGCGCGTCCTTCTGATATCCATGTGCGTGCGGATTGTGACCACTATTCCACACGCATTCAACAACGTCCTTGGGTGGCGCGCCGTTTCTCATCCCGTGTACTGCGTTCAGGGCAAGGGCGGTTTCTGATTGGCCGCAGGTTGGGCCTATCGCTCTGGCGCTGTCTGGGCGTCGAGGCAGCCTCGCCAGCGCTGGACGATCTCGGCCTGTTCGCCCGCGTACCGGTCGGGCTGGAAGCCGAAAGTGCGCCTGGTAGCGCTTCGCAGGAGGTTGGCAGCACACTCCCGTGCTTCCGGGCTGCGGTTGTCGAGATGGGCGGCGGCGATATCCAGATTCTCACGACGGTGGCCCCGGAAGAAACCCGAGTCGATATCAGCTGTCCGCCCTGCGCGGCTGGGTGATCGCCTCACCTGAGTGGTTGTGGCTGCAATCGGTAGGGACCATCTTTGTCGATCGAGACAGCCAGTCTGACGGTCCCTTTCCACGTTGCTTTGTTGTGTTCACTTGGCTCGGAAATGAGGCAGAAGTCAATGGTGTATTGCCCCGCCCGACGGAGTTCCGGGAACGTATTCTCCAACTCGAAGCACCACGACTGTGAATTCCTGGTCAATCGCGAAGATTGGAGCAGACGTGTCACCGGACGTTGGACATAATCGCCATGGAGGCCCGTCATTTCAAGAGTCCTGCTATCGCGATTGCGTATTTCGATGGTGTTCTTGTATCCAATCTGCCCGCTAAGCGGCATGACAAGCGGCGTAGGGAAGGAAATGGGGTCCTCGCCCAGATTGGCGATAGTCACGACGGCCACTGTCTTGTGCTGCTCATCACCGGGAACCACGGTAAGGCAGAAATCGAGCCCATCCACCGTTCTTGATGCTCTCTTCGCCTGGATCTCCTGGCTGAGAATGCCCGTGTCCGATTGGTTGTTCGAGTTGACCAGCTCGGCATTCGACAGAAGCAAGGCGGTGCTTGACAGAGCAATGGCCAGCAGTTTGGTACTTCTCTGGGTATGCATGTCCTTTCTCCACAACGTGACGTCTCTTGGTTTGCGACGTGCCTATCAAGTCTCCAAGGGCGTGCGGCACACACCGTTCCTTCATTCACCTTCGGGTTCATACACGGCCACAGGGCTCAGAACCAACACCTATTGTAGTTCGGATACAAGACCCATCCAAGAAGAAATGCGAGCCAGCCAGGTCGCGACCCGAGTGACCGGGCCGACGGTGGCAATGGGGGTCCATGTGACAACCCCGCCCTCGGGGGTGAGTTGATTGCCGCCTCACCGGGAGCGTGGAGACGCAAGACCTTGCGTCTCTACCACTTTTCATTCTCAGCCGAAGGCGGCTGGGCTGCATGGGGACGGGCAGCTACACGACCTGGGATCGGCAAGGCGGGTTCGAAACGCGTCCCTACAGGGATCGGACGGCGCTCGAACCGACGATACTTCGGGGCATCATGGCCTTGGGATGGTCTTTGTTTGCTCAGCGGTCGGGTGTTATCTGGGTGCTCAGATAGTCCCTCCAGCGTTGGACGATTTGCTCCTGCTGTCCGGCGAATCGGTCACCTGCAAAAGACGCAGATTCTCGTGCGGCTGCCGTCCACGCGGGTGAAGCTCTCTGGCCGATTCTCCCTCGTTTTGGGCTTGTGGTTCGGTGACAGCGTGTTAGGATCGGTGAATGGGCGATGCACCTGGCCGCCGCGAATTCGTCACCACGCACTGGAGCCTGGTGGTCGCGGCCCAGGGCGACGACGCGAGTCAGACCCGCGCCCGTGCGGCTCTGGAGGAGCTGTGCCGGGCCTATTGGTATCCTCTCTATGCCTTCGTACGCAGCCGGGGCTACTCCGCGACCGACGCACAGGACCTGACGCAGGCGTTCTTCGCCCAGATCATCGAGACACGCGGGTTAGCCTCGGCCCAGCGCGCGCTAGGACGGTTTCGTTCCTACCTGCTTGGCGCGATGAAGCACTTTCTGGCTAACGAATGGCACCGGGCACGAGCGCGAAAGCGGGGCGGCCAGGTGCGGTTCATCGAATGGGAGGCGCTGGAGCCGGAGGCACGCTACGCCGGCGCCCTCGGACTGTCGCACGATCCGGAGCATCTCTTCGACCGCGAATGGGCGCTGCAAACCGTCGCCGGCGCCCTGCAGACGCTGCGCGACGAGATGGCGCAGGCCGGCAAGACCGAGCAGTTCGACGCGCTCAAGGGCACCCTCACCGGCCAGGACGAGTCGCCTCAGGACCAGATCGCGGCACGACTGGGCATGAGCGAAGGCGCAGTCAAGGTGGCCGTACACCGCCTGCGGCAGCGTTACCGCGCGCTGCTGAGACAGGCGGTCGCTCAGACCGTCGGCAACGAAGCGGACCTCGACGACGAAATGCGCTATTTGATCGCGGTCTTGCGGAGACGCTAGGGTTTCTCTGTAACCTGCCGGCGCGGTCCTTTCAGGAACAAGTGCATGAAACTCAGTCTGGACGTTGATTCATGGACCTTTCCGAAAAGGAGACGGGTCGGCGCGTCGCGCTGAAAATGCTCGCGTCGCAGCTCGATGCGCCGGACATGCGACAGCGGTTTCTGCACGAAGGCCGTCTGGCCGCGGGTGTCAACCATCTGAACAGCCTCTACGTCTTCGGCAGCGAGGAGATCGAAGGCCTCCCGGTCATCACGATGGAAATCGCCGGGAGCGGTACGCTCAAGGACCGGCTCAAGCAGCACGGGCCGCTGGCGGTGACGGAGGCGGTCGACGCGGTCCTCGACGTCATCGCAGGTCTCGAAGCCGCCTACGCCCGCGGCGTGCTGCACCGGGACATCAAGCCCTCCAACTGTTTCGTGTCTCCCGATGGGTCGGTGAAGGTGGGTGACTTCGGCCTGTCCGTCTCTACGTTGGGCAGGAGCGACACATTTGTCACAGCTCACGGACAGATCATGGGCACGCCGGCCTACGCCGCGCCGGAGCAGTTGCGCGGCGATACCCTCGACGTGCGCGCCGATATCTACTCGGTGGGCGCGACGCTCTACACCCTCCTGACCGACCGTGCGCCGTTCGAGGGCGACAACGCGGTGCAGGTCGTGGCCAACGCTGTCAACCAGAAGCCCAGGCCGCTGGGCGAACTGCGTGACGACGTGCCGCCCGGTCTGGAGCGGGTGGTGACGCGCTGTCTGGCCAAGGAACCGGAAGGGCGCTTCCGCGACTACGTGACGCTGCGCGACGCGCTGTTGCCTTTCAGTTCGAGAGAGCCGAAGCCGGCGTCGATGAAAGTCCGCGCGTCCGCCGGCTGGATCGACTACCTGATTGCCTTCCTTCCGGCCTATGTGACGCTGATGCTCCTGGTCGGTCCCGAGCAGTTGCTCATCCGGCCCGTGGTCGAGCGCACCGTGTACTCGGCGCGATACTACCTGATGTTGTTCGCTCTCGCTTTTTCTACTTTGCGATCGCGGAGGGCATCTGGGGCGCCGGGCTGGGCAAATGGCTCAAAGGGCTGCGCGTTGTTCGCACGAATGGCCGGCGGCCGGGCATCATGCGGGCCCTGATCCGCATCGTCCTTCCTATCGGCTGCATCGAAGGCGTCCGCATGCCTCTCATGATGGCGTTGATCCCCGATCCCAACCTGACCGTGACTCCGGTCGTGCTGTTCATCGTTGCCGCCAATGGTTGCGCGTGGGTTGCGGTCCTGCTGATGCTGACGGCGCGCCGCGCCAACGGTTTTTGCCGCCGTCTGGGACCTTGCCAGCGGGACGCGGGTAGTGGCCAGGCCTGGAGGCACCGTGCGACCGTCGCTCGAACCTGTCGCTCGGCTACAGACCTCTGCCGAGAGCGCGCTGTTGCTGGGGCCTTACCGTGTCACTGGAGAGGTGTCTCCCGGCACCTGGATCGTCGCCGTTGACCCAGTGCTGCGTCGTCGCGTCTGGTTGCTCCGGCGGGGTGCATCGGAACCTTCGCAGGCTCGGCGAGATGTTGCTCGCCCCGGGCGCCTGCGCTGGTTGCAGAAGGTCGAGACTGCCGACCTCACCTGGGATGCGTTTGAGGCGATGGACGGCGTGCCGTTTCGCAGTCTGGTCACAGGCGGGAAACGCGTCTCCTGGTCCAGCCTGCGTTACTGGCTGGAGGACCTGGCGTCGGAGTTGTGGGAGGCCCGAGGCGATGGGACCGGCCCGGACGAACTGAGCCTCGACCACGTCTGGATCGCCGCCGAGGGACGTGCGGTCCTGCTGGACGAACCCTGGCCGAGTGTCGAGCCCGGCGCCGAATCCATGCCCGTTGGGGACATTGCCGGCCAGCAGCGTTTTCTCAGTACCGTTGCCGCCGGCGCCGAGTCGACCACTCTGCCTCTTCACGCCAGAGCGGTATTGCGCAATCTCGAGCAGGGGAGGTTCCAGAAGCTCAGCTTCCTCACCGGCACGCTGCGCGGTCTCCTGGACAGACCCGCCGAGGTGAGCAGGGCCATTCGCGCGGGCTCGGTCTTTATGCTGCCTGTCTATATTTGGATTCTCACCTACGTTGGATGCTATCAGGATGAGTGGATGCGCCGACAGAGCGATTCGCCGGGCGGGCTCGCTCTGGTCCTGCTATTCGTCGTCCTGGGCATCATCGCCGTGATTCAACTGCCGGAATGGCTGTTTCGCGGTACTGCCAGCGGTGCGATCTTCCGCCTGGCCGTCGTCAACGCCAAGAGGCTCGCCGACAGACCGACCCTGCTGAAGCGCTGGGTGATCGTCTGGCTGCCGTTGTTCGTCCCTGTGGGGCTCATTGCCTGGTTGACAGGTGGGGCCATGTCTGATGCGGGCTTGGTCGGCGCGGCGATCGTGCTGGCCCTGTGGCTGACCGCGGTGGTTCACGCCGTGATGCACCCTCATCGCGGCCTGCACGACCGGCTGGTCGGCACCTGGGTCGTGCGCCGCTGACCGAGAACACAGAGACCGTCACCCAATGTCAATCCAGGTCCGGGACCTCATAGAATCGATACCCGCCGGCATCGGAGAAGGCCAGATGCTCGGCCTTCTGCTCATACCACCGATTCCAGACCGCGGCGTCTCTGAAGGCCTCGCCGGTGTAGCGCGTCAGGCATTCGCGCGCGACCGGCGCCTTGGATTCGTCCGCCAGCAGGCCGATCAACGTCTTGATCGTCTCGACCTTTCGGTTGGTCTCGATTCCGAGCGACTTGAGGTCCTCATCGAGGAAGAACTTGTTGCTTTCGGCGTAGACGAGCTCGATGTTCTCGTCGTAGTGCTTGCGCAGGCCGGCGAGATTGCCCTCAAACCGCGTCACGAGTCCCGGTGGGAAGTAGCGGGATAAATAAGTCGCCGCATTCTCCGGTCTCCGCTCGATCAGGTTGAGGATCATCGGGAGGTCCTGCTTGCGCGTTATGGCACGCGTCGGGATGGCGATAAAGGGTTTCCGGTCGAATTGGTGGATATAGCAGATGCAGTTCAGGAACAATTGCTGCCCGGCCGGCGTCATCTGCGACGGCGCCGCCGACCAGCCCCACAGCATGAAGTTACCTTGCCGTCCGATGCCTACCGAGTCGTACGCCTTGCCGGGAGCGAAGCCCAGGGTGATTGTCTCCGCTTCGCCGGGATAGTCGCTGTAAACACCGCGTGCGACCGCGCCGGCTTCGCCGACCTTGTTGCCGGTGTCCTGGACCCGAAAGACCTTCATGGATTTGCCCGACGAGACGCCTTGAGGCAGCGTCTCCTTATACGTTGACGGAGTGTCTTGCTCCGTGAATTGCAGCTCGACTTCGAACGGCTGATGGTAGACGGTATGCTGGAAGGACTCACCATGAGCCCAATCTGTGAGGCAGTTTCACCTGTAGGCTGGTTTCAAGCCCATCCTGCTATAGAGGAAAGCACCGGGAATCCCGAGGGCAAGGGTGGCGCGCGAATAGTCCTTGGACAGCTTGATGTCACTGAGCGGATTGCCGCCCCGGTTGGCCCACTGAATGCCGTCCTTGTCCAGGATCACCACGTCGCTCCCACTGGCCTGCTGTTCCGTGAAGGAGCGGAAGTCGACGGTTTTGACCTCGACGAAGTACTTGCTCAGGAACGCGACGAAATCCTCCTGCCGCGCGGTGCCGGACATGCCGGCATAGAGAACGCGTAGCTCGATCTTGCCTTCCGGCGCCGGTTGTTCCTGGCCGATACAGGGCACGAACAGCCAGGCAAGGATGCATGATATTGCGAGGAAGTGTTTCATTGTGGGCCTCCCTAGACAATCAATCCACATCATGACTTGAAACGTCTGACGGAATGACCGATGTGATGTGTAGGGGCAGGCCCCCGTGCCTGCCCAGGGCAACCACAGGGGGTTGCCCCTACAACGTCCATGCTGCTACCGTCATACAAAGACCATTCTGTCAGGGGCTCCTAGAGCCACGACTATCCAGCCACCTGCTCTTATACCAGACTCGACCGCAGCGGTGAAACCTGCATTTCTTGCCGAGCGGCACTTTTTCCCGTAACCAGCCGGCGCGGTTCTTTCAGGAAAAGGTGAATGAAACCCTATTTGGAGATGGATTCATGTATGCTTGCCAAGAAGGACAAGACGTTCCGGCCGGGCAGTTTCATCGTCTCCCGATTCATCGACTCGCTGATCCTCTGGTTCACTTTCCACCTGTCGTTGTTCTGCCTGCTGTACCTGACGGTCGAGACCTTCCGCCGTTACCTGAACCGACAGGGCAGGCTTGGCAAAGAGCTAAGCGCGAATTCCTACTACGTCTACATCATCCACACCATCGTGCTCGGAGCCCTCGCGCTGATGCTGCTCGACGCGCCGCTGGCGCCAGTCACTGCAATTCGACTCGTCTGACCTGCGGGAGGTCTTCGTCTGGTGCATCAGTGAGTTGGAGCATTGTCGGCAGCGTCTGGCGGCGCTAGACCCGAGGGCGGGCCGGACGAAGAGGCGAGTTGGCCTCGGCGTATGCCTTCACTGGATGAGGCGATTCAGAGATCTGCCAGTCTTGGATCTGGCGACCGCACGCTGCGTATTTCGCGTGGTGAGCGCTTCCAAGACGCGTAGATGCAACGGCTGGGGGAGGAGCGCCGTTATGGACAAGGCGGAAAGGCTTCACCCGAATCGAGCTTCTGGTGGTGATCGCCATCATCGCGGTTCTGATGGCGATCCTGATGCCGGTGCTCAACCGGGTCAGGGAGCAGGCCCGACGTGCGGTCTGCCAGGCCAACCTCAAGCAGTTGCCCAATGTGCGAATGATGTACCTGGACGACAACGACGGTCCATACGGCTGAATTTTCTCTGAGCGAGAGTCTTTTCTGCTTGACATTTGATAGCCTGGTGTAGGAAAATCAGTTAGTTAGACGATACGATATATAGGCAGCCAATTCTTGAAGGACGCATGATTTAGGGCAGATGCACCCCAGTCAACTGAGACGCGTGAAATGTGTTCTGAAGACCCGATACATGGAGCGGAAGGCGCGAGTTGATGTGGTGACTTGATTAAGTAATAGTTGAGTTTTGTTGTCGCCATTACAGGCGGACGTTCAAGTTGCAGAGAAAGCGAGCAACTTGGGTGTCTGCCTTTCGCCGTAATAGGGGCTTGGTGGTGATCCTGATCATCGCCGTGTGGTGCGAAATGACAGGCCGTTCGGCTTGTGAGGGACGTGAGACGTCAGTGTGCGTATCTGATATGGAGGCAAAGCTGATGTAGAACATCCAGAGGCTGAGAGAAAGGAGCGCCGGAACATGAAAGCTATATTGAGCTAGGCCGAATTGAGCGCCTCCAATCGTTGAGCCTCTCAGCCACTTGGCGACAGAGGTCCCAATTCGGCCCTAAAGGACTGAAGGCCTCAACTGCGTAGGTTGGAGCCTTCTTTCTTTGTTTGCATAACAGCATAACGTTCGCCTGTCAAGCGATTTCCGACTCACAAGACATCGCTCACACGCCCTGTTCACGGTGATGCGCCCGGAGGTGTGGCACAAGCCCCTTGTCGCCTGGGGCATCAACTGGTGGCGACCCGCCGTGCTTGAGCTAGCGCTTGTGCGTCGCCTCGGGGTCGTAGACCTTCTGCGCGATGAATTCCAAGTCCTTGTCGGAGCCGGGTTTGAGAGGATCAGGCAGTCCTGATCGCAATCGACGAGGATCTGGCGGACCTGTTGGACGTGGCCGGACTCTTCGTCCAGAGCTTCTTGCGGGAGCGGCTGTAGTAGGTGACCCGGCCGCAGCACCGACACCCGTAAAGACCTCTCCGGCCGGCCAAGTTGTCACCGTGGTAGAAGGTAGCTCAAGTCCGTGAGAAAAGGGCTGACGGTGTCTCTGACCGTCAGCCCCTGTTTGCGTGTTACATGGGTGTGCGTCCTATGGCTTCACCACGCAGTCGTAGATTCGGACGTCATCGATCAGGCCGGACCAGAACGTTCCGACAGCCAGGTTCTTGCCGGCGCCGAGGATGAGCCGACCGGTGGATATTGCCAGTGCGTTCGGGGTGTCCTGGGCCACTTCTTCACCGTCCACATAGAGAAATCGGGTGGCGCCGTCCCAGACCAGGCCGATGTCGTGCCATTGGCCGTCGGTGATGACCGTGCTGGAAGAAAGATCCCTCGGGATCCGGGCGGGGCACTCTGTCGACAAGGCCCCGTCGGCCGGATTCGCAAAGAGCCAATCATAGCCGTCCTTCTGCGAGATCACCACCTGACCTGGAGCGCCGCCCTTGATGCGAGCATAGACACTCAGAGGCCCGTATCCCGGACCGAGGTAATAGTGGGCCCAGACATAATCGTCGATGCCATCCAGAGCCAGGGCACCACCGATAGCGCCGCCGTCAGGATGCCATACGGGTCCGCCCACCAGGGTCCCGTCAAAGTTGCCCACGGTGCTGTGGGCGAGGCTGCCTTCGGTCTCATCGAACGGCCAACGAGCCAGCGCTTGCGGCTCGTCGGGCAGGTACCCAGCGAGGGCCGTCAGGTCTTTGAGTTCGACAAAACCGTCGCCCAAGGGCAGCGGGGCCAAATCGCAGAGTACGGTATTCGTATGCCAGAAATCGACCAGGACGACAATATCTGAGGCATTGACAATTCCATCGCCGGTGAGGTCGCCAAGAGGAACGAATTGCGTCTGCCAGAGACCTTCGCTTCCAAGGTCATCGACCGCCACGAAGTAGAGAGTCGAACCATCCGGGCTGAGCGCTGGGCCGTATGGCTGTCGCGACGTCTCCAGGTCCAGGTTCACTGCGGGGCCCCAATCCTCATCCTTCGATCGGCGTGTCGTTGCCCACATGCTGGGGGGCGACGTCCTGCTGAAGACGAGGGTAAGACCATCTGAAGAAATGCACGGACACGTATCTGCCCCCAGACCGTTGACGGTGGGACCCAGATTCACCGGTTCGCTCCACGACTCCTGAGCCGTACCGCGAGTCGCGACCCATACGTCATCATCACCATGACCGCCGGGCCGTGAGGACGCGAAGTATAGTGACAGCCCGTCAGCCGAGACGTCGGCGGCGCACGCATCATGCGAGCCTACGGGAAGACCCACCAGTACTGCATCGCCCCAGGGGTAGTCTCTTGACGGTCGTGTCATGACACGTAGTCTTCGGTCATCCGGCCCGTTGAAGTACAGTTCCAGTCCGCTGGGTGAGATGCTGGGGTTGCAGCCAAGAGCAAGCGCCGGACCCAGTGGACCCCAGTCGTCGTCTACCGTCTTTCGCGCAGCGACGCGTATGCCCTCCTCGCAGTCGACGTACAACTCCAGTCCGTCCGCCGAGAAGTCGCACTCCTGCAAGCTGCTCGAAAGACCAGGGGCCAAGCCGACCGGGACAGGTTCGGTCCGGAAGATTTCTGCCTGGACCATCCAGTTGGTTAGGACGACCACGGCGACGATTCCTGCCAGTACCGTCTTCGTTTTGCTGTTCCTGGACTTTGCCATTTCCATCTCCTTTAGAATAGGGGCATGACTTCGTTTCTCCGCGTCACTCTCCAATCAAGTTGCCGGCGCCGAGGCATTTCGCCCTTTACTCTCCGCAAAATCTGTCGTCTTGCGCAGAATCCGGGAAATTGCCAAAAAGTCGTTCCTTATGCCGTTGAAATGCGGGAAGGAGTTGGCCCGGCGAATTCTTGACTGGGCGGCCCAAACGTGGTAGCTTGCCGCCAAGATCCTATGTCCGAGCCGTTGCGACTCTCCCGTCATTTGGATGCGGAGGAAACACGCATGGTAAGCCACAGGGACACTGACGCGGGGGGCGCGCAGCGGAGGTTTCTCACCACGCAGTGGTCTCTGATCGAGAACATCAAGGCCGGCCAGGATAAAGACCAGATCCTCATTGGCTTTCTGCTGGAGCAATACTGGAAGCCCGTGTACTGCTACCTCCGGCGCAAAGGTTACGGCAACGAAGAGGCCAAAGACCTCACGCAAGCCTTCTTTCACGAAATCGTTCTGGGTCGAAGCCTGGTGGTGCGCGCCGATCAGACGCGCGGAAGGTTCCGCTCGTTCCTGCTCCATGCCCTGGACCAGTACGTGGTCAAGCAGGGCTTGAAGGCGAAGGCCCATAAGCGTATCCCCAAGAGTAAGCTGGTTTCTCTGGACGTGGCGGAAGTCCCGGCCTTGCCGGCGGAGATGGCCAATGCCTCCGTGGAGGACTTCTATCATTATGCCTGGGTATCGACGTTGTTAGAACGCGTCATCGCACGCGTGAGAGCGGAGTGTGCCGAGCAAGGCATGCAGACCCACTGGCAGTTATTCAGCGAACGCGTCGTGCAACCTATCCTGGCCGATCAGCCGGCGCCGTCGCTGGCGAGTTTGTGCAAAGCGCACGGCATTGCCGAGACGCAGACGGCCTCCAATATGATTGTCACCGTCAAGCGCCGGTTTCGTGCCGCCCTCCTCCGATACGTCCGGCACACACTTCTTGACGGCGACCAAGCAAGCGAGGAACTGGAAGAATTGTTGCGTTTCTTCCCAAAGAGCGCGCAAGGTTTCGCGTAGAGCGGAAGATAGACCAAAGAGCAGCCCCGATCATTCAGGGTAGGGGGCAGGGCAATCGACGAACTCCGGGAGCAGACCAGATGCATGAGGAGAATTCGATCTTTGGTGCCGATCCCGAGTGCCTGCGGCGTTTGATGCGGTCTGGCTTAGAGGACGACGAGGCGGATGAGCCCAAGGGCACGGACAAGGCTACTACCGGCAACTCGGCGGAGCGACCTGGCGCGCGGATCGGGCGGTACAAGCTCTTGCGCCTGCTGGGCGAAGGTGGGATGGGCATGGTCTACCTGGCCGAGCAAGAGGGTGCGATCCGGCGTCGCGTCGCCCTGAAAGTCATCAAGCCAGGGATGGATTCGGCACGGGTGATCGCGCGCTTCGAAGCGGAACGGCAGGCGTTGGCCTTGCTGGATCATCCGAACATCGCCCAGGTCTACGACGCGGGCACCACCGAGAGCGGCCGACCGTACTTCGTTATGGAATATGCGAAGGGTCTGCCCATCACCGAGTACTGTGATCGCCACCGGCTAACCGTTGAAGCGCGACTCCGGCTGTTTCAACAGGTCTGCCACGCGGTGCAGCATGCCCACCAGAAGGGGATCATCCACCGGGACCTGAAGCCGTCGAACATCCTGGTGGTCGAGGAGAACGATCGGGCGGTTCCCAAGATCATCGATTTCGGCGTAGCCAAAGCGCTGAGTCAGCCTTTGACCGAGCGGACCCTCTACACGGAGGAGAGCCGCTTACTAGGCACGCCGGAGTACATGAGTCCGGAACAAACCGATCCGGCTAACGAAGACATCGACACACGCTCGGACATTTACTCGCTGGGCGTGCTGTTATATGAGCTGCTCACCGGCATTCTGCCGTTCGATTCCGATGCTCTGCGTACCGGCGGCATCGAGCACATGCGCGAGACGATTCGCGAAACGGACCCCAAGACGCCGAGCACCCGACTGATGAAGCTGGGCGCCGAGGCCAAGAGGCTGGCCGACAGCCGTCGCACGGAAGTGACGAACCTGGCCAAACGGTTGCGTCAAGAGCTTGAGTGGATTCCGCTCAAGGCTTTGCGCAAGGATCGCGCCGAGCGATACCGTTCCGCTTCGGAGATGGCTGATGATATCGACAACTATTTGAAAGGGGCCCCGCTGACGGCTGGGCCGCTGACACCCGGATACCGGCTCCGGAAATTCATACACCGACACAAGACGCTCGCCGGCAGTGTGGCTGCGGTTGTGCTCGTCTCAGGTGTTGGAGCCATCGTATCCACGCTCTTCGCCATCAGGGCCGAGCGGGCCCGGTCTCAGGCAGAGGCCGTATCCGAGTATCTCTTGCAGTATGTCCTGGATGCCAGGAATGACGGGAAGCTACTGGACCGAGGTTTCGAAGGTATGCTCGATAACGCTGTAGAGGGGCTCGAGGGTAGGTTCGAGGATCAACCGCTGATTGAAGCAGAAATCCGCTATACGCTGGCTCAGAAATACATGGAGGCACTTAACCCTGAACCCGCCAAGCTGCTTCTGGAAAGGGCCTATCAAATCCGCGTGCAACAGTTCGGTCCGGAAGATGACCGCGCGCTGCAATTTGCCATGAACCTGGGCTGGGCCTACAGTCATTTGGGACAGTATGACCTTGCTGCACAGATGTGGAACGAACAGATCGAGACCTTTCGAAGGGCTTACGGTGACACGCATTGGCGGATCACACTTTTGTTGGGGAGCATTAGCACGGCGTGCGGACTCTTGGGCGACTACGAGAAGGCAGAGGCCTGTCTGGACGAGGCCCTGCAGCGTAATCCGTCTACCGGCCGGCTCTTCAGTATTCAAAGGGAACGGGGCATGATTTACCTGGCCCAGGGACGTTACGCGGAGGCGGAGGAGGCCTTGCGTCAGGCCCTGGAACTGGAGCGGCCACCCAGCGTGCAGAGGTTCACATGTATGACGACGCTGTCGGCCGTATACCGAGCACAGGGACGATACGAGAAGGCGCAACAGTTGTGCCAAACGGCGCTGGATACGATGCGTGAGAACCTGGGCGAGGACCACTGGGCAACGCTGGGAGCCAAGTGTAAACTTGGACGTATCCTCATGGCCTGCGGGCTATTGCCTGAGGCGGAGAAGTTGACCTCGGAGGCGTTGCACAGTATGCGTCTCAGACGCACTCTCCCACAGGATCTTCCCAGGTTCATAAATGCCCTTGCCGTGGTTCGTACCAAGCAGGGTGAATATGCCGATGCCAACGACTTGTTCGCGGAAGCCCTGGAGAGCCGAAGACACGCACTCGGCGACGACCACCCGGAGACGCTGGACACCCTCAATGACTTCGGCGTCCTTCGCCGCGAGCAGAGAGAGTTCGGGGCAGCCGAAGCCCTGCTCCGACAGGCTCTGCAAGGCAGACAGCGAAAGCTGGGCCCGGACCATCCCGCCTGCTTCGAGTCCATGCACGAATTGGCCCTCGTGTACGTTGAGCAGGAAAACCACGAGGCCGCGGCACCACTGTTGTTGGACGCCTACCGAGGGCGTGAGGCCAAGCTTGGTCCGGACCATCCCCACACCATCGCCTCGCTGCGCGAGCTGGTGCACCTGTACGACGCTTGGGGACGACCCGACGACACAGAGAAATGGCGGGCGGAGTTGCTGCAGCGCGACGAAGGCAAAGAACAGGATTGACCCGCTCGGGCGTTCGCGCCCAGGAGGTCCCGTCACGGCCGGTCGCTATTTGAGCTTGGCGTGACCCTTGGCTTTGCCCTGGGGCGAGGGACCGACCTTCAGTTTCGGCCCGCCGCCGGAGGCGACTCGCACCTTGGCCTTCGTGCGCAGGCCCGGCGGTAGTCCATCGTGGCCTATGACGCTCCAGCCGCCGTCGGCGCGGACGCTGATCCCCCAAATGTCGTCGTGCACGCGGTAGAAGTACCCCTCGTGGTAGTAGCAGCCGGGAATTCCGACCACCACGTAGACGCCGCTGCTTGAGTCGTAGACCACCTCGTAGCCGCCGACGTGGTGACGTCGGTAGCCGTGGGCCGGCGCGTGAGCCGGCGGGCCGTGGCCGATAGCCGGACCCCGACCGTAGACATGATAGCTGTCGCTGCTGTCGCAGGATACCACAAACGCGGTCGCGGATAGGCAGAGCCCGACAAGGCAGATGCGGCGGATGGTTTTCATAGCCTGTCCTCCTAAACACCGACAGGGGATCCAGGCTATGCGAGTTCCCAGAAAAGTATACGAACCGCTGGCGACAGTGCCAAAGGCGAGGGAGTTCAGAGCTACGGGCGCTGCCCCGTTGCCAGCGACTGCTTGCACGTAGCTGCCTGATCGCAGGCCGCTGAGTGGACCATTCGTGCAACACCTTTTTGGCAAAAACGCCCCGAAGCGAAAATTTTTTTATTCCTTTGCCGGCAGGGACTTACATCTCGCCGCGGGTCGAAAAATGGCCGAAAAACCGGACCATTTATGCAACACCCTCCTTTTATAGAGGCGCCTTCGTGGGCGCCTGCGGTCGGACAGAGGTGGCCGTGTTGGTCGAGGGGGCCGGGAGGGTCAGCGTCGCGCCGAGGGTGCGCGGCGCGAGGTTCGGCCCATGGCCACGAAGCGCGGCCAGCCGCGAACATGTGCCAATTGCGTCTACGCGTGCCCGCTGCGCGACGGCTCGCGCACGCTGCTGGTCTGCGCCAACACGCCCGACGCGCCCGGCGGCCTCGTTCGGATCGAGCCCGAGAGCACCTGTCCCAACTTCCGTCCCAAGCGCGGCCCGGTGGTCCGCCTCGAACCACCCGAGCCGCCCAACGACGAGATTCGCTACATCCCGTTGACGCGCGGCAAATTCGCGATCGTCGCCGCCGCCGACTACGAGTGGCTCAGCCAGTACAAATGGCTCGCCAACGGCGATGAACACCGCGGCTTCTACGCCGGCCGGCGCGTCGGCAACAAGCTCGTGCTCATGCACCGTCTCATTATGAACGCGCCCGAGGGGAGCGTCGTCGACCACAAGAATCACAACAGCCTCAACAACCGCCGCCGCAACCTGCGCCTCTGCACGCAGAAGGAGAACTCCCGCAACGCCGTGCCGAACCGTCGCGGGACGTCACGCTTCAAAGGCGTCTACTTCCTCAAGCGAACCGGAAAGTGGATCGCGACGATCAATTACAACGGCAAAACGATGCACCTCGGTTCGTTTGATGACGAGATCGAAGCCGCCAAAGCCTACGACCGCAAGGCCCACGAACTCTTCGGCGAATTCGCCTATTTGAACTTCCCGGAGGATTATGCGTGAGAGCCTGGATGCGTATAAGCGTAGATGCGTGGAAGCGGGGATGAGTGAATGGGTTCAACGCTCCCACGCTCCGACTCTCC
Source organism: Sedimentisphaerales bacterium (assembly GCA_016927855.1). GTDB lineage: Bacteria > Planctomycetota > Phycisphaerae > Sedimentisphaerales > Anaerobacaceae > JAFGLV01. Next base: position 63,319 of record JAFGLV010000132.1, read on the forward strand.
CGTGCCCCGACATCTACGCGATCCGCGAGCCCCAAACCGTAAGACTGACACGTTTATCGAGCATGTCGAATTGAGTAGGGCGTTATAGGAGCTTCTCGAACCCATTTTCTTCTCGCCTTCAGGCCAGTTTATGCCGATACTATTGATAGCGATTGCCGGGCACGGACGTTGAGGGGACGAGATGACGTGGGAGACGATTTGAGAACCGGCGAGAAACAGGCCATCTGTATGCTATATTGATTGGAGAGGAAAGATGAGTGAGAACAAAGCGAGAGAACTGCTATGGCCTAAAGACCAGAGAATCCTCCTGCGATTCGTCTTTCTTAATGTTGGCCAAGGTTCAAGCACAGTCGTTCTGGTCCGGAGCGGCGATACCTGGAAGGCCATCCTAGTCGACATCAATCTCGACGCTGCAAACGAAGGGATTGATGTTCCCGCCCTGATGACGGACCTGCTCGATGGGGACGACCTTGAAGTCTTTGTGAATACGCACCCTCACAGCGACCATCTGAGAGGTATTAAGGCCCTCTCTGACAAGGTCACGATCAATCAGGTCTGGCATTCCGGGCACAAGCCGGGAAAGAAGCATGACGACGCCTATACGGACCTCTGTGATGTCGTCAAGAAGGTCACCGATAACGGCGGCAAGGAGATCAGACTGCTCGGCAGTCATGAGGAGATGTCGATATTCGATGCGCGTTATTATGTGCTAGCGCCGGCGAAATACGTCTGCGATGACGTTGCCGACGAAGATCAAGATGCACGTGCCCGTCGTATCCATGAGCAGTGCGCCGTGCTGAGATTCGGTGTCGCAGAGAGCTGGGGACTGCTGCCGGGCGACGCCGACCGCGATGCTTTCGAGAAGCACATCACCGAATACCACGAGGACAGGCTCAACTCAATCGTCCTTGCAGCGGCACATCATGGCTCCAGAACGTTCTTTCGCTACGAGAAGGAAGACGAACCTTACCTTGATGGGCTTGATGCAATCGCCCCGGAATATGTTGTGATATCCGCGAAGAGCCAAGATGCGGACACTAGTGATCCACCCCATGCTGATGCCGTCGAGTTGTATCAAGAGAAATCAGGGGAGAATTGTGTAGTTCAGACTGGCGAGCACGGCTATTCTTTTATTACGGACATCTACGATGATGGTTCGTACAGCGGCATCCGCGATGACAAAGGGGATATTCGTGACAACTATCCTCTTGGCAAGAAGAAAGCAGTTCTTGCCCCACCTTTCATACCCAGAACGCGCGTTGATGACCGGCCTATGGGAGAGTAGGTATGGGAGTCTCGTGGATTGCACTATACCCACGGTGGTATGCACAGGAGGTATCGCTGTTAAAGAAACACTATCCGGCGTTCAGGAAGGATGAAATCAGGCTAAGACATGGCAAGTTGATATTCTATGGAAATCTGGTTGTTCGACCTCCGGGCGGAGCAAAGAGCCACCCTGTCCTGCTCGTGTACCCTGACGGTACGCCCTACGAGCATCCTAGCGTCACACCAATCTGTTCTCTCCCGAAGTGGGGCGAAAACGGCGGCGTGACAGAAATTGTGGAGCCACAGCTCTTGGACTGCCGGCATCAAATGTCAGCAGGTAATCTGTGCCTGTTCCAAAGGGCGACGCGGTCTGTTGTCGGAGGCGACATTCTCACCGGTATTGATGTCTTACGCCGTGCAGAGGCCTATCTCCTTGGTTATCATACCGGACGATGGCCTCCAGACACGGTTGACAGTGAACTTGAATCCCATTTCCTGCACGTTTCTGACGTGCTTATGGCCGATACGTTTTACGAAGCACTGCCGGAAACCTGCGGCAGGTTCTTCTGCATTCCTGATCTTCGTCGACTCCGGGATGTGTCGCAGCGGAAGTGGTGCCCCATGATCGTAACGGCCATGACCGCTGAAAGTCCTATCATCATGAACTACGATGCAAGGGAAGAGCTTGCGCGGCTCTATCCTTGGATAGAGGATCGCATCTGGAATTCATACGACCAGATGATTTCTGACGAATCCAGCCAGGACACGTCGAGGCAAGGACTGTTACAGGGTTACTGGTGGTCGTTGCCAACCGAGCCTCATCCTTTCCATGACGGGAAAGGACTCCTGCGAGAACTCGCAGTTTGCACCGATAATCATATTGATGATGCGTGGCTTATGCTCAGCAAGACCTTGGGTGCGGACATGACGGCATCAGGGTCACATCTGATCGGCTTGCGATATCCTGCGCGACGGGGGGGCTCAGAATGGCTAATGCTGCTCATAGGGACGGACCCTGTGAGAATCGCCGGCGGCCTAATGCTGAAAGACGACACATCCAAACGTGCTGAATTTGAGCGAGCGTCCGTCAGTGTGTTGAAAGTCCATCGACTCAATCGGAACATCCTTGCGCAGCGGAACACTAAGGTTGTGAGTGACGTTGTGCGGAGCAAGACAGTTGCCTTAATTGGACTTGGGGCCCTTGGATCAAAAGTCGCGGAGCTATTGGCCCAGGCAGGCGTGGAGCATTTTCGCCTTTGCGACAATGATTGCCTGAGAACGGGAAATGTAGCCAGGCATATAGCTGGGGTCAGCGATTTTGGCGCCCCGAAGGTAAATGCTGTCGCCACCCGCCTCGTGAACATTAATCCGTATTTAGTCTTCGAAACGGGAGATCTTCATCATGGATCGGCGGTGGAATCCCTCGATGGGTTATCCTCCTTCATCGCGGCATCGGACCTGACGGTCTGCACCACAGCAGACGAGAGTGTGGAATCCGTGGTTAACGAGCTGGGTGTGTTGGCGCGCAAACCTGTTCTCTATGGTCGTACTCTGCGTAAAGGGAGTATGGGGCGCGTGTTCCTTGTACGGCCTGGCGACGATGCCTGTAAAGCGTGTCTCGCCCACCATGCTACCGAAGGTCGACGAGGGAGGGCTACCCCGCCTGATTGGATTGATATACCTGAAGAGGGCGACGAAATACTCTATCACGAATGTGCGAGACCGGTGATAGCCAGTAGCGCTGTCGATCTTTCGTTTACGGCCAATCTCATCGCGCGAATCGCCCTCTCATTTCTGGAGGGCAAAGACCTTCAGGGAAATCACTGGGTGTGGTCGAAATGCGTCAACCGAGAGATAGACGACCGGTTCGGTCAGGAGTTTACTACTGTCACCGGTAAGATTGAACCTTACGCGGGCTGTCCAATGTGCAACGAGCCGGACGTCGTTGAGTTGCTTCTCACGCAAGAAGTCAGAGATGACATTGAACGAATAGCCAACAGCTCCCCGGACGCCGAGACTGGAGGTGTCCTTATCGGCTACGTTGCAGACCGAAGAGCCATCGTACTGCGCTGCACAGGGCCCGGCCCAAACGCAGTATGCACGGCTGCGGAGTTCCGTCGTGACGTTGACTTCGTCCAATCCGAATTAGATCAAGCTGCAACCGAACTTGGCTATCGTGGCCTCTACGTCGGGGAGTGGCATTCTCACCTTATGCGGGTACCAGAGCCAAGCCCTCGTGATATTCAGTCTCTCTTCGAGATATCCCAAGCTCCAAACTACTTGACTCGTTGCCCAGTCATGGTCATTGCCGGAGTCACGACCGCTGAAGCGGCGAGCGTGAATCTTCGAGCATGGGCATTTCCGGTTTCGGGACGTATGTATCCCCTTGAGATGCGAGCGGTCCCCGAAGGCAACGTCCCTTCAGTTGGAGGACAAGGCCATGAATGCTGATTTCGACTTGTATACCGTCCGAGCACGCTTCTTCCCTTGCATCCTGTCGGCCCTGCCTCTGATTGTCCTCACCTTCTTCCTGTCCGCCGACGTCGAACTATCGCGACTCGGGCAGTATTTGGGCACGGTGAAGCCTTACGCGGGGGTCGGTCTTTCAGTGGTTGGCCTGTATTTCTACGCCGAAGTGATTCGGTTCATTTCAAAACTGCTGGAACAGTCGTATTTCCTCAAACGTTCCGGCTTTCCGACAACCTACCTTATGATGTACGCAGACTCGACGCACTCGAAGGACTATAAAAACAGATATCGCGAGAAGGTTAAACGCGACTTCGACATGGAATTGCTGGATGAGACGGGCAAAGCGAGTGAGCCCGCCGAAGGGCAGAAGCGACTCGCGGAGGCAACGAAGCAGGTGATTCTAAAAGTGGGAAAGGGCAAGCTTGTCTTCAAACACAACATTTGGTATGGCTTCATCAGGAATCTCATCGGGGGAGCTCCGTTCGCCGTGGTCTTCTGCCTTGTGAACGTGGTCGTTTCCCTCACATACATCAAGAGCACTCATCTTGCGGTCGTATCGCTTGTTCTTGCAGTTCCCTACACGGCCTTGCTCATATTCTGGAAGCCTCTGCTGTCACAGAATGCAGAAGCATATGCGAACCAACTGATAGCGGAGTACATGGCGGAAAAGAATTAGTTCGCCGGGCGAAAAGCAGGGGTCTTGCCTGGGCCGGGTCGAGCGGCTGGGGGGGGCGTTCACGCGTGGGTCAAGGAGCCACCCTACGGCCTTGGGACTCAAGGATCGACCTCTTGACCTCCGACCACGGCTGGGCGGAATCGGGGTCCTTCAGGTA
>JAFGLV010000133.1 GCA_016927855.1 Sedimentisphaerales bacterium
AACACCGCCCTCAAGCAGATGTACGTGTGCAGCTACGAGCTGAGCGGCTCGACGTGGACACCCGACTTTCTGGCCCAGTTCGCCCGGCGGCGCGGGTACGACATGACGCGGTACCTACCCCTGCTGGCCGGCTGCACGTTGAAGGACCACGAGGCAGCGCGGCGATTCGATTACGATTACCGCAAAACCCTGGGCGATCTGCTGGTCGATGCCTTCTATAAGACCGCGACGGAGTTGTCGAACGAACATGGCCTGCTGCTCTGCGCCGAGGCGGGCGGGCCGGGGCCGCCGCTGCATCAGGTTCCCGTCGATGCCCTCAAGGCGCTCGGGGCGCTGGATATCCCGCGCGGCGAGTTCTGGAAGGAGCACAACGTCTGGGTGGTGAAAGAGACCGCGTGCGCCGCCCACATCTACGGCAAGGCCCAAGTCGATATGGAGGCGTTCACAAGCTGGCGGCACTGGCAGGATGGGCCGTTCGAACTCAAGCCCATCGCCGACCGGGCCTTCTGCGACGGCGCGAACCACTTCACGTTCCACACTGCCGCACACAACCCCTCGGCGATGGACCGCCCCGGCTGGGTCTACCACGCCGGCACACACATCAGCCCGAGCATCGCCTGGTGGCCCAAGGCCAAGCCCTGGATCGATTATCTCTCGCGGTGCAGCTTCCTGCTCCAGCAGGGCCTGTTCGTCGCCGACGTGTGCTACTACTACGGGGATCAGGGCTACAATTTCGTGCCGCCCAAGCGCATCGATCCGTCCCTCGGGTTCGGCTACGACTACGACGTATGCAACGCAGAGGTAATCCTGACGCGAATGAGCGTCAAGGACGGTCGCCTGACGTTGCCCGACGGAATGAGTTACGAACTGCTGGTCCTGCCCGAACGCGACGACATCGACCTGGATGTCTTGAAGAAGCTCGAGCAGATGGTCGAAGACGGCGCCACCGTTGTCGGTCGCAAACCGACGCGCTCCAACGGCCTGGCCGATTTCGCCCGCCGGGACGCCGAGGTCCGCACGATCGCGGATCGCCTCTGGGGCCGCTGCGATGGGACAACGGTCAGGGAAGATATCTACGGCAAAGGCAAAATCATCTGGGGCAGGGATCTAAGAGTCATCCTGAACGACCGCGGTGTCGGTCCCGATTGCAGCGTCGCATCATTCACCAGCATCATGCCGCATCCGGTTGACTTTATTCATCGTCGCTCATCTGGAGCGGACATCTACTTCGTCACCAACCCCACCCGATACGCGCATGTCGGCATGTGGATATTTCGCGTGAAGAACCGAGTGCCATATTTGTGGATGCCTGATACAGGTGGGGTTCACGTCTGCAGTTACCACCGGCAAGATCACGGAACGACGAGTGTCAGTCTGGGTTTGCCTCCCTACGGGAGCGCTTTTGTGGTCTTTCGGGATGAGGACGACCTGGGGATGGCGACCGAGAATCCCGCGCTGGCGTCAACACGTCGTCGTGAGATCAGCGGACCGTGGGAGGTGCGGTTCCCCGCAGGATGGGGCGCACCGGCGTCGAAGACATTTGACGAGTTGATCTCGTGGACGCAGGCGGACGAGGACGGCATCAAGTACTTCTCCGGGATCGCTTCTTATCAGAAAAGATTCGAGATGACGCCTGAAGAGCTTGGCCAAGGCCAGCGGCTCTTCCTGGATTTGGGGAACGTGCGGTTCGTCGCCGAAGTCTTCGTCAACGGCGCCAGCCAGGGCATCGTGTGGAAGCCCCCGTATCGTGTGGAGATCACCGACGGCGTGAAAGCCGGCACGAACGAACTCGTCGTCGAGGTCGCCAACACGTGGTCGAACCGCCTCGTCGGCGACGCGCAGTCGCCCGACGGCCCGAAATTCTGCCGGACCAATATCGACCGGTCGCTCACCTGGCAGGTCCCCTGGAAAGACACCCCCCTGCTCGACTCCGGCCTCCTCGGCCCCGTCCGGCTGATCACAGCCAGCGCGGCGTCTGCAACATCTCCATGACAGCCGGTTTTCGCTTGCCCTTTTGCGCGAGGCGGAACAGAATGACCTCATAGCATGATGAGTCGATCCTCATCACAGATGTACACGCACCGGAAACGAAGGAGAGTACCATGAGACGAGAAACATCCTCCCTGCGAACAAGCCTGTTGATCGCCATCTCGCTGGCACTGGCCGGCTCGTTATTCGTTCACAGCACGTATGCCGAGACCCAGGAGCAGCGGGATGCGCGAATGCAGTGGTGGCGGGAGGCGCGGTTCGGGATGTTCGTTCACTGGGGCCTGTATTCGGGTCTGGCCGGGACGTGGAACGACAAACCCGTCGGCACGCGAGGCGGGATGGAGTGGCTTCAGCAGCGGGTCCGCGCCGACACGTGGGAGTACGCCCATCAGGCGGTGCCGAGGTTCCAGCCGGCTGAGGGCTTTGCCAAGGAGTGGGCCAAGCTCGCCAAAGAGGCCGGCTGCCGCTACGTGGTCTTCACGACCAAGCACCACGACGGTTTCGGCCTGTTCGACTCGCAGTATACCACTTACGATGCGCACGACCTCGTGGGACGCGACCTGTGCAAGGAGATCACCGACGCAATCCGTGCCGAAGGGATGAAGGTGGGCTATTACCACTCGGTCATCGACTGGCACCACCCGCAATACGACTACGACAAGGCCAGCCAGTTGCCCCACCCGCTTCGCGGCCGGCCTTCCCCGAACGGCCCGCGC
>JAFGLV010000134.1 GCA_016927855.1 Sedimentisphaerales bacterium
CCTGAACGATCCGTCCTGCCGCGCCGATGGCGCGACAGACCACAACGGTGGTTCCATACGGATAGGCCCGTCGTCGAGAAAAATCTGGCAAGAAATCTGCCCAGCCGGGAGGTTTCTTGCCGTCGGAGTTATCGGGCTTGCGCTCTGGGCGAGCGGGGCCACCCCCTGCCTGGCGGCGCGCGAGACCCAGGGGACGGATGCCCGGCAACGCACGGCGCCCAGTGGCATCAGGGACCCGCTCAATCCGCAGGCATATATGCAGGAACTGGCCAGCAGATTGAACAGCTCTCAGGAGAAGAAGACGCTCTTGCGCGGCGTTAGGGCGCCGGCGCCCACTGGCGGGAGCACGACTTCCAGAAAGCCTGCATCCGGATCGACCGCGCCGACAACGACTTCGTCCGACGCCGATCTGCGCCGGATGGTGGCAGAAGAACTCGCGCGGCAAGAGCGCGCCGATCAACAAGCCGCGGCACGTCAGGAGCAATTGCGCCGGATGGTGGCCGAGGAGGTCGCGCGTATCCGACGCAGCCAGGCGCAGGCCCAAGAGTCCGTGACGCCTGGCGCGACGATAGAGACGCCGAATGGACCCGCCACCGTCGTGACCGAACAAGACTTGCGCGCCATGATCGCCCAGGAGCTCAGTCGGCAGGGACTGCCTCTGCCTGGGCCCGAGCAGGCGCAGACAGCCGTGCAGGAACCGACGATGACTGATCCTGCGCTGCAGGAGCCGACGCCGATCGAGCCGGCGGTGCAGACGCCCGCGACTCAGGAAGAGGACCTGCAAACGCTGATCGCGCGGGAATTGGAGAGACGCCGGCGGCAAGAGGAGCAGACGCAGGCAGCAGAAACCGAGCCGGTGCCGGTCGAGCCCGAGCCGGTCGCCGCACCGACGCCGACTCTGACTGAGCAGGATGTGCGAGCGTTGATCGCCCAGGAAGTGGCGAGACAGAACCAAGGACAGACACCGAGCCGTCCGCAGACCCCGGCAGTGCGTCCGGCGCGTACGGAGCCGACGTTAGCGGCTGCGCAAACGCAGCAGCCCGACTTGCAGATGCTCATCGCAGAAGAGCTCGAACGCCGGCGGCAGGCATCGCGGCAAGCCGACACGCAGGCAGTAGACCCTTATCTGGTGGACACGCGCCCGGCCACGAGCGGCAGGAGCTCCGTGACCGGCCTGGCGCCGAACAATCGCGCCGCGCTCAGAGCGTATCACGACATCCAGGTCCAGCGTGGCCTGACTGACCCTGATGAGCCCTGGACGCTGGGACGCGACCTGGACAAGTATCGGGCGTATGCCGTCAGTGAGGGTTCCCGCGACTCGGGTGAGAGCCTCAAGAAAGCCTTCGAGCGCGTCGGTTGGACGCTGGAAGACGGCGTGAACATCTTCGCACTCGGGTATGCTTCGGACCGCGCCGAGCGCTTCCGGCATAATGACGGCAAAGGCCTGTTCCAGGAGCCCGGCAACGTGCCCAGACAGGCCGGCCGGACCATCGTCGATTTCGGCGACGGACTGTATTCGCTGCTCGACCTCCTCCTGCTGGACGGGTTGGCTGACAAGAACAAGGACGCGTACCTGGACAACAACCCGCTGGTCCGGCCCTTCGTCTACACCGGCAAGACCGTGGGCGGGCTCTGGCGGACCACCGAAGAGCTCGGCAACGCTATCACGTGGGGCTACTTCGACAACGTGACCGGTTCGGCCGGCATGTGCTTCGAGGACATCGTCGAGGTGCTCAAGCACACCGGACAGGCGGTGACAAACGTTGCGCGGGTTCCCTTCCACCTGATGGGCGCCAAGGAAGGTACCGACAGGGCACTCGACTGGGTTCTGCTCGTCCCGCTGGAACTGGCGAGCAACATGGTCGAGATGCAGGGCTTCTCCAACATGGACGACTACAAGACGGCCTTTGCGGACAAGGGCGTGATCGGTTCCCTGCTGGAATTCGGTGGGTCGAGCTACATTGCCTACCGCGCCATCGACGAGATTGCCGACGAGCTCCAGGATGACAACCAAGGGGCCGGGAACACGCAGCAGCCGACGGCGTCTGAACCGCCGACGACTCCGGTCACGCCGGAACCCCCGGTCGTTGAGCCGCCGGTCGACGCGGTATTCTACTGGGCCCTCCGATAGCAGACTCGACTTTTCGATCCTGTCGCAAGCGACAGGTCCCTACCATCGCATCCACAGGCCCGGCGCTTCGTCGCCGGGCTTTTCCTTTGCACCCCGCGCGGCAACCCAGCCATGCTCGGCTGAGGCTGGCATCGCTCTCAGCGGCGCCACACCCGGGGACCCTGCTGCACGTGGCCGACTTGGGCCTAGGCGTCATAGGTGTACTGCACGTCTGTAGGTAGACTCCGCTTCAGACTGTCATTTCGAGCGGAGGACTGCCGCAGGCAGGCCGGAGCGGAGAAATCTGCCCAAGAATGAGGTGCCGCCGTAGCCGCGGCCAGATATCTCGACTGCGTCCCGGCTCGCCGGGACTCCGCTCGATATGACAGAAGGGCCGATCATCTGCGTTACCTACAAACGTACAGTGCCCCCAGGCGTCATACGTGTCCGAAAAAACCTTGTTTTTCCCATCCCTTCTGTGATATGATCGTAATCAGCAGATTCTGGGACGACGCAGCAGTTGGCTTGGGCCCCACGGCCCCTTTCTTGGATGGTCCGCCCACAGGTGGCGGCTCCAGGCTCTATGACATGTTAGAGAAAGGAGACCAATGATGAGAAGACTTTGTGTGGTGGTAGGACTGACGTGTTTTCTCTGTGGCGCTGCGCTGGCGGTTGACTATCGCGGCGTTGGGACCTGGGAGGATCCGAACAACTGGAGCGACGGAGTGGTGCCGACCGGCGCGGTAGAGGTCAAGATTCGCGGCGAGGAGACGGTTCTCACCCTCAACACCAGCACCGGCGACTGGGGTGCCGCCCAGCGCGTGCGGGTCTACGAAGGCGCCACGATGATCGTCGAAGACGGCGCCCAACTGCTCGGTGGCGGCTGGGTCCGTATCGGCGCCGGCAGTCTCGGCGTCGTGGAGCAAACCGGAGGGCTGGTCCAGATCGACAACGACCGGCTGGGCATCGGTGACGGCGGCGGCTCGGACGGGCGCTACACCATCAGCGGCGGTACGATCACCTACGTCGGCGACCGCGGCGATCTGACGGTCGGTGCGCGCGGCGGCTTGGGCCTCTTGACCATCGTCGGCGCCGACGCGGTCATCCACATGACCGACCTGATCGTACCCCAGAGCAGCGGCGGCAACGGGGCGATCGAGTTCCAGCTTACGGCCGACGGCGTCACGCCGATCGTGCTGGACGACCTGGCGGATATCGACGCGCTCGGTGATGAGACTACCGCCGCTCTCGTGATCGGCTCGGCCGACGGCGCTCCGCAGGCGGACGTGCTGCTGGTCGATCTGCCCGAAGGCGCGGACGTCGCCAACGCCTTCGACACCGTCAACGGCGAGCCGGCTCTCGAAGGCGCCGCGGTGGCGGTCCAGGCCGCGGCTGGCGTCTACAGCTACATCCTGACCTACATCGGCGGCGATACCGCCAACGACATCGTTCTGCTGTTCGATTCCTTCGTGCCGGCGCCCAAGATCATCTGGGTCTCGGATAATTCCAAGTATGACTTCGAGGCGGATGCGCCTGCCGATGCCGGCTTCGTGAATCTGCTCCGAGCACAGGGCTATCAGGTCGACTACAAGGGAGAGGCGTGGCCTTACGATCCCAACGACGACGAGATTGCCCTGAATCCGGATTGGCAATACTGGCGCCAACTGGACCCGAACAAGGTCGACGAGCTCAACGCTGCGGATCTGGTCATCATCAGCCGTATTGCCAACAGCGGCGACTATGACGATGTCTATGCGGCCACCGGTTATGATGAACGTGTCTTGTGGAATGGCATTACGACGCCCATGATCTCGATGAGTGCGCACCTGGCGCGGAGTGGCTACAATAAGTGGGGGTGGCTCAACACAGGCGGTCATCCTTACACGACGGACAACGTTCACAACATCCTCGACCCCAATCATCCTGTCTTTGCAGGTATCGAGGTAGATCCCAATGGCCAGGCGGATATCCTGACAGACGAGTATACCGTCAACGGCAGTGATCCGGCCGATGCGGATGCCGGCAACGGTGTGACCCTGGCGACGCGTGCCAGTGACAATGCCATCATGATCTCCTATTGGGAGGCCGGCGTAGAGTATTTTGATGGTGCCGGCTTTTTTGCCGGTGGCCCTCGCATGTTCTTCGCTGCCGGCTCCGGTAACGGCAGCCCGCGAGATGGCATGTACGATTTGACCGCCGACGGCGAGCAGACGTTCCTCAACGCGGTCGCCTACATGATCGCGGCGGCGGTTCCCGGCCGCGACGCGCTGGTCGCATCTTACCATCTGGATGGCGACACCTTCGACAGCTCCCCTAACATGCTGGATGGGCTCATCGCGGGCGACCCGAATTTCGTGGAAGGTCAAGTCGGATTGGCGCTGCAGCTCGACGGGATCGACGACTACGTCGAATGTGGCACCAGCCCGCTGTTCGACCTCATCGAGCAAGTCACGCTCTCGGCCTGGGTGCGGCCCAACGATATCGGCAATGGCCAGGACAACCCCTGGGTCGGCAAGGGCGACCGGAGCTACGCGCTGAAGGGCTTCCGGACCGGCAATGTCGTGGAGTTCTTCATCTATGACAGTACCTGGGTCACCGCTCATGCCGACGTGGGCGACGCCTTCAACGGTGAATGGCATCACGCGGCCGGGTCTTATGATGGCGCTCAGTTGAAGGTCTACATCGACGGTGAGCTGGCGGCTGTCACAGACTATGTCGGAGCGATCGCTCTGAGCGCCAGCAGCATCAACATCGGCAAGAATTCCGACAAGACC
>JAFGLV010000135.1 GCA_016927855.1 Sedimentisphaerales bacterium
CCGGCATGTCCGGCCAGTTCCTTGACCTCATGGAGACTGAGTCCATGATCGACCCAGTTGTTCAAGCAGGTTCGACGCAGGTCATGGAACGTGCCAGTTTCAATCCCGGCCTGCCGCCGGATCTTGTTGAAGTGCTGGCAGAACTTCGAGAGGGGCGAGCGGCCTTTCTCGACATTCCACTGTCCGGCGCGACAGAGTTCCTGGATATGCTCATACCGCGCCATCGGGACAAAGACGTACGGGTTTCCCTCGGGCTGCGACATGTGGTGTTCAACCAACAACTTCACCAGTTCGGCAGTCAGCGGCAGTGTCCGACGCTCCGTGTCCTTGATGTGCCATTCCCAGGCATCGCTGCGATCCAGCTTGGGAGAGACATCGACGGTCAAGTTCGCGAAATCGATATCTCGCCACGTGGTGTTCATCAGTTCCCCACGTCGCATGCCGGTGCCCAGGCACAGGCGAATGAGAAGCTCCCATTTGACGGGAGAGCCTTTCTCTTCTCGCTGCCGGGCGGCGACACAGAGCCTGCGGCATTCATCATTGCTGAAGACGCGAATCTTCCGCCTTGGTGCCTTCGGTGGCTTGAGCCGCCGGAGCGGGTGACGCTCGAGTTGGCCACGATCTTCGGCAAGCTGGAATACTCTCTTGAGGTGCTTGACCTTCTTGGTGACGGTCGCCGCCGAGATGCCTTGGGAAAGACAATGCTGGATGAACCGCTCGCCATGCTCGTAGCGCACCTCCTGCGCGTCGAGGTCACCCACGCACGCGACGAAATCCCGCATCGACCTTTCGATCTCACTGAGGGTCGAAGCGCGGACTTGTCCTTTCGTGCGGGCCGCACTGTCACGAAAGAAATCCGTCAACCTCATCGATACTGGATCGGCGACGTTCACTCGTAGCTCCAGTTCCTTCTCGTACCTTTGACGTTCTGCCTGGCGCTTGTCTGCATGGCCCAAGGATACCTGACGACGTTTGCCGTCACGGTCCACATAGTCGAGCATATACCGAAAGGATTTCCTATCACGCGAGGGCCTCATCCTAAGCCTTACCAGATCTTTCATATGAACCTCCTTTCCGATGCTGGCCAAGGGCTTGGGTTGGTCCAAGCTCATTGTACCAGAAGGAACGCTCATTGACCATAGGTAACACGCTGCTGGAGCCACTGCTTCACGGACTCTGTCAGCTATACTGTCTTCCCACACAGGTGAATCCGCGGGAGGCCGTGCTTGCGTTTGAGATTCTCAATGACTTGGTGATGATTGACCGCGCCGCTGATCTCGGGGATGCGGAGAAAACGGATCAGTTCTTCCTCCGTCATAACAGTATGGCAAAAGCCGCATCCACCGTCTGACCCCGGCAAAATGGCCGACAAGTCAGAATTATGTTGCGCATTGTCCATGAGTCTTCTCCTGGCCGTTTCTGGTGAGAATCGGCCAGAAGATGGGTACATTCGAGGAGAAGAGATGAATCATCATGCCTCCCGAGCGTTCAAGGACTCGGTCAGAGTGAGTCCAGCACACGACCCACTTCGGCAAGTCTGGTATTCCTCTTCGTGTCTTGTGACCTCCTGGATTTCCTGGGTGGGATTCTCAGGGTCGCCCTACAATGAGATTCCTGCGGCTACGGAGATGGGGCCCCCGCGACTTGCCGAGATGCCCCGTTCGCCACGCGGGGTCTGGAGTCGGTTGCCCGATTTGGCGATGGACGCGTTTCCCGGATGGCCCCCTCGGCGCTTGACAGGTACAGGGGCTCGTGCGGCTATTGCGGGTCTGACCGTACTGTACCAAAGGTCTATAGATATGAAGCCCTCCGGTTGCTACTGTGATGAAACGAACGAGTTATTGCTCAGGTCTCTCAGAGTCTGGCCTCTGGCTTTCGGGTTTTTCGCGATTCCCGCCAGCGCAGGCATTCCGCTGCACTACCAGGGGATGGGGGGCATATTGGTTCGTTAGCAGCCCGGCACCGTCGCCGGACAAGGGGCATGTGGGAAACGTCGCCAGGAGAAATCTATGGCGGGTCATACAGGTCACTTCAATCGACGGGAACTGCTCAGAGATCTGGGGGTGGCGGCGGCGTTCGGGTCGCCAGGACGGTGGCCGGGATGGGTAAGGGCGCAGGGGAATGCAGGTGAAAAGACAGCGGGCATGGCCCAGCTTACCAGTTCGGCCGGCGGCTCTGGAGGGACAAGTCAACTTTTCACGCTGGATGCCAAGGTGTCCCGCGTGAGCCTGACCAAGGGCAGCGACCGAGGGGAGATTGTACTCCAGGCTTTGAGGAATATTGAGGACGAGATTTGGGCGTCCATCGGTGATAAGAAGAGAATCCTCATCAAGCCCAACTTCGTCTCGACCACGCGCGAGCTGGCGGCGTCGCATCCGGACGAGATTCGCGTCATCCTCGATTTCCTCAAGCCGCGGTACAAGCACGAGACCATCGTGGGCGAGGCAGCGGCGGGTCGGGGCGGCACGTTCGAGGGATATTGGAACTTCAGCTACCTGCCTCTGGAGAAAGAGTATGGCGTCAAACTCGTGGACCTGAACCAGCAGCCGTGGGTCTATCGTTACGTGTTTGGCAGCGGCCACAAGCCCGTCGCTATTCGGATCATCTCGACGTTCCTCGATCCTGACATCTATATCATCTCGGCCGCCAGGATGAAGACGCACGACCGGGTGGTCACCACCTTGTCTCTCAAGAATACCGTGCTAGGGGCCCCAGTGAACGACGGGAGAAAGAACGACAAGTCACTGACGCATATGGAGAACAGTTTCACGCCGCAGGCGGTGCTGCATTTCAATATGTTCCACTTGGCTCAGGAGATCTATCCGGACCTCGGCGTGATTGACGGGTTTGTCGGGATGGAAGGCAATGGTCCAGTCGGCGGTACACCGGTGGAGAGCCGCGTTGCACTGGCGAGCCTGGACCCGCCGGCACGGGATACTCTCACCACAAAGTTGACGGGCTTCGACCCGACAAAGATCCTGTATTTGTCGTCGATGGCTGAGGCGGGCATGGGCCAGGGCGACCTGACGAAAGTCCATGTCATCGGCACGCCGGTCGAGCAGTGCCAGTTCAAGTTCAAACCGCACGAGAGACTCCTCGAGTCTTACGGATCGAGCTGAGAGGATGTGGAATTGTGTGATGGGCCGAGCTGCAAGGTACGCCCGACCCGCATAGTCAAGCACGAATGGCGAATTCGTTGTGGAAGGAATGTCCAATGACACGAGAACAAGGAGCGATAGCACAGCGGTTTTGCGGCTACGTCATTTCCGCGGTCCTCTTTGCCTTGGTGGCTGGCGAGCTGGTTACTGCGGGCGAGAAGCCGGGCGGGGACGCATTCGTCCAGAATCAGAAGCTTGGCCGCGGCGTCAACATCATCGGATATGACCCGCTCTGGCGGTCGCGGGACCAAGCCCGGTTCAAGGTGGGCTACTTCCAGATGCTAAAGGACGCCGGCTTCAGCAATGTGCGGATCAATCTGCATCCCTTCCGCGGGATGGACCAGAGCAACGACTACGGCGTACCGGCCTCATGGTGGGAAACCCTGGATTGGGCGGTCACCAATGCTCTCAAGAGCGACCTGATGGTGATCCTGGACCTGCACGAGTTCGGCGCGATGGGCACCGACCCGGAGACGAACAAGCCCAAATTCCTGGCGTTCTGGCGGCAGGCCTCCGAGCGGTTCCGCGCCGCGCCCGACAATGTCCTGTTCGAGATTCTGAACGAACCCAGCCGCAAGCTCAGTGCGGAGATGTGGAACCAGTACCTTGCCGAGGCCTTGGTCATCATTCGCGAGACCAATCCGACCCGGACCGTCATCATCGGTCCGGCCGGCTACAACGCCATCGGCCAACTTCCCCAATTGAAGCTGCCCGAGGACGACCGGCATATCATCGTGACGGTGCACTACTACTCGCCCATGGATTTCACCCATCAGGGGGCACCGTGGGCGGGGCGTCAGGACAAAGTCGGCGTCGAGTGGC
Organism: Sedimentisphaerales bacterium; assembly: GCA_016927855.1. Lineage (GTDB taxonomy): Bacteria > Planctomycetota > Phycisphaerae > Sedimentisphaerales > Anaerobacaceae > JAFGLV01. The sequence continues at coordinate 3,981 of JAFGLV010000135.1, forward strand.
AGGGCACTGCCGAAGAGAAGGCTGCCATCGAGCGCGATTTCGCCCGGGCGCAGACTTGGGCGAAGGAGCACAACCGGCCCCTCTTCCTCGGCGAGTTCGGTGTGTACGACAAGGCCCCGATGGACTCGCGCGTCCGTTATCTCACCTTCGTTGTCGGCACAGCGCAAAAGCTCGGCTGGAGTTGGGCCTACTGGCAATTCGACAGCGATTTCATCCTATACGATGTCAAGGCTGAAAAATGGATCGAGCCTGTGCGGGACGCTTTGACGGGGCAAACAAACCGGCTAACGAAGTAATGCAGGGCTTCTTGTCTGAAGGGGCGTGTGAAGGCCGCCTCAAGGCCGAAGGCCTAGCTCGCTTTGATGCTACGAGCTACGCGACTGCGGCCGAGAGATTGCCGCGTCTTTCGTTCGCCATAAGACGCTGCATCCGGCCGGGCAACGCCCTGGAGCCCTTTCAAATGGCTTGGCTGGAGGACATGGTTGCCTTGGCAGTTCCCGGACATGCTCAAGCAGATCACCGACGCCATCAACGTCCCGAATCTGACGGGCGAGGACATCTACTGCCTCAGCCGCTTCTGGGACCTGATCGACCAGCACGCGGTGGACATGATCCCGCCGGACCTGGCGACGGCCGGGGGCATTCTGGGAACCAAGAAGATCAGGGACTATGCCCAAGAGCACGGGGTTCCGATGGCGATGCATTTTGCAGGTTCGCCCATCTGCTTTATGGCCAATGTCCACTGTGCGGCGGTGACGGAAAACGCCATCGCTCCGGAGCATCACGGCATCGATGTCCCCTGGTGGGAGGACTTGGTGGCTGGCATCGAGAAGCCGCTCAACCAGAAGGGCTTTATACGCGTCCCGGAGACGCCGGGACGCGGGGTCGAGCTGAATCTGGATGTCGTCAAGCAGCACCTGGCTGCTGGCGACGAGTGTTTCGGCCCCACGGATGAATGGAACTGCCGGGACTCCAATGACCGACCGTGGAGTTGAATGGGTTTGCATGTCAGCACGTAGTTGAAAGGAGCAGAATATGGAGTGTGCAAACAAATACGCTGCATTGTCTGTCTTGCTGACGCTGGCGACGGCAACCGCGCTACCCGTCTCAGCTGGCGAGACACCTGCCCCGCGGGGCCGCGGATACGCCAACCTCCGTATCGCAGTTTACTTCCGCTGCCAGGAAGTCCAGTCCATCCCGGACAACCTGGCCCAGTTCGCTACGTCGTGGGCGAAGGTGGAAAAGCAGGTCAGGGTGGATAAGGTCTACCTGGAGACCACCCGCAACCGGCAGCTTGCCACGGAGGCGGCGGTCATGGCCATGAAGAGGTTCTTCCGGGAACGGGGCATCAAGGTCTCCGCCGGGCTGGGCCTGACCGTCCAGGAGAGCGCCGGTTACCAGTCCTTCTGTTACAGCACACCCGCCGACCGCGACCAGGTGAAGGCCATGGTTGAGTTCACCGCCCGGCACTTCGACGAGATCATCCTCGACGATTTCTTTTTTACCAACTGCAAGTGCGAGCGGTGCATCGCCGCCAGGGGCGACAAGAGCTGGACGCAGTTCCGCACTGAGCAGATGGACGAGGTTTCCCGGGACCTGATTCTCGGTCCGGCCAGGGCGGTCAATCCCCGCGTTCGGGTTATCATCAAGTATCCCAACTGGTACGAGAGTTTCCAGGGTCTCGGCTATGATCTGGCGGTGCAGCCCAGGCTATTCGACGCCATTCACACGGGCACGGAGACTCGCAACGCCGAATCCGGTCAGCGTCTCCAATCCTACCAGAGCTATCTCCAGACGCAGTACTTCAACAACATCAAGCCCGGCGGCAACCAGGGCGGCTGGATCGATGGCGGCGGCGACGCCCGCTACGCCGAGCAGTTCTGGGACACCTTCTTTGCCAAAGTGCCGGAGATCGTGTTGTTCAATTCCATGCAGATCATGCGGGGGCTGCGCGGCGGGGAATTGGACCCCAACGCCACCCTTGCCAACCTGATGACGCCCATTCGGCAACCCGACGGCTCGACCTACACGCCAGATATGGTGGCCCGCACCGCCGGTTATTCTGCCGAGCTGCTGGACCGGTTCCTCGGCAGACTCGGCCGGCCGATCGGTGTCGCTACCTATAAACCCTGTAACTCCGTGGGCGAGGCGTATCTTCCGGACTACCTCGGCATGATCGGCGTCCCCATCGACCTCGTCCCTGATTTCCCCACCGACGCTTCCACGATCCTGCTCACGGCCGCCTCCCGGTACGACAAGGACCTCGTGGCCAAGACCCGGAAATTCGTGCAGGCCGGCGGCCGGGCCGTCGTCACGACAGGGCTGATCGAGGCCTTAGGTGACCGGGGCTTCCAGGACATCGCGGAAATCGAAGTCACGGGCCACCGTGTCATGGCCAAGCGCTTCGGCGGACGCGGCCCCGCGGCGGACGCGGCGGAGCCCAACTTGAACATGCTCCTGCCGCAGATGCGTCATTTCGAGAACGATGCCTGGCCGGGCCTGTCGTTCACCACCGCCGCGTCCGGATACGCCATGGCCATCTCCGCGGCCTACGGTCGAGGTACGTTCTATGTATGGGCCGTCCCCGACGATTTTGCCGACCTCTACCGCCTGCCGCAGAGCGTCCTGAATCAGATTCGCGCGCTGCTCGGCCGCGACCTGTTCGTCAGCTTGGACGCGCCCGATCACGTCAGTCTCTTCGCCTACGACAACCGCACGTTTATCGTCCAGAACTTCCGGTCGGAACCAGTGCGCACACGCGTGCGGGTTACGGATGCCACGCGAATTCGCGACCTGCTGACCGACCAGACGCTTGCTGGGCCCCAGAGCACCGGAGGTGGCGGCAGACGGGCCGGACGCGGCAACTTCGGCGGGCCCGGCGGCGCCTTCTTCGAGGTGACGGTTCCGGGCCATTCGTTCCGAGTATTTGCCGCCGAGTAGTTCTCGATCATATGTTTCTAATGGTCATCAGATAGGATTCACTTTAGGAGTCAGGCATGTCTACCGCGAACAAGATGACGAAGTCGCTCGTTATGGCTGTGGTGTTCCTGACGAGTGCGATGCTCACCCGGTCAGCGCAAGGCGGGAGTGCAGCCAAAGCACCAAGACCGCAACATCCGATTCCGGCCCGCAGCCGGCAGGCGAACCACGATCTGGTGGATCTGTCAAAGTACTATACTGCTTCCCTGCAGGACGATTGGCTGGTTAAGCCCGGCGCCAATCTCGCCGCATTGCCCCAGGGCGTTCAGGCGTTCGCCCACGCCGCCTTCGACGTGCGAGGATTGATCCAACTGGCAGGCACGAAGGCGCTGGCGGAGACGGGAATTGATCTTCCCCGGGCGGTCAACGGAATCGAAGTCCACTACAAGGCCCGAAGACTGCACTTCCTGCAGGGGGCCGCTTGGAGTGCCGACGCCGATGCGAAGATCGGCGAATACGCCTTGCACTATGCCAACGGCCAGATCCGGAACATTCCCATCGTGTACCAGCGGAACGTCAAGGACTGGTGGGTCAAGCCAGGGGACCCCGTTCTGCCGAATGCCGACACCGCCTGGACCGGAGAGAATGCCGCTTCGCACAAGCTGGGCTACCAAATTCAACTCTACCGGTACACGATCAACAGCCCGCTGCCCGACCAGGAGATCGAGACGATCGACTTCGTCTCGACGATGACCGACTCCGCTCCCTTTCTGATCGCTATTACGACCGAGCCGAACCAGCCCATCTACGAGGGCTTCAAGCCGGTGACCATCGACAACCCCATCCCGCCGCGCGATCCGAAGGCGGGTCCGGACTTGGTGAACCTGTCGGACTACTTCAATGCATCCCTGGATGACGACTGGTTTCAGCACCCCGGCCACGACCTGCAGGATGTACCCAGGGGCATGCAAACGCTCGGCGGCTTACCCTTCGACGTGCGGGGACTGATTCAGCTTGCCGGGACCGAATCGCTGCGGGTCACCGGCGTGGTCCTGCCGGAAGCGGTCCGGGGGATTGAGGTGAACCGCAAGGGCCGCCGGCTGCATTTCCTGCAGGCGTGTGGCTGGCATGCGGCCGAGGGGGCCCAGATCGGCCAATACGTCATCCACTATGCCGACGGGCAGACCCGGACCGCTCCCATTCTCTTCGGCAAGAACGTGACGGACTGGTGGATCAGTCCGAAGGACAAGCTGCCGACGGAGGCCCAGGAGGTGTGGCGCGGGTCCAATCCGAGCACGCGTCACATCGGCTCCCACACCCACTTGCTCAAATACACGTGGGAGAATCCTTTGCCGCAGGAGGAGATCCGCACGATCGATTTTGTATCGAACCTCACGGAAGCTTGGCCGTTTCTGGTGGCGATTACCATCGAAGGCGAAACCAGAACGGTCTCGTTCCAGGTGCCCCCTGACAAACTTCAGTCCTACAACCTGGAAATGAAACGCGTGGTAGAACCGGGAGGGTTTTAGGTGATGGTCGGCACCAGATCCGCTGATAACCTGGGGTTCAAATCCGAAACCACGGAGGAAGGACAACGATCATGATGTTGAATCCATTTCGCCGAACCGCGGGAACTATTTGGGCATTTATTGCTGTACTCTCCCTGTTGTTTCTCCTTGGAGTCGTCAGCGGTGGTACGCCGGCTCAATCCCAGCCGGCCGTCGCCGACTTGGAAGCACGCATTGACGGTCTGCTCGGGCAAATGACTGTGCAGGAGAAGGTCGAGCAACTCTTCTACAAGACCGACGGAAACACGCGTTTGGGCATTCCCCAGTTTCAAGGTAGCGACGGCCCGCACGGGATCGGCAATGGTGCAAAGGGTTGGTCGTGTTTTCCGGTAACTCTGGCGATGACTGCCACGTGGGACCCTGGGTTGATCCAGCGGGTGGGGCGGGCCATTGCACTGGAGCAGGCCTCGCGCGGCCGCCATCGTCTTGCCGGACCGGTCCTGGATCTTCTCAGCGACCCCCGCAACGGCCGCGCTTCCGAAACCATCGGCGAGGATCCCTTCCTGGGTGGGCGGATTACCGAAGGCTTTCTCCGCGGCATGAATGAAACCGCCGTCTTTGGCACGATCAAGCATTACAATCTCAACACATACGAAGCCAACCGCGAGACCAACAACTACCGGATCGACCAGCGCAGCCTCGTGGAATTCTGGGGTGCCCACTGGCGGCGGGCCATCCAGGATGGTGGGGCCCTGTCCGTCATGTGTGCCTACAACCTAGTCAACGGGGACAAGTGCGCCGAGAACTACAATCTCATCAAGACGATCTTACGCGACCTTTGGGGATTCCGAGGCTACACGATGTGCGACTGGGGCGGCTTCTGGAGCACGGAAAAAGCGATGGCCGCGGAACTCGACTTCTGCGAGGGAAACGAGCTCTACATCAAACAGCTTCCTGGGCTGGTCGCCGAAGGCAAGATTACGCAAACACAGCTCGACAACGCGGTGAGAAACGTTCTGCGCACCAAGATCCTCGCCGGCATGCTGGATGGCCAGCCCGGCGTGCCCGAGACGGTGCGAGATTGTCCGGAGCATCGGGCGCTGGTTTACGAGAGCGGACTCAAGAGCATCGTTCTGCTCAAGAACCAGGACGCTATTCTGCCGCTCAGCCCCAAGCTCAAGTCGGTGGCGCTCATCGGTCCCAGTGCGGCCACTCTTCCGTTGGATGGGCATAGCAGTTCGGCTGTGATTCCGTCCTATACGATTACTCCGAAGCAGGGCCTGGAAACACTGCTGGGCGCAGAACGCGTGCGCTATGCCAAAGGTTGCGACATCAACAGCAAGGACCGCAGCCTGTTTGCCGAAGCCCAGCGCATCGCCCGCGAGTCCGAGGTCGTGATTTTCATTGGGGGTCTGGACAACACCGTGGAAGGCGAGGGGTACTTCATCAAGGGCGACCGCCTCACCGGCAGCGTGGATTTGCCCGGTGTGCAGAATGATCTCATCAACGAACTGGCCGCCGTGAATCCCAACCTGGTGCTTGTCGTCATCAGCGGTGGTCCGTGCGCCGTCAACAAGGTAATCAAGAACGTCAAAGGGTTACTCTACGCCTGCTACCCGGGCCAGGAGGGCGGCCACGCGCTGGCCGACCTGCTCTGCGGGCGAGAGAACCCCTGCGGCAAACTGCCGGTTACCATACCCAAAAGCGATGAGCAACTGCCACCCCGTGACACGGATTTCCGTGAAGTGGCCATCCAGGGAGTGGGCTATCGCTGGTTCGACCGGCAGAAGATTCAACCCGAGTTCGCCTTTGGTTTTGGTCTCAGCTATACGACCTTTGCCTACGATCACCTTCAGGTAACACCCGGACCTGCCACGATCAATGATGCGGTGGTCGTCTCGGTTGATGTCACCAACACCGGGAAACGGTCGGGCGAAGAGGTGGCGCAACTCTACCTGATAACCGAGAGACTTGATCCGCCATTTCCGATGCCGGTCAAACAACTCAAAGGCTTCAGCAAAGTGCTGCTCCAGCCCGGAGAGACCCGGCGGGTGACTTTCAGGCTGGCTCCCAAAGAACTGTACGTGTTCGACGCAGATCAGGGTCGTTACCGGGTGCCGGCCGGCCAATACCGGGTTGGGGTGGGAGGTGCATCGGACAATCTTCCGGTGTCAGGCCGATTCACGCTGGGTCCGGCTCCCGAACGACCTGATTTCCAGATCCTCCAGGTTCGCACGGTTCCTCCCTTCCCATCTACAGGCGATCAGACGCACTTCGTGGCCTCGGTTGTGAATCGCGGCACAGGGCCCGCAGCCGCAACTCCCTCTGTGGAATTCCGGGTGGATGGCCGGCTGATCGCGGTTGGTGGGGGAAACCAGACACCTATCCCTGTCGGAGGCATGATGCTGGTCGAATCTGAGAATTCCACGTTCTCCTGCCAACCAGGCGTGGAACGCTACATCATGGAAGCGACCGTCGATACGCGGGAGGAAATCAAGGAAACCGACGAATCCAACAACACCGTCAAGCGCATTCTGATCAGCAACCGGGGAATGCGTGCGGTGCGTCAACCGCAATGAGTCGTCACCGTTATTGAGAGCTCATACGAATAGGAGCAACCAAGACATGAAAACTGCACGTGAACTTTGGAACGATCAGTGTCGAGCCAATTCCAGTCCGTTTCACCGGCCGAGCCAACTTGATCGGGCCCCTGTCCCCCAGGAGACTTCCACCGCGCGAAACCGCGCGTTCCGATCCGTTGGCATGCGCGCGGCCGTTCTTCTTGCACTTCTGACCGGGGTCGCGAATCTCTCTGCTCAGGAGATCAGCCCTTTTTTATTCGGCCAGAACCATTGGATGGCGCAAAGTGATGAAGGACAGAGGCCCGGCTATTTGCATCTACTATGGCCTGAAGTGGGCGACAGCGGTGTGCGGCTGGTGCGGATTGGCGGCGCCGGCTACGAGTCCCGCTTCCCCGATCGTCCACGCCTTGCGACGATGATCGCGACCATCCGCGGCATCGGCGCCGAGCCGCTGCTGCAGGTGCCGCGCCGATTCAGCGCTGAGCAGGCATCGGAACTGGTCCGCGACCTCAGCTCTTTGCCATCGGGGAAGGTGCGCTTCTGGTCGATTGGCAACGAACCCCTTTTGCACGATCGCGATGGCATCGAGAAGGTCTACGAATACATCCTGAGGATCGCCCCGGCATTGAAGGCGGCTGATCCGGCGCTCAAGGTGTTTGTCTTCGACGAGTGCGAGATGCGCACGGCCGCCTATGAAGCCCTGTGCGGCGGAAAGCTGGATGTCACCGGGAAAGACGCCAACGGGAACTGGATGGTCGACGGCTTCACCTTTCATCGATATCCCAACGGAAGGGACTTCACACGGGAGGACGTGGTACTCCGCAGTGCCGAAGGCATCCGTCAGTCGGCTCGGGCGCTGGTGGCGATGATGGAGAAGGCGGACCGGAAGCACGGCCGCACAGGCGACACCCGCTTGCTATGGGGCCTGACCGAGGTCAACGTGACCTACGCCAATCCGGACCGCAAGATCGACGGGATCGGCAATGCGTCGTTTCTAGGGGGGCAGTTCATGGCCGAAATGTTCGGGATCGGGATGGAGTTGGGCGCGTTCACCGTGGCCCCATGGTGCATCAACGAGACCGACCGTGTCGCGACGGACTTCGGATACCTCGGTCTACCGCCGGAATTCCATCCTCGCTCGAGCTACTACCATATGCAGTTGATGGCGCGGCACATGACGGGGCAGTTCGTGCGGAGCTCCACGAACGACCGGGAGGTCAAGTCCATCGCCACGCGCAGTTCCCAGGGACTTGCGGTGATGGTGCTCAATCAGGCCTTGGACCGCGATTTCGAGTACGAGATTCTGTCTGGACCGAAGGCGACGTCCTCCAAGTCCCTCGTCGTTACAGTCGACGCCGGCCTGCCGGCCCGATATGCCGGACGGCTGCCCCGGCAAACGACGGTGCTGCTGCTCTTCGACGCTGAGGGCCGGCCGTTGGTCCGGCATACCTATGGCCTCGGCGACAACCAGGAGAACCGGCCTCCCCACGAGCAGGTAATTCCCCCGGCCGGGGATGCTGCAGCTCAGACGTCGGCGGCGAGCGCAGCGCGACCTGACATCAGTCCGCTGCTGGTGGGCGTCAATGTCTGGATGAATCCGAGCGATCGGGTCTGGAATGCCAGCCGGGGGGCGGGATTGAAGATCATTCGCATCGGAGGCGGGGCGTATGACCGGAGAATGCCCTCCAATGGCCAACTGACCGAATGGGTCAACCGCATCAAGGCCATAGGTGCTGTGCCCATGATTCAGGTCTCTCAATTCCAATCCGCCGATCAGGCCGCCGACGTCGTACGTCATTTCAACGTGACCACAGGCAATCGCGTCAGGTATTGGAACATCGGCAACGAGCCGTGGCTCGAACGGGGCCGGCCGGGCGACCGGGTTGCCTTGGCCCAGACAGTGGCCGACTATGTGAAGGCCATTGCCGCGGCGATGAGGGATGTTGACCCGACCATCCGCATCTTTGCTCCCGACGAATGCGACTACTTCGAGGACATGTACAACGAGTTGTTGGGCGGTTCGGCCGACATTACCGGAAAGGACGAGAAGGGCCGCTATTACATTGACGGAGTCTCCTGGCACCGCTATGTCGGTGGCGACCTGGCGACGGAAGGCGCCCAGGACTTCTTAAGACGCGTCCAGAAGACGCGGGCTCGGGTTGACTTCGCCAATCAACTGCATGGGCGCACCGGCGCCGATGCGCTGCAGTGGGGTATCGGCGAGTTCAACGCTTCTGGTGGTGAGCGGGTGGTGACGTACGCCAACGGCCAGATGTTCGGCCAGATCTATGGCTACGTCATGGAGTATGGCGGCACATACGCCATTACGTGGTCGATGTTCGAGAACGGGGGGCGAGGCCGAGGGACCGATTTCAGCTTCGTCAACGCCGACATGACGCCGCGGCCAAGCTACTATCACATGCAGATGATCTCCCAGAACTTCAGCGGTCGATATGCTGACGGCCGATGCAACGTGCCGACCCTGCGCGCCTACAGCGCCGTGGACACAGACAAGATTGCCGTTATGCTCATCAATGTCGGCGACAGCCAGACCAGCAATGTGCGGTTGAACAACGACCCTGTCGATGACAGTTGTCAGGTCAACATCGACGCCGGGGTAGCGATCACCTTGGTGCAGCGGATTGGTGCGCACACGTCCATGGTCCTTGTGTTCGATCGACAAGGTCAACTGACCAAGCGCATTACCTACGCCGAAGATGGTACGCCGAAGGAGGAGCTCTTCAACCCGTAGCTCCCAAGCGCCAACGCTTCAGGATCCAGGAGTAGTTGCGGGAGATCTAGACGGCAGCCGGAACCTCCATCAATGTAATCGCACCAGGCCGCGCTGCAGTGCCGCGGTGACGGCCTGGGTGCGATCCAACACGCTCAGTTTCTGAAGGATGTGCCCAACGTGCAGTTTGACGGTCCGGGTGGCGATGTTCAGGTCGCTGGCGATTTCCTTGTTGCTGCGGCCGCGGACGAGAAGGTGCAGGACTTCCACTTCGCGTGCGGTCAACTCCTGGCGGTTCTGGCGGGTCATCAGTCGCGCGGCGATGGTTGACGGAAAGTACGTGTCACCCTGATAGACCGCACGGATGGCGGCGAGCATTTTCTCCGGCGCGATGGATTTCGGCAGATAACCGGCAGCGCCGGCCAAGACCGCGCGATGGATGTCCTCCTCCGTTTCGTTCACGGACAGGACAATGATGCGCGCCGCCGGATACTCCTTGCGAATGTTGCCAATAGCGGTGCTACCGTCGCCATCTGGAAGCTGCAGGTCCAACAGGGTCACGTCGGGCTGCAACTGTCGGAATTGGGTCAGGGCGTCGGCGATGCTCTCGGCTTGTCCGACGACCTTCATGTCAGGCTCATCGCTCAGCGAACTGGCAAGGCCAATGCGGACCATGTAATGGTCGTCCACGAGCAGGATGCGAATGGCGCTATTCATGCCGGTTTCCCCAGATCAGCGTGTTCACTTAACGGCAAGGTCAGGCGGACAGTTGTTCCTCGGCCAGGGATGCTGGTGAGTTGATACCGTGCCTTCATCTTCAGTGCTCTTTCACGCATGCCGCGAAGACCAAAATGGCCTGTGTTCAGGTGGTCAGTTCCGTTGGTTTCAAAGCCTTTACCGTCATCGGCAATCGTCACCTCGAGCAACTCGTGACCCCGTGTGATCCGGATGTCAATGTTGCTGGCGCTGGCATGCCGAAGGGCATTGGTTACCGCCTCACGAATGAAGTTGAGCAGATGATTCATGAGGATTCCCGGCAGGCGGCAGGTGGTTTCTGGCAACACCACACGAATCCGGGGGGGATTGGGTTGTCCGAACGAGGTCAACAGTTCGTCAACGGCCGGTCCCAGTTCGGCATAGTCCAGCTCGGTGGCCCGGAGGTTCGAGATCGTATGGCGGACTTCCTCAAAGCTGTGTCGGGCCATGCTCTGGACCAACTCGAGGGCCTCCGCCGCACGATCCGGGGCCACGGCGAGACGCTTCATGGCACTGTTGGTCTGCAGCATGATGCCCGTCAGGTTCTGCTGGAGCGTGTCGTGCAGGTCCCGGGCGATTCTCGCCCGTTCCTCGCGAATGCCCTCGCGCTGCATGATCGTGGCGAGGAGGTGACTCTTCTTGCCGACTTCGTAGCGCAGCAATGCCACCCAGACAGAAGCCAGCAGGGCCAGGATGCCAAGCCCCCCGGCCAGCCAAGCCATGCATTCGATGGTCCACCAACGGGGCAGACGCAAGACTTTCACGTCGGTTGGACTTGCCACCAGGAGCGTGAACGAAGTGGGCAGGCGTTGCAGAAGATTAGGCTTGGCGGGATTGATCGGCCTCCAATCGCTTTCCGCATTCAGGGAACAAACGCCCGTCAGTTCCAGCCAGCTGCCGGGAACAAACTGGGGCTGGCCGCCCGATTCCAGTTGAAAGAGCAGACGTGCTTCAAACGTGAGCATGCCGGAATGGAGGAGAATCAGATTGTCGCCGTTTCCTCGAAAAACATCGGTTAACTGGGCCTTGATGCGTACCAGTTGGGCCTCTTGATCGGCGGTCAAAGCTTGTTCGGGGACCAACTCCACCGGCTCAGGTGCGGGACCGAGTTCACCCGCGCGCACAATCGCCTCACGCAGAGAGGGGCAGAACTTGCCAGGTGCCGGACTTCCGACAGCCTCCACGGCCTGACCGCGTTGCAGTCGCTCGCGCGTGGTCGTTTGCACCATCAGCTCGCCATCATCACCGCGTAGGTAAAGGCTTACCCCAGGAATGTGCAACAAGACAACACCCTTCACTCGAACGCGCTCCTGCGTGCCGTCTTTGAAGCGCATGAGCTCAGAGACGGGTACAGTCTCCTCTGCGAACAACCGCATCGCGTCGTTACGAACCTGTTCGATCTGCTCAGTACTCTGAACGAACAGCTCGAAACCCAACAGCTGACCGCGTTGGCTGAACAAGGCGCTGTAAACGCCGCGTAGTCGGAGCTCCTGATGCAGCCATGACGCTGGAATGGACGGGGAATCGGCAGAGGCCGGCAGGACGGCCTGGAACTGCTGGCCACCGGTGTTCAAATCCAGCCTCACGCGAGTGGCCGATCTCCGCTCACGCGTGACAACGGCGTTGATTTCGACCCATTGGTCGTGAAGGCTCGGATCGAGCAGGTGATTAAGCGGTGGACGAATCGGCGTAGGCAAAGCCCCCCGGCCGAGCCGACGCAAGCCCAAAGGATGCCCCTCCAATCCGACGATGGACGGTGAGAAATTACCTGCCTGGGTGAAGCCACAGAGTTCGACACGATCTCCGAAGGACACCGAAGGGGCGGCGGGATCGGAATTCGTGATCTTGAAGTAGATTCCTCCAGTCTCATCTTGGAGGAAAGCCATCTCATGGTTGACATCGTAATAGGTAATGACGCCTTGAAGGCGAACGGACGTGTTGAAAGCGGCGGCGGCCAGACTGAGTTGCCGGATTTCGCCGACTGAAGTGAGGACGGTAGACGGCGGCGGCGAGGAGCCGGCGTGTCCGAGGCGTGGGGCGGCTGTGGCCGACAGTACCAGAACCAATCCGAGGCGATATAGGAAGATCCCCCGGCCATCGAACAGGAACGGTCGCTTGTGACGCCTGATAGTCAATTCAGCAAATTCAAAATTGGCCATCGACCGGCGCCCCCCGAGTTGGTTCAGCGGCGATTGGACAACTGCTGTGGTCCGCCGAGCGAATGGCCAGCCACTTTGACACTCGATTATCGACCCCGCGACGACATTTGTCAAGTCTTCTGTTTGCGGGTTTATCCCCAGTTGCGACGAATCAAAGGAAAGGTAATCCGCCGATCGAACCGATTCAGGCGATTGTCACCGCCCGGATTAGACCCAGCCACCGATGATCAGGTCAAAACCAGCCAGTGATTTCTCTTGCTTCGCACCCTTTCTACCAGCGGAACGCAAGCCCATTCAGAGGAGTAGCGGCCACTGATTTCGGGACAGAGTGTGCCTGTCAAGCGGCCGTCGGACCAGCTTGGATCGACGAACTCGGCGTCAGGAACCTTTCGGGAGATGGCAGCATCAATCCCGCGCAGTGGGGACCAACCCAAGCCGCGAAGCGCGCAACAGGCGCGCCACAAGGCGATTCGTTTCGCCTTCGGCGCGGCTTCGGCTCCGCTTCGGCCCGCATCATAAGTCCTGTAATGTCAGTTGTTAATCGTTCTGTCACAATCACTTACGAACTGCGGTTCCGTACTGCTGTTGCGGATACTGTGTGACGTGCTGCCGGCGCGGGTGGATGCGGCCTATCTGTTCGCCGAGACGCAGCCGAATCAGGACAGCGTCTTCGTTGCCGGCAGGCAACTGCTCGACCAAGGGCGCGTCGGCAAGCTGCTGGTTTCCGACTGCGGTCCCAAGAGTGGCTATGTCGGCGCGGCCGCGTACCGGCAGGCGATGTCACGGTTCGGCGTCGCACCGGAAGCCATCGAGGAAGTGCCGATGGAGCCGACGGAAATCCTGCACACGAGAATCGAGGCGCAGGCGGTCGTGCGTTACGCACGGATAAAAGGCTACGAGTCGCTCGTCATCGTCTCGGTCCCGCTGCATCAAGAGCGGGCCTTCATCACCGTTGTCAGCGCCGCGATGCGGGAGTACCCATCGCTGACGCTCTACAGCCGGCCCGGCCAGGCGCAGCCCTGGGACGAGGTCGTGACGCACTCGCAAGGCGTGCAGAAAGCGACCCGCGCCGAGTGGATCGCCGCGGAGCAGGAGCGCATCGAAAAGTACACCGGCCTGGGCGACCTCGCGTCGCGAGACAGAATCATGGACTACCTCCGGGCCCGGAGTGAATCATAGGTCCAATGGGTCCTATTCGACCTATAAGACCTATGGCGAGCCGTCCGGCTCGCAACCGGAGCCGTGATTAGCTCATCAGCTTTTTGAGCAAGGCGCGTTGGAAGTGGAGGCGGTTTTCGGCCTGGTCGAAGATGATCGAGTTGGGCGACTCGGTGACGTCGTCGGTGATCTCGTAGCCGCGATAGGCCGGCAGGCAGTGCATGATCTTGACGTGCGCCGGCGCCGCAGCCACCAACGCGCCGTTGACCTCGAAGCCAGCGAAGTTCTTCTGGCGCTTCTCCTTTTCCTCTTCCTGGCCCATGCTCACCCACGTGTCGGTGTAAATCACGTCCGCCTGCGCCACGGCGGTGCGTGGATCGTGCGTCTGGGCCACGCTATCGGCGAGGATACCGTTGGCCTTGTCGATGGATTCGGTATCCAGCTCGTAGCCGGCCGGCGACGCGACGATCAACCTCATGCCGAGTTTGGCGGCCGCGAAGGCCAGCGACCGCGCCACGTTGTTGCCGTCGCCGACGAAGGCGATGGTGATGCCTTCGATTCGGTCGAAGTGCTCCCAGATCGTCAGCACGTCCGCCATCGCCTGGCAGGGATGCGACCAGTCCGTCAGCGCGTTGATGACCGGGACGCTCGCATACCGCGCCAGTTCGGTGACCGCCTTGTGCTCGAACGTACGCGCCATGATCCCATCGACGTAGCGACTCAGCACCCGCGCGATGTCCTTGATCGGCTCGCGCTTGCCGATGCCACCAATATCCTCGGGCTTGACGTAGATCGGGTTGCCGCCCAAGTCGGTCATCGCGACCTGGAAACTGATGCGCGTCCGCAGGCTGGGCTTCTCGAACAACATCGCGAGGACCTTGCCGGTCAGGCAGGTGTCACGCCGGCCCGACTTGTAGACCGCCTTGAGGTCGCGGCTCTCTTGCAGCAGACCCATCAACTGCTCGGACGTGAAATCGCTTATAGCCAGGAAATCTTGCATGGCTCAACTCTCGGACAGAACGCTGTCGAATATCTCGACGGCCTGGTCGATCTGCACTTTCGTCACGACCATCGGCGGCATGAAACGGATCACGGTGTCGTGCGTGCAGTTGATCCTTAGGCCTTTCTCCAGGCACTTGCCGACAATAGCAGCGCCGGGACTGGTCAACTGGATGCCGATCATCAGGCCGATGCCACGGACGTGGTCGATGATCGCGTGCTTGCCCTTGAGGCTACGCAGCTTCTCTTGCGCGTACCGGCCGATCTCGGCGGCGTGCTGGAGCAAATGGTCCTGCTCGATGGCCTCAATGGTGGCCACGCCGGCGGCGCAGGCCAGGCAGTTGCCGCCAAAGGTGGAGGCGTGCTTGCCCGGCTTCAGGCAAGAGGCAATCTCGGCCTTGGCCATCATCGCGCCGATGGCAACACCGCCGCCGAGGGCCTTGGCCATCGTGATGATGTCGGGCTCGACGTCGAAGTGCTGGTAGCCGAACCACTTGCCGGTCCGGCCGATACCCGTCTGCACCTCGTCGAGGATCATCACCGCGCCCTTCTCGTCGCACAACTGGCGAATCGCCTGGAGGAACTCGGCGGTCGCGACGTTGATCCCGCCTTCGCCTTGAATGGGCTCGACCATGACCGCCGCGACCTCGTCGGTGAAAACCGCCTTCAACGCGTCGATGTCGTTGAAGGGGATGTACGAGAAACCCGGCAAGAGAGGCAGAAACCCCTCATGGTACTTGGGCTGCGCGGTGGCCGTGACGGTGGCGAAGGTCCGGCCGTGGAAACTGCCTTCGGCGGTGATGAACTTGTACTTCTCCTTGGCTGTGTACAGCCGCGACAGTTTCAGCGCCGCTTCGTTGGCCTCGGCGCCGCTGTTGCAGAAGAAGCACTTGCCGCCAAAGGCGCGCTCGCTGAGGAGCTTGGCCAGCACGCCCTGCGGCTCGGAGTAGAACGTATTGTCGATATGGATCAGCTCGCCCACCTGCTTGCGGACTGCTTCAACCACCTTGGGGTGACAGTGACCGATCCCGCTGACCGCCCAGCCGGGGAACATGTCGAGGATCTTGTTGCCGTCGGCGTCCCAGAGGTAGGCGCCTTCGCCTTTGACCATGACGCGAGGCAGCCGGCCATAGTTGGCGATCACGTACTTATCGAAAAGCTCTATCGTCTGTTGTGTTGTCATCAGTGTCATTCCTTCTCGGCAGCACGTCCGTCGTTCGTCGGTTGCGCGGCTCGTCGTGTCGCGGACATCTTGCCCGCGTGTCTCGAAGGCGTCTCGCCTTCGAATCGAGGGCAGGATGCCCTCGCCACGCGCGGGCGGGGACGCCCGCGACACGACCACCGATCATCGCCTGACGATCTCGGTGCCGATGCCGGCTTCGGTGTAGATTTCCAGCAGCAACGAATGGGCGATCCGGCCGTCGATGATGTGCGCCTTGCGGACGCCGGCCTCCAGCGCGGTCAGGCACGCCTCGACCTTGGGGAACATCGCGTCGGTAATGATGCCGGCGTCGATCATCCCCTTGATCTGCGTCTCGTTGAGACTGCTGACCCAGCTTTCCGGGTCGTTGATGTCGCGCCTGATGCCATGCGTGTCGCTGACCATAACGAGCTTCTCGGCGACGACGGTCGCGGCCACCATGCCGGCGGCGCTGTCGGCGTTGACGTTGAGCTTGCCACCGCCTTTGTCCAGAGCCACCGAGGCGATCACCGGGATCGTACCGTCGGCGCAGAGGGTCTGGAGCAGCTTGCCGTTGACGCTGGTGACTTTGCCAACCAGCCCCAGGTCGATCTTGCGTCCTTCGGGCCCGGCCAGCCGCAGCGTCTCGGCCAGCAGTACGCAACTGCTCAGCGAGTGCAGGCCCATCGCGGTGCAGCCCAGCTCTTCGAGCGTCTGGCAGATGGGCGTGTTGGTCTTGTGCACCAGCGTGTGCTCGGCAATGGTCAGCGTCCGCTGGTCCGTATAGCGGCGACCCTGTACCCAGACCGGTTCCAGGCCCGCCTCATTCATGGCGCGGGTAATGGCCTTGCCGCCACCGTGAACGATGATCGGGCGCATCCCGACCGTGGCCATGAACGCGACATCCGTCAGCAGGCTCCGCTGGGCCGCCGGGTCGTCCAGAACGCTGCCGCCCAGCTTGAGCACCACGATCCGGTCCCGGAAGCTGCGGATGTACGCCATCGCCTCGATCAGGGCACCGGCTTTTGCAATGGCTTCTTGCACGTAAAGCTCCTTGGATTCGCACAAAAACAAACCATTGAGGGTATGCGTCCCGCCGGGCCAAGTCAAGTGGGATTGCGTCCAGATTCGACAAATTCCACGCGGCCCCCTCCGGGGAAATCCGAAGCACGAAATCCGAATCTCGAAACAAGCACAAATGTTCAAATGCTCGAAATCCAAAACGCACCCTCCGACAGGCGCGAGCGTTTCGGTCATTGGAATTTCGGTGCTTGGGGTTTGTTTCAGATTTCGTGCTTCGAATTTCGTGCTTGTCGCCGCCGGGGCACGGCGGGATGCCAGTCAGGCCCCTTCCGACGTCGACTGCTCGTGAAACGCGCTGGGGTTGGGGAGGATCTCGCCTCGGACCTCCTCGACGACGAGCTGGGCGATATGCATGGCGGGCCGGAGGATGATGGTCATGGCTCCGAGGTTGATCATTTCGAGCGTGAGCGGCCCGGCCCAGCCGGGATGGACGGTGGGTGCGGTGAAGTGGACGAGCAGGCCACAACGGGCCCGGCTGCTCTTGCCTTCGATCCGAGCCGCCAGGTGCGGCGTGCCCTTGTCGATGGGCAGCTCGATCCGCTCCAGCGTTCGGCCCAGGAGGAACTGGTGGGGTCTGAGCGGATAGGGTTCGTCGTCCGTCAGCGTGTACCGTTGCGAGTGGCCTGCGATGATCTCCGAGAGCGTCCCGGGCTCCGTCACGTCGTAATGGTACGGCCCAGGCTGCGGCACCATGATCTCGCGGAACAGCCGCAGGTCCACCGCGTGCGTGTCGTAGGGGCAGTATCGCCCCGCCTCCGGGCGCCTGGGCAACGGCTCCGGCTCGATCACCAACCGCCCCTCGTCCAACGCCCGCTGTATCTCGACATTCGACAGAATCACGTCAACATTCCCAACTCGACCCAAATTCATGCGTCAACCGTCATGCCTGCAGTATACGCTCGGCTCCGCCGGCCCGCCAGAGCTACGGAGGTACCCCCTGCCATCTCAGGATCGTGAACCATGTTTGTAGTGGGCCCGTCAGGGCCTATGCCGCATCGCGCCCCGCCACGCCACGCGATCCCGAGATAGCGTCTGACGACGCCACTACGAACGACCCCACATTCTGCCGACCTGGGGAAATTCCTCGTTGACGGGGCGAACCGGGTGCTTAGGATTACGTAATCGTAATAATTCTTAGTTAGCTGGAGTTCGGATGGCGGTGTCGAAGGCAGAGTATGAACGGCGGGTGGAACGGTTCGTGCGAACGTGCCGGGATCACGGAATGAAGGTGACGCACCAGCGGATGGAGGTGTTCCGCGAGTTGGCCGGCACGGAAGAACACCCCGACGCCGAGGCGATCTACCAGAGCGTGCGTCAGCGGGTGCCGGCGATCTCGCGCGACACCGTCTACCGCACGCTGGCGTCGCTGGAGGAGCAAGGCATCGTGCACAAGGCCGAAATCCTCTTCAGCAAGGCCCGCTACGACGCCAATACGGACCGGCACCACCACTTCGTCTGTACGGAGTGCGGCCGGGTGCGCGACTTCTACAGCGAGGCACTGAATGAGCTGCCGCTGCCCAAGACCGTGACGTCGCTGGGGCGCATCGAATCGGCGCACGTGCAACTGCGCGGCGTCTGCGCGGCCTGCGCCCGACGCAAACGTTAATCAGAAGCAGAGAAACGTGCAATCTTGCCACGCACCAAATAAGACGAAATACGATTTACGATGCTGTTGCAGAAAGGAGCAGACAAATGGCAAAGGACAAGAAGCGATTGACGATGGCCTCCGGCACCCCGGTGGACGACGACCAGAACACCCTGACGGCAGGCCCCAAGGGTCCGGCCCTGATGCAGGACGTCCACGTGATGGAGAAGCTGGCCCACTTCAACCGCGAGCGCATCCCCGAGCGCGTCGTCCACGCCAAGGGCGCCGGCGCCTATGGCGTCTTCGAGTGCACCGCCGACATGAGCAAGTACACCCGCGCTAAGTTCCTCTCGAAGGCCGGCAAGAAGACGGACGTGTTCGCACGGTTCTCCACGGTCGGCGGCGAAAAAGGCTCGGCCGACACCGCGCGCGACCCGCGCGGCTTCGCGGTCAAGTTCTACACCGAAGAAGGCAACTACGACATGACGGGCAACAACACGCCGGTGTTCTTCATTCGCGACCCGTCGAAGTTTCCCGACTTCATCCACACTCAGAAGCGCGACCCGGCCACGAACATGCCCAACCCCGATATGTTCTGGGACTTCCTCTCGCTGACACCGGAATCGCTGCACCAGGTGACGGTCCTGTTCTCCGATCGAGGCACACCGGACGGCTACCGCCACATGAACGGCTACAGCAGCCACACCTTCAAGTGGTACAACGCCAAAGGCGAAACGTTCTGGGTCCAGTACCACTTCAAGACCGAACAGGGCATCCGCAACCTCACGCGCCAGCAGGCGTCCAAGCTGGCGGGCGAAGACCCCGATTACGCCACCCGCGATCTGCGCGAGGCTATCGAGAAAGGCGCTTATCCCTCGTGGAAGGTGTGCGTGCAGATCATGCCGGCTACCGACGCCAAGACCTACCGCTGGAACATCAATGACATCACCAAGGTCTGGCCGCACGCGGACTATCCGCTCGTCGAAATCGGCCGCATGACACTCAACCGCAATCCGGACAACTACTTCGCCGAGGTCGAGCAGGCAGCGTTCTGCCCCGGCAACTTCGTGCCTGGCATCGCCGCTTCGCCTGACAAGATGCTCCAGGCCCGCCTGATGTCCTACCACGATGCGCACCTCTACCGGCTCGGCACCAACTACCAACTCCTGCCGGTCAACGCGCCCAAGGCTACGCACGCGCACAACTACCAGCGTGACGGCTACATGCGCCTCGATGACAACGGCAAGGGCGGGCCGAACTACTGGCCCAACTCGATGGATGGCCCCGCGCCCGATCCGAGTTTCGCGGAGCCGCCGATTGAACTGGAAGGCGTCGCGGCCAGGCATCCGCAGGAGCTGACCGACGACGATTTCTTCCAGCCGGGCGAGCTGTACCGCCGGGTCATGAGCGACACCGACCGCGAGCATCTCGTGGGCAATATCGTCGCTCATCTGGGCGGCGCCCAGAAGCGCATCCAAAGACGCCAGACCGCCCTGTTCTACAAGGCCGACCCTGACTACGGCAAGCGCGTCGCCCAAGGCCTCGGCCTGGACGTCAAGGACGTCGAGAAACTCGCCGCTATGAGTCAAGACGAACGTGTTACGGCAACCTCGGCCTGAAAGGCAGACCGAGGGATGAAAACAGAAGACTGTATAGCCAGATCGAATGAAAGGAGCATCGCGAATGTGTGACGACAACCGAATGCCGCTGATTGGGGAGAAGGCCCCGTCGTTCAAGGCGGAGACTACGCAAGGACCGATCAGTTTTCCGGAGGACTTCAAGGGAAAGTGGGTGATCTTCTTCTCGCACCCGGCCGACTTCACGCCAGTATGCACGACCGAGTTCATGACCTTCGCCAGCATGGCTGACGAGTTCGAGAAGCTCAACTGCAAGCTGCTGGGCCTGTCCATCGACAGCACCTACAGCCACATCGCCTGGTTGCGGACGATCAAGGAGAAGATCGAATACAAGGGGATGAAGAACGTCGAGGTGAACTTCCCGGTCATCAGCGACTTGACGATGGACGTCTCCAAGGCGTTCGGGATGCTCCAACCGGCCGCCAGCAGTACGCAGGCAGTGCGCGCCGTCTTCATTATGGATCCCAAGGCGATCGTGCGCGCGATCCTGTACTACCCGCTGAGTAACGGTCGCAACATGGACGAGGTCAAGCGGCTGCTGGTCGCAATGCAGCACAGCGACAAGCACGGCATCGCCACCCCGGCCAACTGGCGGATCGGTGACGACGTGATCGTGCCGCCGCCGGGCTCCTGCGGCACCGCCAAGGACAGGGTGGAGAAACCGGATGCTGACACGAAGGTCCTCGACTGGTTCATGGTCCTCAAGAAGTGTCCGCACGGCAGCAATTGAGATCAGTCTGGACGAGCGACGGGGCGAGCGGGCGAGCGACATCGAGCCGCCCGCTTGACCCGGATTGCTGTTTTCGCAAGGAGAGGTAACCATGATCAGCAAGAAGATGACAGACGCCCTGAATCTGCAGATGAACCGCGAGTTCTTCAATGCCCGACTGTATCTGTCGATGGCCGCGTATTTCGAGTCGCTCAACCTGCCGGGCGCGGCCCAGTGGATGACGGCGCAGGCCCAGGAGGAGACGGGACACGCCATGCGCCTCCACCACCATCTGCGGGAGCGCGGCGCCCGTATCGTCCTGGCCGCCCTGGAGGCGCCACCGACGCAGTGGGACAGCCCGCTGGCTGCCTTCGAGGCCGCCTACGAGCACGAGTGCAAGGTGTCCCGTCAGTTCGACGAGCACATGGCGCTGGCGCAATCGGAGAAGGACTACGCCAGCACCATCTTCCTCCAATGGTTCGTCAGCGAGCAGGTGGAGGAGGAGGCGTCCACCGATGAGATCGTGCAGAAGATCAAGATGATCGGGGACCACAAAGGCGGCCTGTTCATGCTCGACCGGGCCCTGGGCGAGCGCAAGGCAGACGATTGACCCAGCCACAAGCCTGGAACGTGGAGAGGCTCGCCCCCATGTCACAGGACGACGGAGTCAAAGCCCCCTCCGCCTGACCTTGGGCGCACGACAAGTCTGAACCGACCCGCTCGGCCCGGGCCCTTCACGGCTCGGGCCTTTCTGTTGGCTGGCTCATTTCCTACTGTTCGGCGTCTTCAACCGGCGATAGCGACGCTTCGGCTGTTCCGCCAAACGCTCCGGCGTTGATCCGGCCGCCATGGGGCGACACCTCGGCCCTGACGTCAGTATCGGGGTTGCCGGCGTCGATGCATGGGCTGGCGACAACGTCTTGGACCCAGAGGGTCTGGATCGGGTCCCAGCGCCCTTGGGTGGAGCAGAGATGATAGTCACCATGGAACCATGTGGCCGTGACGTCACTCGGTTCTGCCGGCGACGCGAGATCGTCGATCAAGACCCAATGACCTGGCGCCGCAAAGCGCGGCGCCGCGTCAAAATTCCCGGTGCCCGGCCAGTCTCGCTGGACATTGCTGTATGTCACCGACAGCGTGCCGGGTGGATCGACGACGATCTGTTGCGGCAGGTTGGCCCAGAGAATCGAATTGGTGATGGTGGCCGAGCCGGTGCAGTACAGTCCGCCGCCTTCAAGCCGACTGAAGTTGTCGGCAATGGTGCAGTTGACCAGAGTGGCACGACTGTCCTGCAGTAGCACCCCGCCGCCCAGATCGGTCCGATTGCCGACAATCAGACAGTTGGCAATTACCGGGCTCGCGCCGATACACCGAACTCCACCTCCGGTGTCGGCGTTTCCACCTGTGATGGTGAAGCCTGCCAGGACAGAACGGGCTGACTCTCTCCCGTCGAAGGTCACAACGCTGGCCAGGTCGCCGCCGTGAATCGTGGTCTGCGAGATCGCTCCCGGCTCCGCCGTCGCCAGGCTCGACAGGGTAATGCTCCTGGCGCTGAACGCGATGTTCTCGTAGTAGACGCCTGGCCGGACCAGCACCGCCTGCCCATCGAACGACGCGTCTATGGCCTCCTGGAGGGAATCGAACGGATGGTCCCAACTCCCATCCTCGCGCGGGTCGCTTACGGTCGGATCGCATGGCGCGACATCACCGGGCGCATCGTCGTCCACATACCAGCACATCGACGCCGGCGCGAACGTGGCGTGAAGGTCGCCATCCGCCGCGAGCACGAAGTCCACCCGACCCGCGCTCGGGGTGCCAATGTCTCCGCCGGCCACGAGACTCCCGCTCCAGCCGGCGAAGCAATAGCCGCTGTCGGGGACAGCCACGGCGCACACCCGCGTGCCGCCGGCGTAGGTGAAGAGCCCTTCGCCGGGGACCGCGACCGACCCTCCCGCGCCGGAAGAGACCGTAAGATCACACGGGTAGGCAGTGAAAATCGCCGTGATATCATAGTCACGGTCTATCGTGAGTGTCATCGGGTTCACATCCGACCAGAAGCTGCCTCCCGACCAGTGGCTGAAGTAGTAGCCGGCCATGGCCTGCGCTTCCAGGCGGACTTCTGTTCCGACCTGATAGGAATGCGAACCTTCGTCGGGATCGACAACGTAGCCTCCCGTGCCAGAGGAAACGGTCAGCGTGTGCTGAGGCAACCCGAAGTTCGCCACCAGCGTGTAGTCCGCATCGACGGTGACGCTCGTGACCGCCGCGCTGGGATTGGCCACCTTGCCGGCATCGACCGCCGTTCCTGTCCAGCCGGCGAACGAGCCGCCCGACTCGGCAACCGCCTGAACTGCAACCGTGCTGCCATGATCGCAACTGAACGCCCCTTCGCCCGGCAGATCGACGGAGCCGCCGCTGCCTGAAGAGATGGTCAGCGTGTGCTGGTCGATAGCGAACCCAGCTATCAGGGTGTAGTCCGCGTCCATCGTCACGGTAGTGGACGCCGCGCCGGCATCGGCGACCTTGCCCGCCGTAACCGCCGTACCGCTCCAGCCGGTGAAATGATGGTTCGCTTGTGCCGTCGCGGTCACCGACACCGAAGTGGCAGACTCATACGAGTAGGTCCCCTCCCCCGGCGATGTCACAGATCCGCCGTTGCCCGACGAGATCGTCAGGGTATGCCCGCCAGCGATGAAGTGGGCCACTACGGTGTAATCAGCATCTAATGTCAT
This sequence comes from Sedimentisphaerales bacterium, assembly GCA_016927855.1. Taxonomy (GTDB): domain Bacteria; phylum Planctomycetota; class Phycisphaerae; order Sedimentisphaerales; family Anaerobacaceae; genus JAFGLV01. The sequence continues at coordinate 27,719 of JAFGLV010000135.1, forward strand.
TTTCGTGCTGGCGGAGGTTGGACTCTCCACCCGGCCCGCATCCACCGCCGTTCCGGTCCAGTGTGAGAATCGGTAGCCGCTGAACGGTTCAGCAACGAGCCTCGGCCACCTATCCTTCGGAATCGTAAATGTACCCTCTCCTGGCTCAACGACGTGCCCTCCGTCTTCTGCGGACACGGTCAAGGTACACTGCTCGGGGGGGCCTGCGTATACGATGTATGCCACGAGAGTATAGTCTCCATCCACAAGCACTGTCGTACTGGAGGATTCGGGGTCGGCCACTTTGCCCGCATCCACCGCCGTCCCCCTCCATTCCCGGAATTCGTAGCCGCTCCGTGCTTCGGCGACCACCGGAACAGTCGTGACGGAATCATAAGTGAAAAGACCGATTCCGGGGGTGGTCACGGTCCCGCTGTAGGTCACGGAGACGTCGAGGGTGTAATGAACGGTCGGTTCCGTAGCCTCGAAACTGGCCGCGAGAGTGTACTCGCCATCCACGGTCACGGACGTGCTCGTAGAGTGGGGATCATCCACTTTGCCGGCATCGACCGCGCTGCCCGTCCAACCTGAGAATTCGTAGCCATTGAGTGCTTGTGCAGTCACAGACACGACGGTTCCGGGTGTGTATTCAAATGCGCCTTCACCCGGCGCGGTAACGTGACCCCCTGTGCCGGCTGATAGGGTCAGGCGTGACCGCTGGCCGGACTGGAAGTTAGCCCGGAGATAGTAATCGGCATCGATCTGAACGGTGGTGCTCGCGGATGTCGGACTGGCCACCTTGCCTGCATCGACCGCGCTGCCGGTCCAGCCGAGGAAGTAGTAGCCCTGATCCGCCACGGCGCTCACCGACGCGGTGGACCCGTCTGCATAGCGGAAGGAACCTTGTCCAGGCTTCTCCACGTGCCCACCGGCCGTTGACGACACGCCGAGCGCATACATAATCAGCGTTCCCAACTCGAAATTCGCGCGGAGCGAGTAGCTTGTGTCCATTAGAATGGTAGTGTCTGCCGATTCCGGATCGCTCACCTTGCCAGCGTCAACGCCGCTGCCCGTCCAATTGACGAAATGACAACTGGCGTTGGGCACGGCGCTGATGGAGACTGTGTTGCCCTGCGGAATATAGTAGGTGCCGTAACCGGGCGTCGAAACACTGCCGCCATTCGACGCCTGCAGCTCGAGTGAGCAAAGAGGGCCCGTGTCCGGGAGAAAATTCGCGCGGAGGCTACAGTCTTCATCTACCGGCACCACGGTGATTGGCGAGGTCTTCTCCCACACGCGCGTCCCGCTCCAATAGATAAAACAGTAGCCGGGCGCCGCGGTCGCCTCAATCGCCACCTGCTGGCGAAAGGGATAGTCGAATAGCCCTTCACCGGGACGCGTCACGCTCCCGCCATCGGTCGAGGATATGTCGATACTATAGAGGACAGGCAAGACCGTAATAGTGAAACTCTGCCAACTGTTGCCCAAGTCGTTATTCGCGAACACGCTCACCGTATGAGTACCGGCGTCGTACTTGTCTGGTTTCCAGGTGATCTCACCTGTGTGTCTATTGACCAGCATATCGGTCGGTGCATTCCCTTTACGATACTGCGGGGTCGGACTTCCGCTCGCATGCAGAGTGTAAGTCCAGGTCATCGTCTCCGCTTGGATGGTCTGATCGGGAATTGGATCCAACGCAGGAGGGATGGGCGTAACGGTCAAGACGGTAACGTCGAAACTGACATTGGCGTTCCCAGCCGAGTTGCTCGCTCGGACCGTTACACTGCTCGAACCCACCTGACTGACGTCCGGCGTCCACGTGATTACGCCGGAGGCGCTGTCGATCGTCATCCCGTCGGGCGCAGAAGTCAGTGTGAAGGTCGGGGCAGGATCACCGGAGGCCTCCACATCGTAGGTGAACAGCTCTCCGTACTGCATATATTGAGGGTCGACAGGCTCGAGGGCTGGAGCGGTCGCCGCCCAGGCCGAATGGGCCAGACAAACAAGCACAACCGCACTGAGACACACAACTCGCTTCATTGCTCCTACCTCCTTCTCCAAGTCATCTATCCGCACCTTCTGGCTCCCGCCGGGGAATCGACGCACACAAACGATCTTACCGCGACAGGCGGTCTGTGTCAAGTCACACGTGACGCAAGCATGAGGCTGGCGAGTCGCTCCCGCATAGCCGGGCGCCGCCTCCTGGACGGAGAAGGCCAGAGTGGGTGTTAAAGGGACTGGTTGAAACGTTTTGGAGGAAGGCGCAACACCATGTATGGACATGTTGCCTTTGGCTCGCCTGTGGGATCGTCCAAGGGGATAAGGCAGGCGGTATGCACGCAAAGAAAGACATTCCGACAGGTGTGATTATTCTCCTGGCTGGGTACGGGCTGGTACCAGCGGGCCTTCCCGAAGTCGACCCAACGTACCTCTCTCCGACCTCGCTGGTGGCCTCGGCCGACGGGAAGCGGCTGTACGTGGCGGAGGCTACGGCCGGGCGGGTCGCGGTCGTTGACGTCGCCTGTGGAAAGGTCATCAGGGAGGTTGCCGTCGCATGCCATCCTTCGGGACTGGCTCTATCGAGCGACGGCCGCTGGTTGTATGTGACGTCGGCCGTGCCGGAGGGGGTGGTGCAAGTCATCGACCTGGACAACGAGGCAGTAACCGACACCATCCACGTCGGTCATACGCCGGTCGCGCTCGCGCTCGCTCCGGACGGTCAGACATTGTATGTCTGCAACCGCTTCGACAACAACGTCGGCATCATCGACCTCAGACTTGGGCGACAAAGTGGAACGGTTGCCGTGCCGCGCGAGCCCGTCGCGGCCACCATCACGCGGAACGGCAGGTTCTTGTTCGTGGCGAATCTATTGCCTGCGAGCGCTGCCAATACAAGGCACGTTGCTGCATCCGTCTCGGTGATCGACACGGGCGCCGCAAGACTCGTCAAGAACATCGAGCTGCCCGACGGGAGCACCAACCTGCGCGGAATCGCCCTCTCGCCTGACGGAAAGCACGCCTATGTTACGCACATCCTGTCGCGCTACCACTTCCCGACCGCCTACATCGAGCGCGGCTGGGTGAACACCAACGCGATGACGGTCATCGACGTGCCGAGCCAAAGGTACGTCAATACGGTTCTGCTCGACGACATCGATCGCGGCGCCGCCAATCCGTATGGCGTCGCCTGCACCGCCGACGGCAAGCATCTGGTGGTCGCGCACGCCGGCACGCATGAGGTGAGCGTCATCGACCGTGCTGCCCTCCATGCGCGCCTGCTGTCGGCGCGGTCGGCAAGATGCTTCGCGTCGTCCAGCACGTCCAGGTCGGCACGCAGGTTTCTCGACGCCGGGTACTGCGCCCAGGACATCCCGAACGATCTGACGTTCCTGGCAGGACTGCGTCGCCGCGTGAAGCTCCAGGGCAAGGGTCCGCGCGGCGTGGCCGTCGTCGGCCCCAAGGGGTACGTTGCCGAGTACTTCTCGGACAGCGTTGCAGTTGTCGATCTGGGAGCAAACGCGCGAGAGCAGACGACCTCGATTCCGCTCGGTCCCGCGCGAACCATGACCGAGATTCGCCGCGGTGAGATGGCCTTCAACGATGCTTCCCACGCCTTGGGCGGCTGGCACAGTTGCGCGAGCTGTCACCTGGACGATGGGCGTGCCAACGCGCTGAACTGGGACTTGCTCAACGACGGCGTCCTGAACCCGAAGAACGCCAAGAGCCTGTTATTGGCGCACGCGACGCCGCCGGCGATGGTGACCGGCGTCAGGGCAAACGCCGAGATCGCGGTCCGCAGCGGCATTCGCTACGTCCAGTTCGCGGTCGCCCCCCGCGAGACGGCTGAGGCCATGGATGCATACCTCAAGTCACTCAAACCGGTCGCCAGTCCTTGTCTGGTCGAAGGCAAAATGAGCGAAGCGGCGCGAGAGGGTGAGGTTCTCTTCCGAAAGGCCGGCTGCACGCGCTGTCACGCCGGACCGCTGTACACCGACCTGGCTCGTCACGACGTCGGCACCGGCACGGATGACGAGACCAACACGAGCTACGACACGCCCACCCTCGTCGAGGCCTGGCGCACCGCTCCCTACCTGCACGACGGCCGAGCCGCGACCATCGAGCAAGTCCTGACGACCTTCAACCCCGCCGACAAACACGGCCGAACCTCCATCCTGGGCGAAGAGGAAATCTCCCACCTGGCCGCGTACGTCTTGACGCGCTGAGACTACACGACGCCCCTGGCCCTACCTTCGGACGACGTGACGGAGCTCCGGCCAGGAGGCCAGGAGATGGTCGGGGTTGGCGGCTTGGATTCTGTGGAGGTGCGTCTGGGCCTGGCCGCCGGTCTGGACGACGGCGGAGATGACGCCGGCTCTCTTCGCCTGGCGGACGTCGTGGTCGGTGTCGCCGATGTAGATCGTCCGCTCGGGCGCGATGCTGAACTCTTCCGCCAGCGCGACGATGCCGGCGGCGCGGGAATCGCCGGCGGTGGCGTTGTACAACATCGACGAGCGGACCGCGTCCCAGTCCCGGAAACGAAACGTCGCGAGAATCTCCTCGATCGATTCGATCTTCAGACCGCTCAGGACCGCCAGGCGAACGCCCTGCTGCTTCAACTCGACCAAAGCTTCCTCGACGCCGTCGAAAGGCATGATCATCTCCAGCACCGCGTGTGGAAACAACTCCCAGAACCGCTCGTGACAGGCGTCGGTGGAGTCTTTATGGCCCTCGGGCAGATAGGCGTGGACATACTGCCAGATGCTGGTGCCGAAAACGTCGTAGACCGGGTCCGTGTACCCGGCGGGGATGTCAAGTTCGCTCGCCGCCCGCCGGACCGCCGCGATGATCGCGTCGTCGGTCTTGACCATCGTCCCGCCCAGGTCGGTGACGATAAGGTCCACGTTTCTGCCGTTTTCCGTCAACTGATGTACCTCCGGTGGCTCTGCGGTCCGTCCCGGCGCGCCCACGTATCGCGTCCAGGCACAGGAGTGCGACGATATAGTCGACCGAGAGAAATTTTTCAAGAACCCTTTGAAGCGGCGCGAGAATATACCCTGCGGAAAGGCGACGCCGGCCGCCCTGGCAGGCGGAAACGCCGCCTCTCTCTTGAAGTTCGGCGGCGCGTGTTCTATGATGGAGGTGTAGGCGCCGCGCGCCGTGTTCGACGCGCCTGCGCCCAGGAGTTACGGAGGAATGCCATGCTGGAGGGTAAGGTCAAAAGGGCGTTGCTGGCGGTGCTGCTGTCGTGCGTCCTGCACGGATGGGTGCGGGCGGAAGACCCTGTCTATTTTCCCGATGCGCGGTTGAAGGCAGCGGTGGAAGACGCATTGTGGGTCTGGGACCCGACAGCGACCGACATGCTGGGCCTGACGAGCCTCGACGCCGCGTCCCACGGGATCAGCAACCTGGGGGGCCTGGAATACGCCGTCAATCTGCAAACCCTGGTGCTGCGTTGGAACCGGATCAGCGATATCTCGGCGCTGTCGGCGCTGGTGAATCTCCAGTGGCTCGATATCCATGACAACGAGATCAGCGATCTGTCACCTCTGTCCGGCCTGAGCGAGCTGCGAACGCTGGTTCTGCGCTTCAATCGCATTCGCGACATTTCGGCCCTGACGGGCCTGACGGCGCTCGAACAACTCGACCTGCGCGGCAATCCGTTGGACGAGCAAGCTTTCGAGACGCACCTGCCCCAGATCCTGGCGAACAACCCGGGAATCGACCTGAGCTACGACGCGTTTTCCCAGTGTATTCTCTTGGTCTCGTCGACGGCGGGAGGCTCCGTGCTGCAGCCCGGTGAGGGGCAGTTCGTTTACGATAACGGCGTCACCGTCTACCTGGAAGCGCGAGCAGACCCCGGCTACGTGTTTACCGGCTTTTCGGGCAGCTTTTCCAGCACGGCCAATCCCACTTTCCTCTTGATGGACGCCAATCACAATGTGCGAGCAGAATTCGCGCGCGCAGGCGACGCCAACGCGCCGCTGGAAGCGGTCTATTTCACGGACGGTGCGCTGGAGGCGGCGGTGGAAGAAGCCCTATCCGTGGCCGACCCCACACCGAGCGACATGCTCGGTCTGACCGAGCTGGCCTGCGCCGACCGCGGGATTGTGAGTCTGACGGGCCTCGACTACGCGACCAACCTGCGCACGCTGGACCTGTCGGGCAACCAGGTCAGTGACATTTCTTCCTTGGCCGCTTTGACGTCGCTGGTGTCGCTCGACCTGCGAGGCAACCCGTTGAGTCGAGAGACCTACGCGGTCTCCCTCCCGTTGATCGCTGCCAACAACCCGGATGTGGAGTTGCGGTACGACCCACCCGTTCAACGTCGCGTCTCGATCCACTCGACGCTCGGAGGCCGGGTCACGCGACCGGGCGAAGGCTCGTTCACGTACGATGACGGCGAGACGATTGTCCTGAGGGCCCAGGCCGATCCGGGCTTCACGTTCGTCGCCTGGTCCGGCAGCTATGCGGTGACGGCCAATCCCACCTCCCTGATCGTCGAAGCAGATCACGAGATCGAGGCGGTCTTTGCTCCGGCGTTCGATACCCAGTTCGTCGATGCCAACGCGCCCGGCGACCCCGGCCCCGATGATCCAGAGGTGAGCGATCCGCAGGAAGACGGGAGCCTCGAGCATCCGTTCGACACGATTCAAGAGGCTATCGACGGCGCCACTGACGGCGCGACGGTTATCGTCGGTTCGGGACGCTACCGGGAGACGATCAATCTGCGCGGCAAGAACCTCCATCTCGTCGGACTCGATCCGCACGGAAGACAAATGGCGGTGATCGACGGTAGCGGCGCCGGCCCGGTGGTGAGTTTCGTCAACGGTGAGGACCCGAATTGCCTGCTGAGCGGATTCGTCATTACCGGCGGTCGGGACGAGGAAGTCGGCGCCGTCGTCTGCACGGCTGCCAGTCCGAGCCTGGCCAACTGCCTGATCGTGGGCAACCGCGCCACCGGCGCCCAGGGGGCAGCGGTGCGCTGCCGGGACAGTCAAGCCGTCTTCGTCAACTGCACGATCGCCGACAACGTCGGCGGCCTGTTGCTGATCGACAGTCACGTGGTGGTCACCGGCTCGATCGTGTGGGATCCGATGGCCCTGGCAGGCGTGAGCAAGCCCTCAATCACCTATTGTGACATCGCCGGCGGCTGGCCCGACAAAGGGAACATCGACACCGATCCGCTTTTTGCCGAGCCCGGCACCTGGAGCGAGCCGGATGACGCCGACGCCGTCTGGGTCGAGGGCGACTATCACCTGAAGTCACAATCCGGACGCTGGGACCCGAAGGCTCGGGTCTGGGTGGCGGACAACGTCACCAGCCCTTGCATCGACGCGGGCAGTCCGGCCGGCCCGGTCGGGCTTGAGCCGCCTCCCCATGGTGGCATCATCAACCTGGGGGCCTACGGCGGCACCGCCCAGGCAAGCAAATCCAAATTTACCCCTTGATTCTCGCGCGAGACGTGGTATACTCCCAGTATTGCGAGTGCGCTTTCTAGGCGGAGGCGGCGGAGTCTCCCGAAGAAGGCGCTGTGCGGAGGTAAAGACATGAGACGCCTTCTCATTGCCTTGGCCTTGGCGCTGCTGCTGGTGCGCCACGCCCAAGCCGAAGACCCCGTCTATTTCGCGGACGCGAACCTCAAGACCGCCGTGGAGACCGCCCTCTGGATCTGGGACCCAACCCCCACGGACCTGCTGGAATTGACCTGGCTGAGCGCCTCCAACCAGAACATCGGGAGTGTCACCGGCTTGGAGTACGCCACGAATCTCCAGTCACTCGATCTGCCCTTCAACTCGATCAGTGACATCTCCGCGTTGTCGGGACTGACCAACCTCTGGAAACTGGTGCTCAACAACAACGAGATTTACGACCTCTCCCCGGTGGCGGGGCTGACGAACCTGGAACATCTCGACGTCCACGGGACGCACCGCATCCAGGATATTTCGGCCGTGTCCGGGTTGGTCAACCTGCAAACGCTGGTGCTGCGTATCAATTGCATCGGAGATATTTCGGCGCTGTCGGGACTGACCGCTCTGGAAGACCTCGACCTTCAGTGGAACAGTATCACCAGCATTTCCTCGCTGTCCGGCCTGACGAACCTGCGACGCGTACAGCTTCAGTACAACCAGATCGAGGATGTCTCGCCCCTGTCGGCGCTGACGTCGCTGGAGCGTCTCGATCTGCGCGGCAACCCGCTGAACGCGCACGCGTGCGAAGTCTATATCCCCCTGATCCTGGCAAACAATCCTGGCATCGAGCTGAAATACGACCGGTGCGTCGACGGTTATCGCCTGTGGCTTTCCTCCACCGCGGGAGGCTCCGTAGCCATTCCCGGAGAAGGGGAATTCCTCTACGCCAACGGTCAGACCGTCGAAATCACCGCCCAGCCCGAGGACGGGTACGTGTTCGTCGGTTGGTCGGGCAGTCAATCACACACGATAAACCCGATCTGTCTGTCGATGCATCAAGACCTGAACCTCCAGGCGAACTTCGCTCCCGTCGGGCAGAGCGATCCTCCCGTTCAACACCAGGTCTCGATCCACTCGGCCCTGGGCGGCTCGATCATCATGCCAGGTGAGGGGTCGTTCACGTACGACGAGGGCCAAACGGTCATCCTGAAGGCCCAGGCCGAGCCGGGCTTTGTCTTCGTCACCTGGTCCGGCAGCTTCAAAGAGGCGGCCAATCCCGCGCTGCTGGCGGTCTATCGGGATCACGACATCGAGGCGGTCTTCTCTGCCGCGCGCGACGCCGTCTACGTCGATGCCAACGCGCCGGCCGATCCCGCTCCCGACAATTCAAAAGTGAGCGATCCGGACGAAGATGGGACCGCAGAGCATCCGTTCGATAGGATTCAGGAGGCCATCGACCGCGCCGCCGATGGCGCCGCCGTCATCGTCCGTCCGGGGCGTTATCAGGAAACGATCAACCTCCGCGGCAAGGACCTGCAACTGACGGGGCTCGATCCTGGCGGCACACAGTTGGCGATTATCGACGGCGACGGCGCCGGGCCGGTCGTGAGCTTCCTCAACGGCGAGGGTCCCGAGTGTCTGTTGGCCGGGTTCGTCATCACAGGCGGCCGGGACGAAGAAATCGGTGCGGTGGTCTGTACCGCGAGCCGCCCGACGATCGCCAACTGCCTGATCGTCGGCAATCACGCGACGAGCGCCTACGGGGCGGCGGTACGCTGCCGTGACAGTCCGGCCACGTTCGTCAACTGCACGCTGGTCGACAACACCGGCGGCCTGCTGTTGATCGACAGCGACGCGGTACTGGCCAACTCGATCGTCTGGGACACGCTCGCGTTGGCAGGCACGAGCCAACCTGCGATCACCTATTGTGACGTCGCCGGCGGCTGGCCGGGCACAGGGAATATCAACGCTGATCCACTCTTCGCCCAGCCGGGCTGCTGGACCCAACTGGAGGGCGCCGGCGTCGTCTGGGTCGAGGGGGATTACCACTTGAAGTCCCAGACCGGTCGGTGGGACCCCAAGGTCCGAGCCTGGATAAAGGACGAGGTCACCAGTCCCTGCATCGACGCCGGTAGGCCGGCCGATCCCGTTGAACCCGAACCGCTTCCCCACGGCGACGTCATCAACCTGGGAGCCTACGGCGGCACAATCCGGGCCAGCATGTCACGCTCGCCCTGAGCGCAACGAGACACAGGCAATAGCGGGACTCTGCGAGATATCCACCTAGGTCGCGTCGTGTCACACACGATGCACCTGGCCAACCCAAGGCGGAGGAAGAGACATGAGGACAATGCTGTCGGTGTTACTAGGGTGCTCGCTCCTGACGGGCCCGGCCCAGGCGGAAGACGCCGTCGTCTTCGCCGATCCCAACCTCAAGGAGCTGGTGGAGCGCGAACTGTGGCTGGAGGACCCGACTCCGACGGACATGCTGCAACTGACCAGCCTCAGCGCGGAGAACAGCGGCATAAGGGACCTCGCGGGACTTGAATACGGCACCAACCTCCAGATGCTGGTGATTCGGTGGAACCAGATCAGCGATCTGGGTCCCATCGCCGGGCTGACGAACCTGCGACATCTTGACGCGCACGCCAACGGCAACATCCGAGACCTCTCTCCGCTGGCCGGACTGGTCAATCTGGAGACCTTGATCGTTCGCATCAACGATATCAGTGACATCTCCCCGCTGGCGGGACTGGCCTGCCTGCAGGAACTCCAGATTCAGTGCAACAGCATTGCGGACATCTCGCCGCTGGCGGGATTGACCGAACTGGAAAGCCTGGAGCTGAGCCAGAACCGGATCAGTGACATCTCAGCGCTGGCGAGCTTACCCAACCTCCACAACGCCGTGCTCCGGTTCAACTGCATCAGTGACATTTCGCCCTTGTCCGGCCTGACCGGCCTGCAAGAGCTGCACCTCCAGGCCAATTCCATCAGCGACGTGTCGGGCCTGGCCGGCCTGACGGGTCTGCGGAGCCTGAATCTGGCCGATAATGGCATTAGCGACATCTCGCCTCTGCTGGCGCTGACGAACCTGGACTCGCTCGATCTGGAAGGCAATTTCGACCTGAACGAGGAGGCCTACCGGCAGGATTTGTGGACGATCTACGATAATGGCGTCAGCCTGAGATACTCGCCCAGCCGGGCGCGACCGGCCGGCGTCTTCGCCTCGCAGGGCACGTGCCGGGACAGGATCGAGGTCTCGTGGAGCGAGGTGCATCACGGTCCCCTCTACCTGAGCTACTACCGGGTCTACCGCGCCGCTTCCGCAAGCGGCACTGCGATACCGGTCGGCGGGTGGCAGAGATCGCTCCGATTCGACGACCTGACCGCAGAACCTGACATCGAGTACTACTACCGGGTCAGAGCCGCCACCTCGGACCAGGGCGCCAACGCCAGCGATTTCGGCGAGGTGGCGACCGGCTGGCTGTCACGTCAACCGGCGCTGGTGCTCACTTCGACCGCCGGCGGGTCCGTGGTTGTCCCGGGAGAAGGCGTGTTCCCCTCGAACATGACCCGGACCCTGGTCGTTCGCGCCGAATCCGTCGATGCGCACCTCTACACTTTCCAACGCTGGTCGGGCAGCGCCGTTGACGCGGGCAGGGTCAGCGATCCCGCCGGCGCGTCGGTGACGGTCCTCGTCGACGGCAGCTATACGCTCAAAGCGCACTTCCTCGCTCGCATGGATCTGCTGTGGGTCGATGACGACGCTCCCGGCGATCCCGAGCCAGGTGACCCGGACGGCAGCGACCCGCAGGAGGATGGAACCGCTGCACACCCGCTCGACGACGTACAGGAGGCCATCGAAGTGGCGCCTGAGGGTGCGACGGTAGCGGTTCTTCCAGGGACCTACCGCGGGCCGATCCGCCTGTTGGGCAAGGGCGTTGAACTGACCGGGTACGATCCCGAAGGGAAAGCGATGCCGGTCATCGACAGCGCGGGGACGGGACCGGTCGTCCGTTTCACCGACGGCGAGAGCCCCAACTGCAAGCTGATCGGGTTCGTCCTCACCGGCGGACGCAGCCCATCGGCCGGAGCCATTGCGTGCGCCGGCAGCAGCCCCGTCATCGCCAACTGCTTGATTGTGGGCAACCGTGCGATCGACGCTCAGGGCGCGATCGTATGCAGCCAGCAGAGCCACCCGGCATTGGTCAATTCCACGATAGCCGATAACGTCGGCGACGCGGTGCGGCTCGTGGACAGTCACATGGTGCTGACCAGCTCAATCGTATGGGCAAACGCACCGGGACCGATCGTCCTGAACGGCCAGAGCGGCCTGGCGCTGACGTATAGCAACGTCTCAGGTGGATGGCCGGACCTGGGCAATATCGACGCCGACCCGTTGTTCGCTCGGCGCGGCTACTGGGCCGATCCGGCCAATCCGCAAGTGCCTGCCGGACCGGACGATGCGGACGCTGTCTGGATGGCCGGTGATTACCGCTTAAAGTCGCAGGCGGGCCGCTGGGACCCGCGCGCCGCCGCCTGGGTGCGAGACAACGTCACGAGCCCATGCATCGACGCCGGCAGCCCAACCGATCCCGTCGGGCTGGAGCCGCCCCCTCATGGCGGCGTCATCAACATGGGTGCCTACGGTGGGACCGCCGGAGCGAGCAAATCCGCGGTGAACCCTTGAATTTCGCGAAAAATCTGGTATCATGAAGTTTTTGCGGTTGTGCCATCCTTGGGCGGGTTCACGGATCGTTCCGGGATGTCAGCTAAGGAGGAGGAAGGTATGAAGCGCGTGTTGTTTGCGCTGACGTTGGCATTATGCCTGGGCAGTCTCGCGTGGGCCCAAGAAGGTCCGGGTGAAGATCCGAACGCAGGGGTGCCGATCCCACAGGACCCGAACGCAGGCGTCCCGATGCCCGAAGACCCGAACACAGAGTATCCCCCGCCGGAAGACCCGAACGCGGAGGAGCCGGTCCCCGAAGCGCCGGTCTACGAAGGTTCCGTATACTTCGAGGACGCCACACTGAAAGAGATCGTGGAGCAGGAGCTGTGGGTGTGGGACCCCACCCCCACAGACATGCTGGGCCTGACCAGTGTGAGGGCGGCCTCCCACGGCCTCTTTAGCCTGACGGGTCTGGAGTACGCGGCGAACCTGTCCGAGTTGGACGTGCCGTTCAACGACATCAGTGACCTTTCCCCTCTGGCTGGCCTGACGGAGCTCGATAGCATCGTCATCAACAACAACCAGATCGGCGACGTCTCGGCGCTGTCCGGGCTGACCAAACTGACGCACCTGGACGTCCATGACAACCAGATCAGTAGCATCTCCGCGCTGTCCGGCCTGACCAACCTTCAGACCCTGGTCATTCGCCTCAACCCCATCAGCGATCTGGGGCCGATGTCGGAAATGAGCGATCTGAGGGACCTGGACGTCCACCTGGCCGAGGTCAGCGATGTTTCACCGTTGTCGGGCCTGACCAATCTCGAGCGGCTGGTTCTCCAATTCAACCAGATCAGCGACGTTTCCCCCCTGGCCGGCTTGACCGAGCTGCGCGAGTTGAACCTGCGTTACAACGAGATCAGTGATGTCTCTCCTCTGGCCGGCTTGTCCAATCTGCAGAACCTCGATCTCAGCTCGAATCAACTCAGTGACATCGCGCCTTTGGCGGAGATGGCGGGCCTGCAACAACTGAATTTGGAGGGCAACCTCGATCTGAACCAGGACGCCTACCGCTCTCATCTGTACACCATCGTGAGCAACGGCACCGACGTGCGGTATTCCCTGCACGCCGGCGTGCCCACCGGCGTCGTCGCCGACGATCATACCGCGCAAGGCTGGGTCGAGGTGACCTGGAACGAGGTCCACCAGGGGCCGCACTACGACGTGTATTACCGCGTCTACCGCAGCATTCCGCCGGCGGACGAGAAAGAGCCCGTCAGCGAGTGGCAAACCTCGCGGAGCTTCACGGATACGAGTGTCGAGCCGGGCGCCAGGTACGCCTACTGGGTCAGATCGGCCACCTCCGACGAGGGTGACAACCTCAGCGACTACGGCGGCCCGTCCGACATGTCGGCGCCGGGTTTGCCGGTACTGACGCTGTCCTCGACGGCAGGAGGCTCGGTGACCGTGCCGGGAGAAGGGTCCTTCCCAGTGGATAGGCGGAGCGTCACCGTCGCGGCCAGACCCAGCGATCCGAGCCTGTTCTATTTCGCCGGCTGGACGGGCACGGCCGTCGACGCGGGCAAGGTCTCGCATCCCGGCCAGTCGAACACCCTGGTCACCGTCGATGCCGACTGTACGCTACAGGCCCATTTCGCGACCTTCATGGACGTGCTCTACGTCGACGACGATGCCCCGAGTGATCCCGGTGCGAAGCTCGCCAGCCGGAGCGATCCGCAGGAAAACGGCACGGCCCTGCACCCCTTCGATAGCATCCAGGAGGCCATCGAGGTCGCGACCAAGGGCACGACCGTTGTCGTCCGTCCCGGCGTCTACCGCGAGAACCTCGATCTGCTCGGTAAGAACGTGCACCTGAACGGTTTCGACCCGGACGGGGCGCCCACCGCCGTCATCGAGGGCGCCGTCAGCGGGCCGGTCCTTAGCTTCACGCGCGGCGAAGATCCCAACTGCCTGTTGACTGGCTTCGTGATCAGCACCGGCAGAAGCCAGCAAGCCGGCGCCGTCCTCTGTCTGCAAAGCAGCCCGACTTTCGTTAGTTGCCTGATCGTCGGCAACCGCGCCGGCGGCAGCCAGGGAGCGGCCATCTACTGCCAGGACAGCCAGGCCTGGTTCGACAACTGCACCATTGCCGACAACGTTGGTGGCGGGCTGGGCGGCGCTCTCGTGCTGGACGACAGCAACGTGACGTTGCGCAACTCGATCGTGTGGGACAACACGCCGAGCCAGATCGTGCTGGAAGGTGACAGCCGACCGTCGATCAACTACTGCGCCGTAGCCGGCGGCTGGCTCGACGTCGGCAACATCGAGACCAACCCCCTCTTCGCCCATCCCGGCCACTGGGCCGACCCGGACCGCCCCAAGACGGCGGTTGACCCGAGCCGGCTCGATGCGGTCTGGGTGGCCGGTGACTACCATTTGAAGTCCCGCGCCGGCCGCTGGGAACCACTGACGCAGAGCTGGGTGCAGGACGTCGTCACCAGTCCCTGCATCGATGCGGGCGACCCTACCGTGCCGGTGGGCGCCGAGCCGGCCCCTCACGGCGGTGTCATCAACCTGGGCGCCTATGGCGGAACGACCCAGGCCAGCTTAGGGCAATAGCACATGAACCCCACCCCTTGGCCAGAGACGTTAGCAAGAGCGATGCAGACCGTGCTGCTGGCGGCGCTGTGTCCCGTCCTCGCCTTTGGCCAACCCATTAGCCCGTCGGCCTATTGGAAGAACCAGGTTACCTTCCCCGACGATCCGTTCTGCGCGCGTGGCATTTCCAAGGACAGCGCCCGCTGGGTGAAGTTCACCCTCCTGTTGGCACCTTACGACCCGAACGTGGTCTACTTCCAGGACAGCCGCAAGTACGTCTTCCACTACAACTTCGCGGTCGAGAACCTCGACCCGTTCGCCGGCATGACCAGCCAGCAGTTCAACGCGGTCACGCTGTCGGCCCAGAACCAGCAGGCGATCCTGGGCACCGTCGTGCTGCCGCCGTTGGGCGAGCCGGGGAAGGCCAAGTTCCAGCAATACGGCATCCAGTTCGTCCGCCAGGAGCCCTACAGCCGCGAGCAGATCCGCGACATGTTCGAGCTGGTCAAAGCCCGGATCGCGGCGCCGCCCGACGTGGAGGCCTTCTACTTCCCGACTTTCGAGCAGCAGGCGGTCGCGCAGACTCATCGCGACTGGTTCGAGGCGCAGGGCATCCCGCTGGGCTCGACGGGGCAATGGGCGGAAGGCAACGTCTGCTACTCGCAAGGCTGGGCGCTGGGCACGCTGAAATTCATCCCGGCCGGCAGCGTCGACGCCGCCTACCAGAGCGGTCTGCTCGGTCCTCAGGACATCCTGCTGACCGACGGCATCCCCGCGGAGCTGCCCTTCGTGGCCGGCATCGTCTCGCTGGTCCCGTCCACGCCCAACTCGCACGTCGCGATCCTCGCGCGCACACAAACGGTGCCCTTCGTGTATTTGGCGCTGCCGGGCGACGCCGACCGCGCCCAAGAACTGGTGGGACACCGCATCGTGTTCAGCGCCTACGACGACGGCTACGGCGGGTGCGACACCAGGCTGATCGACACGGAGGGCCTCCTCGACGAGCCTCTGGCGGCTGAGATTCTCAAGCTCAAGCTGCCCAAACCTCTGGCGATCGAACCGATAGCGCCGTACGGCGCACTGGGCCTATCGACCGAGGGTCTGCTGCCCGGCGACGTGCAGTACGTCGGCGGCAAAGCGGCGAATTTCGGCATCCTGAGAGAAGCAATTCCCGAGAGCAGTCCACAAGCTATCGGTCTGACGTTCGACCTGTGGACCGCGTTTCTCGATCAACCGTTCAGCGCGATGAACGAGCGTCTGGAGCTAGCCCCGGGTGAGCGCATCCTATTCTGGGCTGACGAAGACGAAAGTCAGGGACCAACCCACGCCGGCATCAAGCTGAGCAAGGATGGCGAGTATATTGCACTCTACGCCGCCGACGGCACGACCGTGATCGACTCGATTACCTTCGGTCTCCAGCAGACCGATGTCTCCTATGGGCGCGGCCCCGACGGCGGTGACGCGGGGCAGTCCTTGGCGCCAACGCCGGGCCGGGCCAACACCGCCGACGCGCCGGTCGCCGGGAACGGCCTGGTCATCAACGAATTCATGGCTGACAACGAAACGACGATCGAGGACCCCAACGAGCCGGGAGAGTATCCTGATTGGATCGAGCTGTACAACGCTTCGAACGAAACCATCACGCTCAACGGCCTGTACCTGACGGACAGGCTCGACAATCCCACCAAGTGGCGCATCGCGCCGTTCATCGCGGGACCAACGCTGCGCGACCAGATCGCACTGCTCTTGGCGCCGCACCAGACGTATCCGCCCTCCGACATGCAGCGTCTCTCAGCGGACCTCGCCTCTATCCGCAGCCTGTTCACAACCGCACAAGTGACCGATTTCGGCGACGATCTGCGTGCGGCGGTCCTCGACGTGCTGACGACGCCGGAATACGGCTTCGATCCGAACGCGCCGCTGCGCTTCCGCAGCTCGACCAACGTCGAGGACAGCGAGGACTACACCGGTGCCGGCCTCTACGACAGCTTCAGCGGTTGCCTGGCCGACGACCTCGACGACGACAACGACGGTCCCAGCGCGTGCGACCCGAACCGCGACTCCGAGCGCAGCGTCTTCGACGCGATTCGCCAGGTCTTCGCCAGCTTCTTCAACGACAACGCCTACCTGGAACGGCTCCGTCGTAGCGTCGATGAGAGCCAGGTCGGCATGGCGGTCCTGGTCCATCACGCCTTCCCGGACGACCTGGAGCTGGCCAACGGCGTCGCGACGGTCGAGATCAGAGACGACGGCGGCAACAGCACGATCACGCTCGTCACGCAACAGGGCGCCGTCTCGGTGACCAACCCCGCCGACGCATCGACGCCGGAGGAAGTGGTCGTGACCATCCTGCCCTCGGGCAGCATCGTGCCGCCTCGCCTGATGCGCTCGTCCAGCCTCATCCCACTGGGCGGGACCGTCATGACCTGGCGCGCCGACTACACGACGCTGACCAACCTGCTGCTGCGCGTCAGCGACACCTTCCGAGAGACGACCGGCAAGACCGCCTATACGCTCGACCTCGAATACAAGAAGGTCGCTCCCGGCTGGGTACAGACGCAAGATTTTGCGTCTCTACCCGCCGGCGGGATCGTCGTCAAACAGGTCCGCGAGGTGCCTTCGCCGGACCGCACGCCCAGCATCGTGCCGTTCCTGATCGACGTGCCGTTGGAGCTGGAGGTCTATTCCGGCGAGTTCGAGCTGCTCGGTCCGACCGACGCTTTTGCCGACCACCGTCTCAAGTCGCGCTGGCGGCTGACGGCACGCAACATGACGCTGGACCCGAACGCCTTGAGCGAGGGCTTGTTCACCGCGATTCACCTGGAGTACCTCGATGAGGACCGGGTCGGGACTGTCGACGAGGTGCTGAGCTTTCTGCCATCGGCGTCGCACGCGTTCGACACCGGCGCGACTCTCGACACCTGGCGGCTAACCGATCTGGACAACCCGCGTGACTACCACTTGCGCGCGACGGAGATCCCGACGGCGGTCTCGGCCGCACAGAACCCGATCTTCATACCCTCGGACCTGGGCAGCTACGCGTTCAACCTGCCTTACAAGTGCCTGACGCTCGACGTCGAATACGACGATCCCGTCTCCTCGTGGCATCAGCAGCTTTGGGCAACGGACCTGCCGTCGGGCCTGCGCACGACGACGAAGAACCGCGTGTACTTGTGGTCGCCACCGGGTCCGGAACCGGACGACGTCTTCCGCGAGCGAGTCTTCTGTGCCGACGGCATTACGATCAGGACGTCGTTCTACCATCCCCCGGCGCCCGAGGGCTATCCGAACTGGACCGCGCACACCGCGCCGCTGAAGCGCTGGGACCGCACGATCATCGAGGGCCTGACGTCCGAACCGATCGTCCTGGAAGGCTACTACTCGCAAACCTATCGGCCGGAGCATCACAACCTGATCGAGACGTTTCTCTTCGAACCGCGCCTGGAACCAGGCCTGCCCGCGACGACACTGGCTGAGCTGGAGGCCTCGAACATCCGCCTGATCCACCTGACCCTGGACAATCAACCCGGCGGCACCGCCTCCAGCCTGACCACCTATGGCTTCGACAACTGACCTCCCAGTCGTGTCGCGGGCATCTTGCCCGCGCGTGGCGAGGGCCTCCGGCCCTCGTGGGTCGTGCGCCTGCGGCCCGCGGTGTCGCGGGCAAGGCCGCAGACCGTAGCCCGTGGCTCGTGGCCCGTGGCTCGTTACCCGTGGCTCGTGGTTCGTCGTGTCGCGGGCATCTTGCCCGCGGGTGTCGAAGGCGTCTCGCCTTCGGATCGAGGGCAGGATGCCCTCGGCACGCGCGGGCGAGGACGCCCGCGACACCTCACGGAGCACGCATCACCGGTCACTGGTCACGGATCACTGGTCACGGATCACTGGTCACGGATCACGGGTCACGGGTCACGCACGGCGCCGCAGGTCTGCCGCCTCCAGCCTCCGGCCTGCCGCGCATCCTACAGCCGCTCGAAGGTGC
>JAFGLV010000136.1 GCA_016927855.1 Sedimentisphaerales bacterium
CCACACACAACCGAACGTCCACTTATGGCTGCTCGGTTCCCCGTCTGACCAGGTTCGTGGGCTCGGCTTGCATGGGACCCGGCCGGTAAATGCTCTGCCTCTTCGCATGTCAAAGAGCCGCATGGCTCCGCCGAAACCGATACTATAGCAGAAGCCCCGCCTCCATGCCACCAGGATTTTGGCTTTTCTTGCCGCCTACCCCATGCTGGTCTGTACAGTCGTTCCCAATCCCAGTTCATGCCTGATTTAAGCAGAATACGTTTGCAGATTGTCCCACGCAGATGGTAGAATGGAGTTGTATTGAGGAACGAAGGCAGGCTGTTGTGCTTTCATAGCTTTCGTCGTCATCATACGGTATCCGTTTCTCATTCATACCCGCCCGCCTCCGCAAGCAGGATGTCTGTGCAGCGGGCGCGTATCCGCATGATTCGCCCCGGCCGGGTACCCGTTATCCATATCTGTCATCCGTCATAGAAGGAGGCCGAGAAATGAAGGGCAACCGGCAATTGAAGGCAGCAACCGCGATCTGCGTTCTCAGCCTGACCCTATCCCTGCGCGGTGTGGCCAGGACCATCTACGTCGATGAGGACCGCCCGGCGGATTTCAGCACGATCCAGGCCGCCATCGATGACGCCAACGACGGCGACGCCGTCATCATCTGCCCCGGCACCTACACCGGCCCCGGCAACCGCGACATCGACTTCAAGGGCAAGGCGATCACGGTCCAAGGCACAGACCCGAACGATCCGGATGTGGTCCGGCGTACTGCCGTCGACTGCCAGGGCACGCAGGAAGAGCCTCATCGCGGCTTCCTTTTCGCCTCGGGCGAGGGACCGAATTCGGTACTTTCCGGCCTGACCATTACAAACGGATACGCTCCGAGGATCTCGTTGGAGATCTATAAGGAATACGTAGGCGGCGGCATCTGCTGCAACGAGTCAAGTCCTTCGATTATCCGCTGCATCATCTCTGAGAATCTGGCAAGGCACGGTGGTGGTGGCTTCTTCGCCTACAATGGCGAGCCGGCCCTCCACGACTGTGAATTCCGATCGAACATCAACGTTTCGGTGGGCGCGGGTGCCATAGAATTCTGGAGGGGGCAATTGACAGTGACCGATTGCATTATCATCGGCAACTACGGAGACCAGTGCGGAGGAGTCTCCTGCGAATGGGCATCTGCTCTGGTGCTGGAGAACTGCCTCATCAGTCGCAACGAAGGCCAGTATGATACCGCCGGCGTGCGGATCGAGGGCAAGGTTGATGCAGCGATTCTCAATTGCACCATCATCGACAACCGCGGAAGGGGGGTGTATGTTGCCAACAGCTCACGATCCGTCCGACTGACGAACTGCATCGTGTGGGGCAACTCCAGCGGCGGGACGTGCAACCAGGACACGCAGATCGGCAGGTACAGCGGCATATGTGCCGATTATTGCTGTGTCGACGGTTGGGATGGTACGTTGGCGGGAGTCGGAAGCTTTGGGAATGATCCGCTCTTGACGCGGGACACACGTCTTGGACCTGGTTCGCCCTGCATCGATACCGGTGATCCAAATCTCGGTGGCAGCCCAACCACGCGTGACATCGATGGAGAGGCAAGGTTCTATGGGCCTCGTGTAGATATTGGCTGTGACGAATTCATAGATGAAGATGGCGACAATCTGGCAGATGTGTGGGAACGCCTCTACTTCGGCGACCTGACAATCGCCGATGCTACGGGCAACCCAGATGGCGACCCGTGGGACAACGAGTCCGAGTACATCCGTGGCTCGAATCCACTGCACCCACCGACAACATACTACATCGATCCGGTGCGCGGCAATGACGGTTGGGACGGACTTACGGTGTCGCGAGATGGAGAGCATGGGCCCAAAGCCACGATCCGAGCCGCCATGAATCGGGCAGAAGCTCATGACCTCGATCGGATCGTGCTGCTACCCGGCACGTATGCTGGGGAGGGCAACCGAAACATAGACTTCGATGGAAAGGAGGTCACCATTTGCAGCGTTGATCCCAACGATCCGGCCGTAGTCGCCGCGACGATCATCGACTGCGGAGGAGTTCATCCCATCGAGATCGATCCCCGCGTATGGACGCCCGGGCCGGCAGTGGCCTGGGATAGACTGACGAGCACAATCCTATTCCGTGCATTTGTGCTGCGGTCGGGCGAGGGCGCCGACGCAGGGATCGAGGGAATCACGATCGTCAGTGGGGCGGCGGATGGTGACGGAGGCGCCATTCTGTGCGAATGGAGCAGCCCGCGTATCCGCAACTGTATCTTCCGGAACAACGAGTCGGCTATGCGCGGCGGCGCCATCTCCTGCCGGAGTGGAAGCGCCGCCATCGAATGGTGTACCATGGAGCAGAATCGGGCCTGCTATGGCGCGGCAATCGCGTGCTCCAGCGTGGATGGGCACACCTGTATTACGAACTGCACCATTCGCGCAAACACGGCTGTGTCTTCCGGTGGCGGAGTATCGTGTGGTTCCGCCACCCAGATGGTCGGCTGCCTGATCGCCATGAACGAATCCCAGGGATTGGGGAACACGTTGGGCCGCTATCTCTGCGGGGGCGGCGGCGTGATGGTGGAGGGCATTGGAGCCGTCTTGGCCAACTGCACCATCGCGGGCAATATCGCCGAGCAGGGCAGCGGCTTGGCAAGCGGGTGTGTGGATGGCGGGGAGGGAATAGCCAGTCTCTACAACTGCATCGTCTGGGGCAACTCCGGTGGACAGGAGAACCAGGTCGGATTTTCCTGGTGTTGCCCGGGATGTGTACGCACCACCGGGCCCGTGGCGATTCGCGCTCGCCGCAGTTGCATCCAGGGCGGGGCCGGCCTGCCGTTGAGCAATGACGGCATGTACCTCGCGTACGTCGAGGACGCGAACTGCGTGCACTCGGATCCTCACTTCGTCAGCCCGGAGACGGGTGATTACCGCCTGGAGGCAGACTCGCCATGCATTGACGTTGAGAGCGGTGAGCTGCCCGTTCAGCTTGCCTCTACAGATCTCGACGGTACGGCCCGCAACGTGGATTTCGATGGCGACGGTGTCGCACAGACCGACATGGGTACATACGAGGCACTTCCCTCCGATGGGACGTTCGTGGTCCCTTCCCAGTGGACTATGCAGTTTCGCGTCTATGACTCCTCGCCCCTGGCTGAGCTGCAGACGTTGACCATCAGGAGCAGGGGAGCAGACGACGTCCAGTGGGTGCTCGACTGCAACTGCCCGTGGCTGGAGGTCTCGCCCACGTCTGGTCCGACCGGTACCGAGATCACCCTACGCGTCGATGCGACGGGTTTGACTCCAGGCACGTACGAGTGCCGGCCCGTAATACATGCGTCTTGCGCCGCGAACAGCCCCATTTCCATCCTTGTGGAGTTGCAGGTCGGCCGCACGCTCAGGGTGCCTGAGAGTCACGCCACGATTCAAGCCGCCGTGGATGCTGCCGAATCGGGAGACATGATCCTTCTGGCAGACGGTGTCTACACGGGCTCGGGCAACCGCGGAGTGATGTTCCCGGCCAAGAGCCTGTGGATTCGCGGTGAGCACGGTCCGCAAGACTGCGTCATTGACTGCGAAAGCACAGAGACAGAGTCTGCCAGTGGCTTCTTCGTCCTGCGACCTGGGTCGGAGATCGTCCTGGAAGGGCTGACCATAACGCGCGCCTCCTTTGGAATCCGAGTCTACGGCAGCCGTGTGACATTCTGTCGGTGCGATGTCATAGACTGTGAATCTGGCTGTGAGGTGCATGCTTCTCGGTTGATCATCGAAAAGTGCCGATTCAACAACGACAACGCCGCGGTTGGTGGCTACGCGTGCGATGTGGAGGTGCTCGACAGCGAGGTGGCGCACAACGCCTCGGAGATCAGTCTCAGGTCTTCACAGGTTGTGATCGACCACTGTCTGATCGCTGGTAACGGCAGTACCGCGATGACCTTCAGCGATACGCAACCCATCATTCGCAACTGCACGGTCGTAGGCAATGTGAATCGGTGGGACAATCGCATGAGCCCGACGGTGCCGGTGGACACCGCAAACGACGGACAGGTCGTCAACTCAATCTTCTGGAACAACCGCGATGTGGCTGAGAGCCTGCTGCCCCGGTGCGCTGTTCGGTTCAGCAACATCCAGGGCGGCTGGCTGGGAGAAGGCAACTTCGACTCGGACCCCGGGTTTGTCTCTGACGGTTATTGGGATGTGGGCGCCAGTCGCAGCGGTGCTCTCTGGATCGACGGCGACTATCATTTGAAGTCGCAGGCTGGGCGGTGGGAGGCGGGCAGCCAGACGTGGGTGATTGATGACATCACCAGTCCGTGCATCGACGCGGGCGATCCGAATAGTCCGGTGAGGGACGAGCCGGAGCCGAACGGCGGGCGGATCAACCTGGGCGCCTACGGCGGCACGACAGAAGCGAGCAAATCGCACAGCGGCCCATGACATTCGGTGCCGATCGAGACACGCTGGTTCTGTGGCGGCCAGAGGCAGGCATGGAGAAATCGTGCCAGGCCGTTGACAGGGGTGCAGGGATGGGGTATTCAATCGGGTTCGAGGTGACGGCCCGGTCGGGCGGTGGGGCCGGTGCTTTGGATAAAGGAGTGTGCCATGAAGGTACGAATCGAGGATACATGTACCGCCTGCGGGCTCTGCTGCGACACCTGTCCCGAGGTCTTCGAGATGGGCGACGACATCGCGACGGTGATCGTGGACGAGGTGCCGGCCGATTTCGAGGCCGCGGCGCAGCAGGCCGCGGACGAATGCCCCGTCGAGGCCATCGTCGTCGAGGCGTAAGCTCTAAGCACGAAGATCGAATTCCGAAACAAATTCGAATGACCAAAACTCAAAATCCGAAACACGACCTCCGTCAGGCGGGGGTCGTCTCGGTCATTTGAGCTTCGAATTTTGTGCTTGTTTCGGATTTCGGATTTGCTTACTGGCGCGTCACCGAGCGCGGGTCCATGAAGTGCAACAGGTAGTCAGGCCCGCCGGCCTTGGTGCCCACTCCCGACATCTTGAAGCCGCCGAACGGCTGCACCTTCACCAAAGCGCCGACGCAACTGCGATTCAAGTACAGGTTTCCTACCCGGAAATCGCGCACGGCGCGGTCCAGGTGCTCCTGGTTGTTGCTGAAGATCGCGCCGGTCAAGGCGAATCGCGTGGAGTTGGCCCACTCGAGCGCCTGCTCGAAGTCCTTCGCTCGCATGATGGCCAGGACCGGCCCGAAGACCTCCTCCTGCGCCAGGCGATGAGCCGGCGTGATGCCTTCGGCGATCGTCAGCGGGACGTAGTATCCCTTGCTTGGCACCTCGCTCTGGTAGAGGAGCTTGCCCTCTTGGGCGGCCAGCTCGACATACTGCATGATCGTGCGCTGGGCGTTCCGATCGATGACGGGCCCCATGTAGCTTTGCGGGTCCTCGGCGGGACCGATCTTGAGCTTCTTGGCGGCCTCGACGAGCTTGGGTACGAACCGGTCGTAAGCCTTGTCGGTGACGATCAGACGCGAGCAGGCCGAGCATTTCTGGCCCTGGTAGCCGAAGGCTGAGTAAAGCACGTCTCGAATAACCGCGTCCTCGTCGAACTCCTCATCGAGGATGATGGCGTTCTTGCCGCCCATCTCGCAGACGACTTTCTTGACGTAGGCCTGGTCCTCAGCGGTGCGTGCGGCTCGTTCGATGATGCGCAGACCGACCGCCATCGAGCCAGTGAAAGCGATGAGACTGACCTTGGGGCTGTCGACGAGGTAGTCGCCGATGACCGAGCCGGGTCCCGGGACATAATTGAACACGCCCGCCGGCAGGCCGGCTTCCCGGAAGATCTCCACCAGGTGGTGTCCTACGACCGACGACTGGCTCGACGGCTTGAAGACGACGGTGTCGCCGGCGACGATGGCCGCGGCGCACATCCCGCAACTGATAGCGAAGGGGAAGTTCCACGGCGCGATCACGACGGCGACGCCTTTGGGCTGGTAGAAGTAGAAGTTGCCTTCCTTGTCGTAGCTGCCCAGGTCCTGAGGCGTGCCCAAACGGACCATCTCGCGCGCGTAGTATTCCAGAAAGTCGATTCCTTCCGCGATGTCGTTGTACGCCTGAGCCCACTGCTTGCCTTCTTCGAGCACCTGCCAGGCGGCCAGCTCGAACATCCGGTGGCGCGCGACCTCTGCGGCTTTGACCAAATACGTGGCCCGCTCGGCTGGCGCGACGTCGCGCCAGGTCAGGGACGCACGCTGAGCGGCCGTGAGGGCTTGTTCAGCTTCCGCGACGCCGGCCTGGCACACCTTACCGACAACCTCGTCGGGGTCAGCGGGGTTGACTGAGTCGAGCGTCTTGCTCGTAGTGACGTCGCGTCCGTCGATGTGGAGTGGATACGTCTTGCCAAGTTGCGCGCGGACTTGGGCAATCGCCCCGGGGAAAGCTCTCGCGACGGTGGGGTGATCGACCCCGGGAAAGATGCGTTCGTTCTTGAAAGGTGCAAGCTGCGACACAGAAGCTCCAGGATTCTTGCCAGCCATTCTCAACATACTCCTTCGATCGGATCTGTCATCGTTCGGGTGCCGGAGCTCGTGACGCCGGCGTTCTTACGTTCGGATCAGCCGCCGGAAAGCTCGCGGCTGCGCTCGGAGGCGCGATGCAGCGCCTTCGAGACGGTTTCACTGAAGCACGCGTCGTAGAATACATTGAACGCGGCTTCGGTTGTCCCGCCGGGCGTGGCCACTCGACTGCTGAGCTGCGCCGGGGTGTCACCCTGACCGGCGGCCTTTTCCGCCAGCAACGCAGCGCCCTTGGCGGTTTGCAGCACCAGGATCTGAGCGTCCTCTTCGGAGAGGCCCATGTCGATACCGGTTTTGATCATCTCCTGCATGAGCAGGAAGAAATAGGCAGGCCCCGACCCGCTAACGGCGGTCACCGGGTCCAGCAGCGCCTCGTTGTCCACGACGATCGTTTTGCCCACCGACAGCAGAATAAGCCGGGCCTTCTCGACTTTCTTCCGGGCCTTGGCATTGGCATAGAGGACGCTGGCAGCCTCATCGACCCAGGCCGGCATGTTGGGCATGACGCGGACGATGGCGACGTCGCCCAGGATCGAAGCGATCAGCGAGGTCGTGATGCCGGCGGCGATGGAAATAACCAAAACGTCGTCGTTGATGTGGCTCCTGATGCTTTCCAGCGCGTCCTTCATGTTCTGCGGCTTGACGCTCAGCACGAGGACATCGACCTTGGAGGCGAGTTCGGGGTTGTCCGCGGCGGGCCTGACGCCATAGTGTTCGCGGAGGTATTCGATTCGCTCGGCCCGGATGTCGCTGACGTAGACCGAGCCCGGCCGGTAGACACCGGCTTTCAGGACACCGTTGATCAATGCCTCGGCCATGTTGCCGCTGCCGATGAACCCGATGGTCTCCATGCGTTTCTCCTATTGCTGGTCTGCGAACCGTTGTGGCTGGATCGTTGACATCAGACCGGCAGGATAATCGCTGCGGCGACCGAATGCAACGCCGAAGCAGGCGAATCTGCCAGTGCCGTCACTTAGGCCAGAACAGCAGGCGCAAGCCCACGAGCAGCAGAAAGACTGCGACGACCTTGCGAAAGTGCGCCTGCGGTATCCGGTCGACCAGGCCCTTGGCGATGCGCGCGCCGAGGAAAGAAGCCGGGACGAACAACAGCAGGCCCCACGACAGCGTCGGGTGAAGTATCGCGCCTTTGGCGACGTAGGTGGCCAGACGGCTGGAGTCGATGACCAGCGCGATCGCGCCCGCCGTCGCCAGATAGACTGCCTTGGGCAGGTTGAAGGCCAGCAGAAACATACTGCGGATGGTCCCGCCCATGCCGAAAATGCCGGCGAAGAAACCCGACAGCGCGCCGCCAAGGGCTGCGGTACCGGTGCTCGGCCTGATCTGAAAGGCGTTCTTGGTGAACAGCAGTACCACGTACACCAGCAGAAAAACGCCCAGGATCCGCGACAGCAGCTTGCTGGAGACGTCGAAGGCGAGCCACGCGCCGAGAATCGTGGCCAGGATGCCGGGGATGCCAAAACTCAGGATGAGTTTCCAGTGGATGCCCTGGCGGAAGAAGACGAGCTTCCAGACGTCGCTGAACCAGTGGACAATTCCGACAAAGAGAAGAACTTCCGTCAGCGGGTAGAACAGGACCATCACCGGGATCATGATCGTAGACAGGCCAAAGCCGGTCAACGTACCGACGATGCCGGCCACCAGAACCACGATCAAGACAAGCACGATCTCCACGGCACCTCCACTCCCTTGAGAGCCGCCATGCGTCGGCGACGCTATCCCGTCAACAATTCGAACTGCTCCTTGCTCAGGCACTGGCGGAGTTTCTGCAGCGCGGTCAGTTCGATCTGGCGGATACGCTCTTTGGTCAGGCCCAGTTCGTCGCCGATCTGCTTGAGGGTCTTGGTCTTCTTACGCACCGACGTGCTCAGCAGGCCGAAATGGTGGAGGATGACGTACTGCTCGCGCTCGTCGAGCTCTTCGCGAATGACCTCGGCCAGGCTCTGGCGGGTGCGCTCGATGGCCAGCACGTCGGCGGTCGTCTCGCGCAGACCGCGCTGGATCGTGGCGACCGACTCGGCCCGCTTGCGGGTCAGCTCGGTGCTGCGGCCCGAAACCTTGGCATATTCTTTGGCGATGTTCAGCGACGCGCGACGGCTGAAACGGAAGCCCTTGGTGTAATCGAACTCCTCGACCGCCTGGATCAAAGCGAAGTTGCCCTTGCTGACGAGTTCGGCGAAGTTGGCGCCGTCGCCGGCGTGTTTGCTGGCGATGCTGACCACCAGTCTCAGGTTGGCCTCGATGAGAAGGCGATGGATTTCCTCGGCCTGCTCGACATAGCCCTCAAGCTGCACCAGCAGCGTGGCCGAGACGTTGCTCAGCTTGAGCCGGTGGCGCTCGGTCGCGACGAGGAACTTCAGGAAGTTGTACCGCCGGAACAACTCGATCTCCTGGTCGCGATTCAGAACCGGGGTGGTTTTGAGGATCTGCATGTACTCCGGCAGCAAAGCCTGGTTCGACGTTGCCGAAAGGTCCTTGCCGACCAGTCCGAAGGGGTCGACGCGCTTGTCGGGCTCAGGCGTGTCCAGTCGAACGGGCGAGCCCAGAATGCATGTCCTGGCATCGTCGCGCAAGAACTCGTCACTGGGGACAAAGTCGATTCTCTTGGCCAGCAGCGCCATGGCGCGTCGCTGGTTGACGATGCGGTAGATCGTCGCGCGACTGCGGTCGAAGCGCTGCATCAACTGGCGCACGCCCAGTCCCTGCCGGTAAAGGCGGTACAGCTCCGCCGCCTCGGTGGGTTTCATCCGGCCCGAAGGTTTGCGAAAGATCGAGGTGCCATTCCGACTCTCGTAGTCGGCCAGCGTGTACCGCACCGTCTCGTGGGCCAGGCCGAATCTCTCGCTGACCTGTTCGATGATCTGGTGGCGCGATTCTTCGCTCTTGGCCGCGAGGCTGCGCGCCTGACGGATCACTTGCTGGCGTTCCTTGGCGGTCAACCTCCGGAATGCGCCGGCGCGCGCGACGAGGTCGGGATGGTTCTGCGCGAACCTGACCAGCGTCGATTCCAGGAAGCCGAGACGGTGGACGCCGTCTTCGAAGACGAACTTGCGCGCGAGCAGCCCACGTCTGCGCCAACGGCCGACGGTCTTGGTGGAGACTTTGAAGTGCTGCGCCACTTCCTCGGTCACGTAGACCCTCTCGTTCTGCTCGGACACAGGGGTCGCCAGCTTGCCGCTGAGCCTGGCGATGAACCGCTCCAAGTCGTCGCGCAGGTCCCGGCCGTCAATGAGTTCGTGGTCGAAGTCGCCTTGGGGATGAAAGCCGGTGATGTGGAAGCAGACGAAATCGAACGGATACTGCTTGCCCGGATCGATGAGCGCATGCAGCTTCTCGGCCGCCTCCAGGTCCTTACGCCGCTTGTCCTCCGGCGTGAACCGAAGCTGCATCAACAACTGCGCCAGATGATGGTTCCTGAGCTTTCTCATTTCACTAAATGTCTATTATACCAGGTCTGGGCCGGAGTGGAAGGGGCTTTCGCCTGCCGAAGGGCAGGGCGGGAGGCAAAGCTGGTCCATTCTTGAATGTCGCGGGTCCCTGTCGATTGCGTTGTTGCGGTGAGGGCGTCATACTACTGCCCCGGGTGGGCCGCACGTCGGCCGGCGCCGGCAGCAGAAACGTGAGCCAGAACGATGAAGACGGATTTTGACTACTACAATTCGCACTACAGGCATGTGAATCCGGATTTCGACGCGGAGCGGTTTCGACAGATCGTTCTACACGAGCACCGTGACGTACTGGGCCGGGACAAACGCATCCTGGATGTCGGCTGCGGCACAGGATTCCTTCTCAAAGCACTCGAATTGGATGGGTACGAGCATTTGTGGGGCGTCGAGGTGGACGAGCGCCAGCACGGCGAGGCCTGCCGCCGCCTCGAACACGCGCAAGTGACGCATCAGGACGCCTCCGAGTTTCTGCGGAGCTGCCGGGAGAGGTTCGACGTCATCTTCTTCTACGACCTGATCGAGCACATCGCCAAGGAGCGGATCGTCGTCTTGCTCCGCCTGGCACGTGCGTGCCTGGACGAGGATGGCGTGCTGATTATCAAAACGCCCAACGCCGATTCTCCTCTCTTCGGCACGAAGATGCGCTACATCGACTTCACCCACGAGGTCATGTTCAACGAGGACAGCATCAGGATGGTGCTCAGGCAGGCGGGCTTCGAGCGGATCGAATGCCGAGCGACGCGCCGCCCGCCGGGCGCGCGTCAGTTCGTCGCCAGCATCATGCAGGCGGTGGCGAACCTGTTTCCGAGGTTCTATCTGTTCGCGTATTTCGGCCCGCCCGCGCTGCGCTGGATTCTCACCCCTAACTTCATCGCGCTGGCGAGAAAGTAGCAAGAGAAAAGGACAGCGCTGGACGCGCTGCCCTTGGAATGGTTGCTCTCATCACCGGTAGGGCGATGTGCATTGCGAGTAATCTGCCGGTCGGGCTCAGGCGACGAGGCGCTTGGCGGTATCGACCGCTGACGCCGCGTCGGGTGCGTAGCCCTGAGCGCCGATCTTCTGAGCGAAGTTCTCGGTCACCGGGGCGCCGCCGACCATGACCTTGGCGCTCACGCCGGCAGCCTGGAGCGCCTTGATGGTCTTCTCCATGCCCGGCATGGTGGTCGTCAGCAGCGCGCTCATCCCGATAAGCTGGACCCCACGGGTCTTGGCCTCCTGCACGAATTTCTCGGGCGAGACGTCCACGCCCAGATCGATCACCTCGAAGCCGGCGCCCTTGAGCATCATCGCGACGAGGTTCTTGCCGATATCGTGCAGGTCGCCTTGGACGGTTCCGATGACGAGCTTGCCGATGGGTTCGACGCCGGCCTTGACCAGCTCGGGCTCGAGCACCTCCATCGCCATCTTCATAGCCCGCGCCGCGATCAGGACCTCGGGGATGTAGATCTCGTTCTTCTTGAAGCGATCCCCCACGACATCCATGCCGGCGATGAGTCCCTGATCCAGCACGGTCTTGGGCGCGGTCCCCCCTTCGAGTGCGACCTTGGTGATGCTCACCGCGGTGGCCTGGTCTCCTTTGATGACGGCGTCCGCCAACGCTTTCAGATCTGCCATGTCTACCTACCTCAAATCCGTGTCCGTTATCTGTCTTCCCGACCCTGCAAAGGCCCAATTAAAGCGGCTCGAGCTTCTCTCGACAAGGAAAAAGCCTGGGCATTGATGATGGATAATGGATGATTGATGATTGACTTGGGGCCAGGAGAGGATACAGCTTCGCGGTGCGTTGACCTCTTCGGTAGGCGTCTTTATACTGGATCGGAAGGCCGGGTGTACACGAGGTGGGAATTCGATGGGCGGTCACGGCGCAAGACACGAAGGCAAAGGCGGGCACGGCCATCGTGGTCATACTCACGAGCATGGCTCGGATCTGCGTGCGCTGTCCCGCCGGCGGCTTTGGTGGGCGCTGGGGATCAACCTTGCCTTCCTGATCGTCGAGGCCGTCGGCGGGCTGCTGACCGGCAGCCTGGCGCTGCTGGCGGACGCGGGCCACATGCTCACGGATGTGCTGGCTCTGGCTTTGGCGATCTTCGTGGCACATCTGGCCGTGCGCCCGGCGACGCCGGAGCGGACCTTCGGCTTCCTTCGCGCCGAGGTTATCGGGGCTTTCGTCAACGGTGCGACCCTGGTGGTGATCGTTGTGCTGATCTTCCGCGAAGCGGTGGCGCGGTTCGTCCATCCGCCGGCGGTCGAAGGGCTGGGGATGCTGATCGTCGCGGTCGCCGGGCTCCTGGCGAACCTGGCGACCGCCTGGGTCCTCTGGGCCAGCCGCAAGGAGAACGTCAATATCGAAGGCGCGTTCCTGCACATGGTCGCCGACGCGCTCGGGTCCGTCGGCGCGATCGTCGCTGGTCTGGTGATCCTGCTGACCGGCTGGATGCCCATCGATCCACTCGCGAGCCTCGTCATCGGCGCCCTGATCCTCGCCGGCAGCATCGCTCTGTTGCGCCGGACGCTCCACATCCTCATCAACGCGACGCCGGCCCACTTGGATTTCGGTCAGATCAAGGCGGCTCTCGAAGCCAACGAACACGTCGCGGAGGTCCACGACCTGCACATCTGGTCCGTCACGACCAGCTTTCCGGTCCTGACCGCGCACATTCAGCTTAAGGGCGACTGTTGTGACACCCAACACTGGCAGGAATGCCTGCGCGAGATGCAGGACATGCTGCACGAGCGTTTCGACATCGTGCATGCGACCCTCCAGATGGAGCCGGAAGGCTACGCCAAGGACCACCGGCACCTGTAAACGGGGAGCGCCATCAATCGCCTGGGGCGAACAGGGGAAATCGATTGACACGCCTGTAACGAATTCCTAAGATGCGCCATCTACCGCCAGGAGCACACGTGGTGGTCTAGTAGTTGGACGGTCCGTCGTAGGAACACCCGGTCGGCGCGTGCGGCCTGCCCGCACGTCTGGCGGCGCTCGACGCGCTCGGGCTCGAGGGGTGTTTCTACTCATTGGGGAAAGATGGTCTATGAGTGACTATATCGTTCTGGTCAAGCAGGTTCCCGACGTCTCGCAAATCACCGACAACGCCTTCGACCCTGAGACCGGTACGCTCATTCGCACGCGGCTGGCCAGCGTGATCAACGAATTGGACGCCCAGGCACTGGCGTTCGCGCGGTATATGAAGCAGATCAGCGGGGACCGCCAGGCCCGTATCATCGCGTTGACGATGGGCCCGCCGATGGCGGAAGAGGTGCTGCGCTACAGTCTGGCGCGTGCGGCCGACCAGGTCGTGCTGCTGACGGATCGCGCGCTGGGCGGCGCCGACACCTGGGCCACCGCCAATCCACTGGCGTTCGCCATTCGGCGGATCGTCAAAGAGATCCTCAAGTGCGGCGACGACTACTTCGTGGTGGCCGGCATGCAATCGGTCGATGGTGACACCGCCCAGGTGCCCGGCCAGATCGCTGAGGAACTGGGGCTGCCTTGCATCGCATATGCCACTGAGGCTCGCTACCAGAACAAGCGATTCGAGTTCACGCGGATCATCAGCGGCGGCAGCCAGACGGTGGCGACCAAGAAGATGCCGGCCGTGGTCACCGTTGCCAAATACGAATATCCGCTGTTCGCGACGTTTGCCGGCACACGGTGGGGCAACCAGGCCGACGTCATCAAGTGGGGCGCCGACGACATCAAGGCGACGTATATCGGCGCCAAGGGCTCCAAGACGGCGGTGATTCGTGTTTTCCCGCCGGGCAAGAGTACGCGTAAGTGCCGGGAGCTCAAGGACGCCCAGTCACTGGCGAAGATCGTTGTTGAGAGCTTCAAGAGCAGCAATGGCGATGGCGGCAAAGCAGACGAAGGCCCCGGTCCCTACGTGCTGCCCGCGCGACGCAAGAGCCTGTTGGAGCGTCCCCACGAGGCGACGAAGAAAGAGCAGGACGACTACGATATTCTAGCTGGCATCCTGAGGGATATGCAGATCACCGACGTCGCGCAGCTCGACGACGCGACCAGAGACAAGATCGTCGAGAAAGCCGGCGGCGCATTCCACCGCAAGGCGCTGGACGACATGACGAGCGGTTTCAATCTGGCCGAACCGGCCTTCAAGGGCGAGGTGTGGGTAGTCGCCGAGCACAGCGACAACGGCGTCGTTCATCCGGCCACGTTCGAGCTGACCGGCAAGGCTCGCGAACTGGCCGATTCGCTCGAAACGAAGGTCGGCGTGTGCGTCGCCGGCGCAAACGTTGCGCACATGGCCCAGGAACTGATCGCTGCGGGCGCCGACACGATCTATGCGATCGAGCACAAGCTGCTGAAGGAATTCGACCCCACGGCGTACCGCAAGGCGGTGTCCGACGCGATCGACAAATACGTGCCTCAGATCGTGCTGTACGCGGCCACCCCGCAAGGGCGGATGTTGGCGCCGATGGTCTCCTATCGGACCGGCTGTGGTCTGACCGCCGACTGCACCGGCCTGGACATTCGCGACAGCTCCCGCAAAGGCGATATCGGCCTGCTGCTCCAGACGCGCCCGGCGCTGGGCGGCAACGTCATGGCCACTATTCGTACGAAGAACTCGAGATCGCAGATGGCAACCGCGCGGCCGGGCGTGATGAAGCGCCTGCCCGCCGACCCGGACCGCAAGGGCAAGGTCGTCAAACACAAGGTCGAGCTGACCGACGACGATGTCAGTCTCGAAATCATCAGCACTGAGTTGGGCACTGGAAACGTCAACTTCGGCGCCGAGGTCATCGTCTCCGGCGGCAAAGGGATGCAGAACCGCGATAATTTCGACAAGCTGCTCAAGTCGCTCTGTTCGGGTCTGGGCAAGCGGCTCGATACGCAGGTCGAGTTTGGCGCGTCACGCGCTGCGGTCGAGCAGGGCTTTGTCGAACGCGTGCACCAGGTAGGCCAGACCGGTACCGCAGTCGGTCCGAAGCTCTACGTTGCGATCGGCATCTCCGGTGCCATCCAGCACATGATCGGCGTCGCCAACACCGAGACCATCGTCGCGATCAACAGCGACCACAACGCGCCGATCTTCAAGCAGTGCGATTACTACATCGTCGGGACCGCGGAAGACGTCGTCCCGCAATTGGTGCAGGCCCTGGCCCATGCGTGAAACGCCATAGGTTCTATCGGTCCTATTCGACCTATCGACCTATTGCCCATTGATTGAGGAAGAACAAGTGCCGAAGGACAATGAATACAACCGAGTGACGGTCCTGGTCGTGGGAGCGGGTCCAGCCGGACTGGCGACCGCGATTCAACTGAAGGTGCTCAAGGGCGACCTCGACGTGTGCGTCATCGACAAGGCGCAGGACCTGGGCAACCACAATCTCTCCGGTGCGGTCCTCGAGAAAGAGCCGTTGCACGCGCTGCTTGACGCCGCCAAGCCCGATTGGCGTGACAGCGACCAGGCCAGGGACGTTCTGGCCAACGTGATCGACAAAGACGACATCATGTTCCTGCTGGGCAAGAAGATGTCGTTCAACATCTTTGGGCTCCTGAAGATGGCACGGAGCATGGGGATCGGCTGGGGCCAGATGATCCATCACGGCGACTACTCCGTCTCCATCAGCAAGCTCACCAAATGGATGGGCACGATCGCGCGCGATCTGGGCGCGGAGGTCCTGACGGGCTTTGCGGCCGACCACATTGTGTTCGACGCCACCGGTGCCGTCGGCGTCAAACTCGTTGACCAGGGTCTGGACAAGGAAGGGCACCAGCAGCCCAACTACGTCGAAGGCGAGACCATCGGAGCGAAGTTCATCGTGCTGGCCGAAGGCTGTGACGGCCTAGTCACCGAACGGTTCGTGGAAGCGGCCGGCCTCAAGCGCCAATCGCAACAGCTCTACTCGCTGGGCGTCAAGGAGCTGATCAAGGTCGCGCCGGAACAGTATGCCCGGTTTGCTTCGGGCCGGGTCGTTCACGCGATGGGCTATCCGATCTGGACGCCGGTCGTTGGTCCGGGCATGTTTGGCGGCGGGATCGTCTACGCCGGCGCCCAGGACCATCTTTCGGTCGGCATGATCGTCGGTCTGGACTGGAAGTACCGCGACTTCAACGCGCAGGACGCGCTGGTCCGCTTCAAGGAGCACAAGTTCGTCAAGCCGTTCATCGAAGGCGGCACGGTCGTCGAGGCCGGCGCCAAGATGATCCCGGAAGGGGGCTGGTACGCCGTCCCGCGCGACCCGGCCACCGCCAGCATCGGCAAGGGCAACGTCATGATCCTCGGCGACAGCGCCGGCTTCGTGAACATGCTCAAGATCAAGGGCCTGCACAACGCCATCGATTCAGGCATCCAGGCCGCCAAGGCGATCGTCAGCACGCTGGACGAGCCCCAGAAGGCGGCCGAAGTGTACACCGACAACGTCGAAGCGTCAAACATCGCGGTGGAAATGAACGCGGCCAAGAACGCGCGGCAGGCGATTGCCAAGTTCGGCCCGCTTCAGGGCATGCCGCTCTCGGTCCTGGGCAAGTGGCTGCCCAAGTTCAAGGTCGAGCCCGACTACGAAATGCTGACGACGGCGCCCTATCGCCTCAAGCCCAACCAGAAGTTCGACAAGGACACCTTCACCGCCGTCGCGGCCACCGAGCACCGCGAGGAGCAGCCTTCGCACCTGACGATCCTCGACCGGACGATCTGCGACACGAAGTGCAAACCGGTCTTCGGCGCCCCGTGCATCACGTTCTGTCCGGCCGGCGTCTACGAGACGATCCACGACGAGGTCAAACCGGCCAATCCGTCGAACTGCCTGCACTGCAAGACCTGCCAGCGCAAGTGCCCCTTCGACAACGTCCGCTGGACCGCCCCCGAAGGCGGCGGGGGACCGCGCTACAAACGCATGTAGAAATACCCGGCGAGGCCTCCGCTGACCTCGCCGGGTTTCTTCTCACTCAAGCCGGCCCGGCGCCGACCTCCGGTGTCCGGCTATTCCTTTGCCCCGTGCTCACGCAGGATTCGCGCCACTTCCTTTTTGGCTGCTATGGCCTCCGCCGTCAGGGGTGTCTTCCTGGGACGACCAAACATATCGTTATCGCCGAGGTCTTCGGCATACGACAAAGCCGTGTGTCCATAGTAGTCTTTTGCGTTGACATCAGCCCCGCGACTGATGAGCAGTTCCACCACTGCCGTGCGGCCCTTATCCGCGGCCCAGTGCAGAGGCCGCAGCCCGTCATTTGCCACGGCGTTCGCATTGGCACCTTTGTCGAGGAGCAACTTGGCCAAATCGGCCCCTTCCTCTTCACATGCATAATGCAGCAGGGTCCAGTCCCATCGGTCTTTGCCGTCGGGATCGGCGCCATGATCCAGAAGGACTTCGAGGACACCGAGAAGCCTCGGAACATCCGCTGGTTTCGTCGCGTTCGTGTATCCACTCCACATGGCCGCCATCGCGGGACCATAATTCCAGAGTTGGTAATTGACGTCGGCCCCCTTCCGGATGAGGAGTTCGGCCAGGTCTTTGTCTACCTGCCCGCAGGCCTGGTGGAGAAGAATGTCCGGGCGGGAAGTATCAGCGCCTTTTTCGAGAAGCAACTTCGCCACGTCGTTGCGGCCAGCCTCCACCGCCCCGTCCAAAGGTCTCCACTTGCCCGCATTGTCAAGCTCAGCATTGACATCGGCGCCATGATCGATGAGCAGCAAGGCTACGCCCATGGCCCCACTTCGGGCGGCAAAATGCAAAGGCGTTACTCCCGCTTGAGT
Source organism: Sedimentisphaerales bacterium (assembly GCA_016927855.1). Classification (GTDB taxonomy): domain Bacteria; phylum Planctomycetota; class Phycisphaerae; order Sedimentisphaerales; family Anaerobacaceae; genus JAFGLV01. The sequence goes on from JAFGLV010000136.1 coordinate 17,732, forward strand.
TGCGCTGACCTTGACTCCATTGGCGTCGACCTTGGCTCCGTTGGCGATCAGCAATTCCGCAACGTCTTTGGAATCTTCCGCAGCGGCGTAGTGCAGGGCGGTCGCTCCGCTTTGTCCAAGTTCTGCATTGACCGGAGCGCCTTGGCTGATGAGAAAAGCGGCGACGTCCTTTTGTCCTGCCAAGGCGGCGACCATCAAGGAATTCCGCAGAGCCCCATCCTTCGCGGCGACAGTGCCTGCCCGTTCCAGGAAGCCCTTGACGGCGGGGAGGTCTCCGAGGTATGCGGCGATTTCTATGTTGGAGACTTCAGCCTCCTTGCCAAGGAGCAAGCGGACGGTGTCCTTATGGTTCGAGCGGCGATTTAGATGGTGGAGACTCCAGATGGCGAGCCGCGCAGGTGTGTTGCCACGGACATCCCTGGCCTTCACATCGGCGCCTCGAGCGATGAGGGCTTCTACGATGCTGTTTTCGCCGATCTCTACGGCCAGGTGCAGAGCCGTCTGACCGTCGGACCGGGCACTGTTGATGTTGATTCCCCGGCTCAGGGACCATTCCACCATCTCGAGCTGTTCGCTCTCGACGGCTCGGTGAAGAAGGGTCATGCCATCGGCCGCCTTGGTCCTGACGTCAGCGCCTTTGGCCACCAGAAGGTCGGCCAGTTCCTTGTTACCATTTTCGACGGCGAAATGGAGGGGTGTGCATCCGCTCTGATCGTTGGCGTCGACCTCGGCCCCGTGGGCCAGGAGGACTTCGGCCGCACGCTGAGTGCGTCTGTCCTCTTCCTGCCTCTTCCTCTTGCACACCAGATGAAGGGGTGTCTCGCCTGCCTCGTTTCTCGCTCTGACATCAGCGCCCTTGGCGATCAGCAACTCCAGTAGATCGGTGCTGCCCGACGGAAGGCGGGTTGCGGCGACGTGCAAGGGCGTATTGCCTGTCTTGTCCCTGGCATTGATCTGAGCCCCTTGGGCGAGGAGTAGCTCGGGCACGAGTTTCGCTCCAAAATCGGCCGCTAGGTGCAACGGGGTTTTGCCGGATCCATCCGGTTCGTTGACATCCGCTCCCTGGGCGAGAAGGACCGCCGCCACATCCTTTCGTCCGTACCAGGCCGCCGAGTGCAGCGGCGTTCGTCCGTCCTCGTCTTTGGCATGGAGATCCGCCCCCTGGGCGAGGAGCTTGTTGACTTGCTCCAAGTCCCCGGCAGCCGCGGCCTCGTGCAGCGACAGGGCGGGCTGTTTCTCCGGCTTGGTCGAGGTTTCGGAGAAGGCGGGCCGGGTTTGGGCGAAGGCCACCCCGAGGCCGATCCCGAGTGCGGCGATGCCCAGCGTCATGGCCCATCGGATGCCGATTCGGGGGTTGCCGCAGGCGTCGCTCAGAATCCGGCGAATCCTGTGGGCCAACCCGCCCTGGCTGGAGACCACCGCCGGCCAGAAGGCCGGTTGCTTTTGTGGGCGGAAATGAAGCAGCGACTCCGCGTAATCTTCCGAGGATTGTCCGGAGGCGACCACCCAGTCGTCGCACGCCTGCTCGCCCAGCCGGATCAGCATTCGTCGCGACAACCACATCAGCGGGTTCCAGGGCAGTAGACCCGCCGCCAGCTCGGCGACAAGTCCCGTGACGTGGTCCCGGCGCTTGCAGTGCGCCAGCTCGTGGGCCACGACGCCGGCCCAGTCCACCTGCTCGTCGTCACAGGGGTCCGGCACGAGCAGAATCGACGGCCGCGACCAGCACCAGACGAGAGGGCTGTGGATGCGCCGACTGGCCCGGACCTCCAACGCCCAGGAGAGCGCGAGCTTCGACTCTACGCTATCGACGGCCCGCTGCACCCGATCACGCGGGACGCGGGAGGCGTGTCGAACGAGATGAGCACCATAGAGAAATGTGGCGACCAGCCGGCCCAACAGTGCCAGCGTCACGGCCAGCCACCCATAGCGCAGGACCACCTGCCAGGGGATACGGAACAGCACAGGCTCGACCACTCCCGCAGGTATGGATTTTGGTGCGGCAGGCAGTATCGCGCCCGCATCGGGCGCCGTCTCGGACATCGCGTTGGGATTGGGTGCCGCGGTGGGCATCGCGAACGGCATCTCCGGCAGCGCGTACGACATCTCGGTCGGCTTGGCGACGAAAGCCCCGAGGTCCAAGTGCTTGACTACCGCGCTCAGGAGCGGAACGGCCACCGCCGTTACCATGGCCAGGAGCAGCACTTGGTAGGCCCGGGCCGGACGGCGCCGCAAGAGCCAGCCGGCGATCAATCCGAGTCCGGCAAACGCGGAACTTTGCCACAAACAGGTCCACAACGACAGGTCTCGCAGGAACAGCTCTCGCATCATTTCGGTCTCTCCTTTCGTTTCTTGTCGATGAGTCTCTGAAGCTCTTGCAGCTCTTCGTCGCTGAGCCCGCCTTCCTCGACTAGGTGGCGGAACATCAGCAAGGCGTTGCCGTCGAACATGCGCTCGACGAACGTACGCACCGAGTTCAGGCCCGCCTGCTCTCGCGTGCGCGTCGGCCGATAGACGTTCGTCTTGCCCTCCGCGCGGTGTCGCAGCCAGCCGGATTTCTCCAGCCGCTGCATCGCGGCCAGAATCGTCGTATAGGAGACCTCTTTGCCCGGACACAGCCGCTCCCAGACATGCCGAACGGTCGCCTCGCCCATCTCCCAGACCGTCTCCAGCACCGCCCGCTGCAACTTGCCCAGTCGATCCATGGGTTGCCTGCTCATTGATGCACCTCGTGAATGACTCCTGGTATCCAGTTCTGCCTACGTCCATAAGACATACGTCAGTATGACGTAGATGTCAACGCAAAAACAAAATTTTCTCGAAAAATTTCTTTCAGGCCGATCTTCGGCAGTCCCGGCATCACCTTCTGTCCGGCCGGCGTGTACGAGACGATCCATGACGAGGTCAAGCCGGCCAATCCGTCGAACTGCCTGCACTGCAAGACCTGCCAGCGCAAGTGCCCCTTCGACAACATCCGCTGGACCTGCCCCGAAGGCGGCGGTGGTCCGCGCTACAAACGCATGTGACCGAACGTCTGACGGCTCACTGCGAGCGGTTCAGGCGATCTCGACCATCTCCAGTTCCAGCGTGATCGCCTGGCCTGCCAGGGGATGGTTCGCATCGATGGTGATGGTCTCGTCCGTCACCGCCGCGACCGACGCGAGGACGGTATCGCCGCCGGTCTGCTCGATGCGGAGCCGTTGGCCCACCTCGGGCGACAAATCCGACGGCAAGCGATCTCTCGGGATCTCCTGGGTCAGGTCGTCCCGCCGCGGCCCGTAGGCCTGTTCCGAGGGTATCGTGACGGTCTTGGCATCGCCCACCGCCATGCCTTCCACTGCCTCTTCCAGACCGGGAAGGACCTTGCCTTCACCCACAGTGAATTCGATCGGCGCCGATTCGGCCGACGACGCGAAGACGGTTCCATCATCCAGCTTGCCGGTGAAGTGCAGCTTCACTTTGTTGCCGGTTCTTGCCTGTGTCATGGTTGGTCCTTTCTACTGCAATGCCTCCACAATAGGCATTTTCCAGTTGTGGTGCGGCGTCGTTGCCGGCCGGCTCGGCCGGCGCCGCTAGCAGAGATAGCCGTACCCCCACTGATTTTCACCCTAAGCGATGTACGGCGACGATGCAAAGACGCACTGGAAAAAAGAAGAAGAACCTCGACGTATGCGGTCTTTTCTCTGAGAACCGACGAATCGCTCGTGTGTGTTCATCGGTCCTCTGGCATCCCACCGCAGTGGTTCGCGATAGCCTCGAGTGCGCCGCTCTGGGCGACGACGACACGGTGCTCATCGGTCAGGATCAACCACGGCAAGGCTTCGATGCCCCAGGCGAAGCGCGTGCCGTCCTCCGAGCCGGCGATCTGGCCAACTGGAAAAGCAATCGCGTTCTGCTTGAGCCAGTCGTCGAGCGTGTCGGCTTGCACCGCAGAGGCTTGTACCGCGAGCACCGCGATGCCTTGTGCGGCCAGCGACTCGGCCCGCCGGTTCAGTTCCAACAGGCAGTTGCGTGCCGGGCGCTGGTTCATGTCGAAAAAGCATACCAGCAGCCTCTTGCCCTTTGTCCGGTCGGCTTGTGCGGCATGGCCGATCTGACCGAGGGGCGGTAATTCCGAGTTGATGCCGGTCGGCCGTACACCGTTGGGATCGTAACGCCAGACGACAGGGTCCCCCAGGTCGAAGTCGAGCGCCGCGGTCTCGCCCGGCCGGAGCGTCAGCAGCTTGGATTGCTGCCGCTCGATCGGGACGCCTTCGAACCGTGGATGCTCGATGATGGTCACGGTGTACTCGCCCGGAGCGATGCCGCTGATCGTGTAGCTGGCGCGAGTATCGGTTTCCTGGACGATCCTGGGCTTGCGGATGACGTAGTGGCTGTCCATCGTCTGAGCTTCGTAGGCGCCGGTCTTCTCAACCGGTCCGCTGCCGCGCGTACGAATCAGAACGAACCACTGTCGTTCCGTCTGCAATGGCGCCGGTGTCGGTGCCCAATAGGTTCCACACCTGCCGATGATGACGCCACGCAAGGAACAGTCTCCCTGCGGCGGCGCGTTGATATCAACCGTCAGCTTCTCATCGGCTTTCACGCTCGCGTGCGCCTGGCTGACGAACACATTGGGACCGTCGTACTGCGTCACGCCACTGAGCCGATACGTGCCGGCGGGCAGGCCGTTGATCGTGTATTGCTTCGCAGGGTATTGGTATACGAAGCCTGTGACGCTGAAGCCCTCGTCTGTTCTTTCAAAGTTCAGCGCATAACATCCCCCGACGGAACCCGTGATCTCGGCATTTCCGAGCTTCGGGGCGAAGTACAGCTTGTACATCCCCGGTTGGCTCAGATCGATCTCGAACGGTCCGGCGTACATCCGGAAGTTGTCGGCACTTTTCCCACCTCCCCGCCGGTAACGCAGGGAATACTTGCCCGGCCTGAATATCTTCGACCGTGGCACTTGTCCGTCCTTGTCGTCTCGCCGGATGTCGATGGTACCTACTGACCGGCCATCCAGCGACAGGACCTCGAACCTGTAGTCCTCGTCCTTCCAACTTGTATCCTGCAGGTCTGTCGGCCTGGGCCAGATCTCCAGCGAAGCCAGGTCGTTGGCCATCTGGCCCTTCCATGTCCGCGCGCCGCCTGCGCGCAGTCCATCATCGTAATCGAGACGCCATGTTGGCGGCAACGGGTAGTACTCGGGAGTCCCTTCAGCAACGGCATTATCGGTCTCGCCTGACGCTCTCGCACGGGCGGTGAGCACTAAGACAGTCGGGATGGCCAGCAAACCAAAAACCGTGGTGACAGCCGCTACGGCTGCGCTCGGGCGTCGGTAGAATCTCCTTCCCGGTCTGAGCATGGTTCTTATCCTTTCCTCGATGTTCTTGGCCGGACCGGCGATGGCCAGCGACGGAACGGACCGGAGCGATTCCTGTTCTCCGACGAGGGTGTTGATGATGGCGGTGCTGTATTCTCTGGGCTGGGCGCCCAGGCGGGCGATGGCCATCTCGTCGCAGCATTTCTCGCGCTCCTGTCGTATCTTGCGGTTCGCCCACCACACTAGCGGATGAAACCAGAAGATCATCTGAGCCACGATCTGCAGGATGTTGACCGCGGCGTCGAGATGCAGAACGTGACAGAGCTCGTGACCCAGAATGCCTCTGCGATGCTCGTCGTTCGTGACCGCGGCAAAGTTGAGCGGTAGATAGACGTCTCCACGCAGGAGACCCCAGACGAAAGGCTGGCCGACGCCCTCGATCAGCCACATCTTCGGCAGTCTTTTGAGTTTCAAAGACGACAGAAGAGAGACGGTGCTCGCCTGTAGATCAGGCGGCATTGGCTGTCGCTGTCGCCTCAGCCACAGCACGGTTCGACCTGCTTTGGTAGCTGCAACGAGTGCGAAAACCGCTATGCCGGTTAGCCAGACGACCGCCAGCCATTGTTGCGTGTCGAGTTGCCGGGGCGGCACCGCCAAAGGTGTTGTGGGTGTTGTTGCCATCGGTTGCGACTCGACACGTGCCGGCAGGGCAGGTGTCTCCCAACGCGGCACTTCTGAAACAGCCGCTGCCTCCACTTCTGGCACGGCCTGAGACAGAACCGGCAACGGCACGTGCACTACCGGCGGCACGAGGCACTTAGCCAGCACCACGAGCCAGAGGAGATAGCGTACGTGCGCGCTGCGATGGCGCAGGGCCCACGAAATGACGGCGACGACCATCACCAGCACGGCGATCTGCCCGCTCTGGGCTTGCAGGTAGTCGGAGATTCGATTGAGTACAGCTTCCATGAGGTTTCCCTCCCAAAAAGCCGTTGGCCGGCTATTTCCCGACCAGGCGTTTCAATTCCTCGATATCGTCGGCGCTGATCTTGCCATGCTCGGCCAGGTAGTGCATCAGCGGGATCGGGTCGCCGCCGAAGAGGCGGTTGACGAAATCGCTGACGGACCGCTTGATGACGTCCTCACGCTTAGCGACCGGCAGGAAGACGTGGGCCTTGCCTTCGGTGCGATGGGTGATGTATCCTTTGTTCTCGAGCCGGCGCAGGAGCGTTTGCACGGTGGCGTAGGCGATCTTCCGCCGCCGCGGCAGGCGGTCGCAGGTCTGTTGGACAGTCGCCTCGCCGAGTTGCCAGAGCAATTGCAGAATCTCGGTCTCGGCTGGGCTCATGCGCGGTAGCTTGGATTTGGCCATATTCATCTCCTTGTACAAGTGTACGAGCAGTATATCGTACAGTTGTACAAGATGCCAACAGGAAAATGAAAAAATCTTTCACCGGGGGTTGAATCCCGTTCGTAGTGTGCCCGCAAGGGCATGAGAGCGTGAGCGCTCGCGCCCACGGCAGGCAAGTTGTTCGAAGACGATTTCCTGCACGCCGGCGGACCAGCATGTAGGATGGGCTTTAGCCCATGCAGCCCGTCGTTGGGCGTGTCCCGTCAGCATGGGCTAAAGCCTATCCTACCGCCGCGAAGGTACATCCCAACCGGTTCTGAGTGTGTAGCCCAGCCGCCCTCGGCTGGGGACGCATCTTTTTGTAGTGGCGTCGCAAGACGCTATTTCACCCTGTACTCGCCGCCACGACCTCACGGCATATAGGCCCTTACCGGCCCACTACAAACGGTTCACCCCCGAGGGCGAGGGTGCCACATTTCACTCGATGATGACTTCCTGCACGCCGGCGGACCAGCCCTCCTGGAGGACGATCTCGATCTTCAGTGCGTCCGTCTCGACGGGGTCGAACGTCACGGTGTTGAACGTGTCGAGTTCGAGTCCGTAGGGTGTCTTGTTCACGACAGGCTGGAACGTGCCGCTGGCGTCGCGGTAGCGCAGACGCCATGACTTGGGTAGGTGACATTCACCCTGGCCGGTGTCGTCGAACCAGTAGACCTTGACGGTAGAGACGCAAGATTTTGCGTCTCTACGGTCCCAGGCGAACTGGATCCACTCGGTCGTGCCCTTGTGCGGCCAGAAATCCAATTGGCCGAGGGAGTTGTCGCGCGAGTTGGGCGGTATGACCTGGTCGGTGATCGACGCGAGCGATTTGTGTACGAAGGAGGCGGTGGTCCTGCTGACGTAGGCCAGGGTGTCGGCCGGCTCGGGCCGGGCGGCCTGCATCTCGCGTGCGGGCCAAACCGTCATGGCGGCGCGGCCGCGATGGGCCCAGGCGTAATACGGGATGGCGGTGAAGGTCCGCTCGGTGGTCAGGACGATGTCACCGTTCATGGTGCGCTTGGTGGCGCGAGCTTGGCCCATGATTACCGTGACACCGTTGAGCAGGTCAGGCCGGTGCTCGGTGGTAAATTGTGCGTCGTCGGGGATGACCAGGTTGAGGACCTGGCCATCGTTATCGGGCCCTTCCAGGCAGAAGACCAGCGGACCACGCTGGAGCGCGACCTTGCCCCGGTCGGCCGCGACCTTCTCGTTAGCGATGATTCGCCGGACCGGCATCGGCAGGTTCAACTCGATCGTGTCACCCTTTTGCCAGGTCCGCTCGATCCGCGCGAAGCCTCGCTGCACGTCGAGCGGCACCAGTTTGCCGTTGATCTTCAGTTGGGCCTTCTCATCACTGGTCCTCTGGAAAGCGTAGAGGTCGCTCGGGACTGCTTCATTGCGCGCCCAACCCGGGATGCGCACGCAGACGGCAAACGATTCGCTCTTCTCCGGCGCGACCGTGATCGTCACCGCACCGTCCCACGGATAGCGCGTCTGCTGCGCGAGCGTGACTTTGTTGGAGGCGGTCGCGATGGTCGCGTCGCCGCCGACGAAGAGGTTCACGTAGACATCGCTGTCCTGGTAGGCGTAGGCGTATCCCGGCACGGACGGGATGAAGCGCGCCACGTTCGACGGACAGCACGCGCACGCGAACCAGGGGCTGCGCTCGCTTCCGGTCGATTCCAGCGGATTCGGATAGAAAAAGCGGTCGCCTTCCATGGAAATGCCTGACAGCGCGGCGTTGTACAGCGTGCGCTCCAGCACGTCGATATACCTGGCGTCGTCGTGCATGAGGAACATGCGATGGTTCCACAGGACATTGGCAATCGACGCGCACGTCTCGCAGTACGCGGTCGCATTGGGCAGCTCGTAAGGTTCGCTGAAGCCTTCATTGCCGCCGCTGGCGCCGATCCCGCCGGTGACGTAAAGCTTGGTCGAGACCGTGTCCTGCCAGATCGCGTCGATGGCGCGGACGTAGTCCATGTTGCCGGTCAGGGCAGCCACGTCCGCCATGCCGGTATAGAGATAGGCGGCGCGTACCGAGTGGCCCACCGCCTGGGTCTGCTGGGTAACCGGTTCGTGGTCCTGGGCGTACACGCCGTAGAGTCCGCCGTTGCCGTTCGGACCCCGGTTGCCGCGCCGTCCGCGCTGATCCAGCAGGAACTTGGCCTCGTCGAGGTATCGTTCGTCGCCGGTGGCGCGGTAGAGCTTGCACAAAGCGATCTCGATTTCCTCGTGTCCCGAGGGGTCAGTACGTTTGCCGGGAGCGAAAGTGCGGCAGATCAAGTCCGCGTTGTCGGTGGCGATCTTCAGGAACGACGTGTCACCGGTGACCTGGTAGTGAGCGACCGCCGCCTCGTACATGTGTCCGACACAGTACTGCTCGTGCATCGACTGGACATTTGTCCATCGTTTCTCAGGCTGCCTTTCCGGTACCGAGTAGAACGTGTAGAGGTATCCGTCGTCCCACTGGGCGGCGCGCATGGTCGTGATGAGCTTCTCAAGATAAAGCCGCATCATCGTATCCGGATTGACCTGAAGCGCATACGCCGCGCCTTCCATGACCTTATAGACGTCGGAGTCATCGAAGTAGATCCCCTCGTGCTGGCCTGGGCGCAGGCCCGCGGCTCTCTCGAAATTGCGGATGCGACCGGTCTGCTCGCACATGGCGAAGGCGTAAGGGATCGTGACTCTGCGGCTGGTGTCCAGACGCGGTGTCCAAAAGCCGTCGGCGACGTGAACCAGGTTGAAGGGCACCGGTTTGACGTGGTAGTCGTGCGCCAAGGCGTCTGGCTTTTCACCCGCCTGGCACCAGGTCGCGCAGGCTGCCACCGTCAGGATCGCGCCGAGAAGCCAGGGAAACGCCCTTTCTCGATGTGCCATTGAACCACCCCTTGAAGAGAATAATCCTGTGATCGATTACGAGTCCCGATCATAACGGTTTGGGACTGCTCCGCAAGCACCTGGTCTTGAGAATCCGGCGCGGCGAGTTGTGTGGAAGGTCCGAAAGAGGTGCCAGGCGAGGAACCAGGACGGTCGGAGGCGCAGGGAAACCTCCTGCGCTACAGGAGGGGGGATGGCGAATCAGGGACAGACGAGAAACGACAGGGTGAACGTGCCGGAAGGATTAGTGTTTCTGATGCTCTTTGGCCTTCTCTTTTTCGTCCGCTTCCTCGGTGCTGTCGTTCTGCTCAGCCGGAGACTTGTCCTGAGATTCGGTCCCAGCGGCCTTCTCAGCCTTCTCACGCTGGATGGCGTCGTAGATCTCCCTGCGGTGGACCGGGATGCTCTTCGGGGCGGTAATGCCCAGACGAACCTTGTCCCCGCGGACGTCTACGATGGTGATCTCGACGTCGTCGCCGATCATGATGGACTCATCTCGTTGTCTGCTTAGAACCAACATCGTTAACTCCTTTTGCCGGCTGGTCTTACCGTGTTCTCTACGAAATCTGCTCTCAGTCTGTTCATCTGATTCACTCGTTCCGGCCACGACTTCGCGAGGCCACAAAAGTCACGTCCTACACCCTGAAGCCTGGCGACAGGGTGTTAGGACATCTACTATGTCGGCCAATTGGGGAGGCGAAACCAGACAAATTCGGTTTTCTTGAATTGACGTGGTGCGGTTATGAGACGTCCAGGGCGCAAGATGCTTCGTTGCAAGCAGTTGCGCGCGTAGCGCGGGGCAAAAAAAACGAAGCGAGACGTCCTTTATCAGGCCGCTTCGTGGGTTCGCCAGTAGTCGTATTGAACGGCCAGCCAGTAGCCGATCACGGAGCCCAGCGCCGCGAACGCCACGAGCTGAATCGGCAGGATGGCCAGGACGGCATGAGGAAAAGAGGTGGCCGGCTGGGTTTCTGCAAAGACGGCAATCGTGTCACCGCGACAATAGGCCATCTCGGCAAACGGCACCACCAGCACAGACGCTACAGTCGGCCAGACGTAGCTGAGACCGAAGAACTTCTTGGCTACGAACGCGGCCGCGACGAATGCCGCTAGGCCGGCGAATACGATCTGGCCGGTGGCAGGCTGAGCGGCCGGCGGCTTGATGAAGGTGGGCACGTTCTGCGCGAAAGCACCGAGAAGGAACTGCGCCACGAGCACGACGATCATCGCCGCCATCAGGATAGTCAGCACTGTGTCCGTTTTGATCTGACCTTTGATCTTGGCGAGCGTCAGACGAGATTCGGAGGCAGGACGAAGGTGCTCGGCGGCCAGCACGCCGGCAAAGCCTGCCGCGACAATCAGCAGCCAATAGACCGGCTCGAAACGCAGCGACTGCACGAGCGCCTCACGCTCAGCCGGCAGGGGATTGGATTGGGTCAGCGCGCGCATCGGACCCGAGCGGACGGCCCAGGCCGCCAGGCCGAAGGGAACCGTCAGGATGCCGATCTCCCGACCGTGGGGCCAGGTGACGAAGTATCCCACGAAGCCCAGACCGAAGGCCAGGACCAGCAGAAAGACCGTTCCCGACAGACCCACGCCGGTTGAGCGGACCGGTCCCAGCGGGTCCGCCGGAGCGGCCGCGGGCCACGCCAGAATCCCGATGACAACCAAACCCAGCAGGCCCACCAGGGCGATGCGGAGCTTATTGATCCACGACAGTTCCATGCCTGCATCTCCTAAGATGCCGCCAAGCTATCACGTCGGCGCCGCCGCGTCAACCTTCACTCCGTCTCGCATATTCGCCAGTCGAGGTTGGGCTCGAAGTGGTGTCAGCGGCGCCGGCCGCGGCGCTGACGCTGCTGGCGGAACGGTCTCTCGGTAGGGCTCTCGATCTCCGCAGCGGCGCGGACCTCGGAAGGCGTTGGCGCTGGTGGAGCCGGCGGTGCTTTTCGCAACGGAGACAACGTCAGTAGCGCCAGAGCGAGAAGGCCTCCCAGGAACACGCCCGAAACGGCATTGGGTCCGGTCTTGGCGACTACGTCGTCTCGCGTCGGGACCAGGGGGTTCGTGTAGCGGCAACGGTCGCAGTAGATGCAGTCGGCGTGATCGCGCCCGCCCAGACCGAATTCGCAACGTCCGAACTTCTTGGCCGGCAGCAGGCGGGCCAGCCATCCGGCCCGATTGAACAGCGACAGGAAAGCGCCGGTGGGACACACGTAGCGGCACCACAGGCGTGTCACGAACAGGCTGCCCAGCAGCGCGAGAATCGCCAGGATCAGCCCCAGCGACGCGAACAGGTTGCCGGACCAGGCCTGCCGGTCGAAAGCGCTGGTCAGAGGGTCCGCTTCGAGGAGATGTTTGCTGCCCACCGTGAAGAACGCGACGACGAGGACGAAGAGCACGCCGTATTTCAGCGACCGGCCCAGCGTGATTGCCGGCAGGGACAACCGTGCCTTGAACCGCTTGGGCGCGATCAGGCTGACCAATTCCTGCAACGCGCCGAAGGGACACAGATAGCCGCAATAGAGGTTCCCGAATAGCAGGATCAACAGCGGCACGCCCAGCAACAGACACAGCCCGCCGAGCGTGCCGGCCAGCAGTCCGTCCGCGCTGAGCAGGCGGATGACGTGGTCGGTGGAAAACTGCTTGTTGAGCCAGAAACCGGCGACACCCACGGTCAACGCCAGCAGGACGAGACGGCTCCAGAACCGGCCGTGTAGGATGGCGCCGACCGCTATCATCGCCGAGGCGCCCCAGCAGGCCAGAGGCCAGTTGACCCGTTCAGTCCAATGTTGTGGCGTGACCTGCGGTGCTTCATGCTGGCCGAAAACCGAGACGGCAAACTCGCGCCCGGAATTGCGCAGCAGGCGCAGGATCGCATCGCTGCTCAGTGTCGCGCCGCTGACAGTGTTGACGCCTGCCATAGGATTGTCGCCAAAGACCTTCTTGCCCTTGAGCGAGTCCATCCATCCTCGTATGCGACTGATGTAGCGCGGCGTTTCGCGCGAGCGCGTGATCCGAAAGTCGATCAGCGTGCCGTTGGGGTCGGCAAAGGCAATGACGGACATCGGACCGGCGTAACCGTAGACCGTCCCGGTGAAGTCCTCGGAGCGAAAGATGTAGCCCGTCAAGCGCGAACCGGCGCGGACCTCGTGGTAGGTCTTGGAGGTGCCCGCCACGGTGGTGGTCTTGGCGGAGACCCTGCGTCCCTCCACCCACTCGCCGATGACCGTCGTCGCCTGGGCCTGCGCGTGCGATTTCTCCAGGTAGGACAACAGGTGGATGCTCACCACGACGCAGGACGTCACGGCGAAGAGACTGTAGCCGGCAGGGGTCAGCACCGGATGTGGAGCGACACGCCGGCCTGGGCGCGCAACCTGGCGGTACACAGCACCTGTGGAGGCGAGGTTTGCGAGCACGAAAGCCGCCAGAACATACAGCGCCGCTCCGAGCCCAAGCAGCGGTATGAGGACGAACGCGGCCAGGCCGGCGCCGAGGGCGGCGCCCAGGTGGTCCGCGCTACCGAGGCGCGCGGCCGCAAGCTCGGCATTGAGATCGCACAGGCCGAACAGCTTCGCGCCCGCGGCCAGCGCGCCGCCGGTGAAGAAGCCGGTAAGCAGTATCCAAACGGCCACGCCGTGCTGTGTCAGCAGGGAGCGCTCGATCCATACACCGGCTCCGACCAGGCAGACCGCGTGAAAGCCCATGAGGATCAGCAATACGCACAAGACGAAATACACCGGTTGGCTGCCGGCGCGACGCAAGGAGGAAAGCAGGCCTCCGACCGCCGCAGCGCCCACCGCCAGGCCGAGCATGAGCGCCGCAGACAGAAAGCCGACGTGCAGATGCAACGTGCCGAACCGCCTCTGGTAGGCGTAGACCAGCACGATGAACGTCGCGAAGGCTGCCAGGGTCGATCCACCCATGACGGTCAGCACATCGGAACAAAGCGTTTCACTGTTGTGTGGATCGAAGCCCTGCTTGCGGCGAGGGGTTGTCCCGAGCACATAGGCGATACGCACGAGCGCCAGTACCCCGAGGCAGGCCATCACGACGAGCAAGCCTCCGCGCAAGAGTGTCTGCGCCGGTTCGATCAGAGGCAGTCCTGAATCGTGCGCGGTCTGCAGCAGTTGTCCCAGGTAACGGGCGGCATTGCGGTCCGTGATGACCAACTCCGCCGGCAACGCCGCGGCGTCGAATGAATCCAGCATCTCGGATGCGCGAACGGGGCGATAAACGCTCGATAGTTCTTCGGGTGGCAGGATGGTCTCGGCGTTTTCCAGCAGACTGAAGCGAGTCTGAAGCGCAATGGGGGAGACCTGGAGATATGGCGCCGGAGCCGACAGGAAGAAGGTTCGCTGGCCGGCGGGCACCAGGATCGTCTGGCCGAAGGCCGCGTCGAGCGTATTCTTCACGCACGCCCCGAGGTAGGCGGGTTTGCCGGGTGCGTCACTCTCGGCGCCCTCGATGCCCAGCACGAACAGACCGAGGGAGCGCAAAGAGCGGTTGACCTGCTCGAAGAACTCGAAAGACAGAAACGGGTCCAGTGCAGCGCTCACGGCGCCGGGGAAGTTGACGACCACGATGTCGTACGTGTCCGGCCGGCCGGCCAATGTCGTTCGAGGGTCTCCCGCCAGATATTGCAGCCGCGAATCGGACACGCCCAGCGCCTCAGGCAAGCGCGCCAACAGGCAGGGTACATACTGCTGGTCGGGCACGAACCAATCCACCACCTTGACGTTGGCCGACTTGAGGAAACTCGCGCAGACGGACAGTCCGTCGCCAATGACGAGCACCCGCTCGGCGTTGGTGTTCTGCGACAGCGCCAAGGCCGCGGCTTTTCCCGCGGCGGCTTGGTCACCGATCGTTTCGTAGACCCGTCCGTTTCTCGTGACGATCCGTCGGCCGTTGTCGGCGCCGTACAGATACTCGCCCTTTGCGGTCGAGAAGCGGCCTTCCAGGACCCTGTCCGGCGCGAGTCGGTCCCACTGCCGCTCGCGCAGAATCTTGGCCAGCGCCACGTCGGCGCGAAGGCCCAGCGCCGTGAGGACGACGATCAGGCACGAGGCAGCGATAGCCCGCGCGATGCCACGGCGGCTCTGTCCCGGCGTGGTCCAGACGGACCAGGCGACAGCGCCGCACAATAGGACCGACAGCAGGAGAAAGATGCTGGCCGTGCCGAGGCCCAATTGCAGCAGTCCTGCGACACCCAGCCCGCCCAAGACGCCGCCGGCTCCAGCCCACGTACAGACACGACCGACGGCCAGGCTGTCGCTTCGAGCGAACCGACTGCACAGCAAGGGGAGAAGAAAGCCCGTAAGCAGGCAGCCGGGGGCCGTGACCAATAGAGAGCACCCGAGAATGTGCCAGAGCGTCGCGAAAGCGTGCGACTCGGCCCCCGCTGCCTCCCGAAGGAAGACGAACAATCCATATTGCAGACAGAATGCCGGAATACAGGCCAGCAGGACGAGTTCCGCAGCCTGGGCAAGGCGGGACCTCAGCCGCTGCGCCCTGCGGAAGATCCAGGTCCCGAGGGCCGCCCACAGCAGCCACGCGCCGAAGAAGAGGCCAACGCCCATGTCCCGGCCATCGAGACCCGCCAGGTATTCCCGAAAGAGCAGAGCCTGAGCTGCGACTGTGGACAAGCCATAGCAGAAGAGTATGAGAATCCAGGCTCCCGGCATACCTTTCCCACCAAATCCGTTCGCGACGTCGCCGTCCGACCAGCGTAGCTGCAGGGATAGTGGCGGGTCACGCCGTGAGGTGACAGGGAGACTGCTTCTTTTTCGCGTCAGGCCGTGACGAGGCGCCGCTAACCATAGCAATGACTTGAGCTTGGCCCAAGGGCACCAGTTTCATTTGGCGGTGGAAACAGTCCGGATCACGATCGTATTGCGGCGAAGGGGCCATGCACACGTCGTAACCAGCCCACGTGTACCGGCGATAGGCGTGCTCGTGGCCGTGGAGGATCAGCGCGATGTTGTAGATAAGCGGTACCTCTGCCCGTGCCAAGCAGACCCGGCGTCGCCTCCGCGATAATTGGCGATTCGCGCTTTCGTGTCTACCCCAGGGCCGATACAATCGCCGGGCTTTCGAAACGCTTGTGTCTATTCTCAGGGCCTTTCCGTCGATGTATGCCTTAGGTGCCATATTCGTATCGCTGCTCGTCCTGGTCGGCTTGCTCCGGGTCCGGGTCAAGATCGGCCTGGCGATGATGATCGTGGCGGTGGTGCTGGCGGTGCTGCTGGGGGTGACACCTCAGGCGATGGGACGCAAACTGGCCGACGAGTGGCGCCGCGTGCCGTTGACGGAGACGACACCGTACCTTTTCGTGTCGCTGACGGCGCTACTGCTGCTGGTCAACGTGGTGGGGCACGCGCTGACGCAGGTCGGCATCTCGGCTCGGCTGGCGCCCGCGATGCACGGGTTGTTTCGCAGCCGGCGCGTGGCGCTGGCCGCCATCCCGCTGATGATGGGCATGTTGCCGACGCCGGGCGGGATCATGCTGTCGGCGCCGATGGTGCGCGACGCCGGCGACAAGATCGGGGTCGAACGCAGCCGCCTGGCCGCGATCAACTTCCTCTTTCGCCACCAGTGGGAGCCGATCTGGCCGCTCTTTCCTGCTGTTCCGCTGATCCAGGGCATGCTGAGCATCTCCGCCTGGCAATTGGTCAGCCACCACCTGGCGTTGACGCTGGCCGGCACGCTGGGTGGCGTCGTATTTCTGCTGTTGGTGGGCATCCCGCCGCGTCAGCGCCGCAGCGCGGAGCCCAAGGCGGCTTTCTTCGCACACGTGCGCGACTTCATGCACGCCTTCTGGCCCATCGCGTTTACCGCTGTCCTGTACGTGGTGCTGGACGTGCCACCGGCGGTAGGAATCTTCCTGGCCATCGTGGGATTGCTGTTGCTGCATCGCGTCGCGCCGCGGCGCTGGCCGGGCTTCTTCAAGGCCGCCAAAGAGCCCGACATGGTGATGCTCATCTTCGGGGCGCTGTGGTTCAGGCTCATCCTCGACGCCAGCGGCGCGGTCGGCAGCGTGGTCGATTTCTTTGCGCAACTGCACTTGCCGCCTCTGTCGGTGGTGTTTCTGCTGCCGTTTCTTGTGGGCGCCAGTACCGGCGTGACGATGGGGACGGTCGCGATCACGTATCCCTTCCTCATGCCTTATATCCAGAGCACCAACGGTCCAAACCTGGGGATCGAGACGCTGGCATTCGCGGGGCTGGTTTTCGGGCTGTCGGTCAGTCCCATCCACCTGTGCCTGGCGCTGTCGGCCAGCTACTTCGAGACACCCTTGCCGCGCATCGTGCTCAAGGTGCTGCCCGCGGCGCTATGCGTCGCCGGGGCCGGATTCGCGCTGGCGCTGCTGTGGCCTAGGTGACGCGCGGCGCCGCGGTCTGGCGTCGGAGTCTGCGCAGACCCCACCAGGCGGGAAGGCAGAATACCAGGTACAAGACCACGACGAGCGGGATGATGACCACCACCCGAGTCCAGTCTACGTTCATGGCCCTCACAAAAAGGGCCACAAAGGTAGCGACGGCAAACATGCCGACACCAAGACCGAACGCACCGTAGAGCACGCCGCGAAGTTGCCGGCAAAACGCGCCGGACAGCACCGGTACGCTCACGAGCAGGGCGTACAGAGCGGGTCGGTCGTCCAACTCCATCCCGGTCAGGCCGGCGAGCAGGAAAACGCCCACAATGAACGCCGGAACCCAGAGGGCGCTGATTGCAGCGCTTTGAAGAGGCGATAGCCTGTATGTCACAAGCTGAATTCCTTTCGAACTCCTGACACCGAAAGCGCGGCCTATCGAATTTTGATCGAGCCGACGTTAGTACGCAGCCTGATGTCGCCTTCGGCGTTTCCGAGTGTCGCATTGATGGACTTCTTCATCTGGCCGGTCACGGTCAGGGGTCTGTCGGTGTCGATCGAGCCAACGTTGGATGAAGCTGAGAGCCTGGCGGAGACCTCGCTCGGACCGGTGAAGTCGATGTCCCCTACGTTGGTCGTCGCGGCCAGCTCGATCCGGGCCGGAGCATCCGGCGCGTAGGCGGCGCGGATGTCGCCAACGTTGGTGCGAAGCGTCGCATCACGGCGCAGACCGTTGCAGACGATCTTGCCGACGTCGGTCCTGGCTTCGACGTTGCCGGCAAAACGCGTGACGCGAATATCGCCGACGTTGGTCGTGCCGGTAACGGCCAGGCGTCCCGGCGCCGTGATCGTGAAGTCGACGGCAAGCTGATTGCGTCCGAAGCCCGGCGGCTTGACCGCCTTGATGACCAGATCGCGACCGGACGGCGCGGCGCTGATGCGGACCTGCTCGACGAGCTGCTGGGCCTCCTCGTCGGTCTTGGCTCGGACCGTGATGTCGGCGGTGATGTGCGCCTCGGCCACCTCAGCGCTGTCGAGTACGATGGTCCCGACGTTGGTCTCGACATCGAGGGCGGAAACCTCGCCCAGCGGAACGGTCAGTTCTTCCGTGCGTTGGGCCTTGGCCGGATAGCTGCCGCTGCTGCAGCCGCCGTGACCGGCGTCAATGTAGCAGCCCAGCACGAGCGAGATCGTCGCCAGCGCCAGGCCCAACGCTATGTCTGAAGCATGGTTGCATTTCATTTCTCTACCTCCATGACATCGGTATAACCGTACAGACGCTCGCAGGGGCCGATTATTGCGCCCAAGGAGCCGGATTTCCAGCACGGGACATTTATTTTGACGCCCGTGGCGGTTTGGGGTATGTTCCGTGGCCGCCCACAGGCTGCCTAGACCTGCCGGGTGGTTTCGATGGACCTCAGGATGGAGCTATAGATGCCGGACCTGATTCTGAACCCCAACTACAAGTCGATGCTCAGCCTGCGGGACACCGAGCGCGCGATCAAGTTCGTGAAAGACTTCTTCCAGGACCGCCTGGCCGAGGCACTCAGTCTCCAGCGGGTCTCGGCGCCGCTGTTCGTGCGCAAGGGCTCCGGCGTCAACGACGACCTGAACGGCGTCGAAGCCAAAGCGACATTCAAGATCAAGGACGACGGCTACAGCGACGCGGAATGCCTCTTCTCGCTGGCCAAATGGAAACGCATGGTGCTGGCCGACTACGGCTTCGGGCCCGGCGAGGGGCTTTACACCGACATGAACGCGATCCGGCCCGACGAGGACTGCCTGGACAACCTCCACTCGGTCTACGTCGATCAGTGGGATTGGGAGCGCGTCATCGGCGAGCAGGAGCGCAACCTGGATTTCCTCAAGGACATCGTCAGGCAGATCTACGACGTGCTGCGCCGGACCGATGAAGCGGTCTCCGAGCGCTACCTGCACATCGAGCCGCTACTGCCCAGGGAGATCGCCTTCGTGCACAGCGAGGAATTGCTGGAGCGGTGGCCGGACGTCGGGCCGCGACAGCGCGAGGACCGGATCGTCGCGGAGCGCGGCGCCGTCTTCGTCATCGGTATCGGCGGGGCGCTGGCCGACGGGACTATTCACGACGGGCGCGCTCCCGATTACGACGACTGGGTGACGCCCACGGGCGACGGCAGGAAGGGGCTCAACGGCGACATCCTGCTGCCTTATCCCTTGCTCGACAGGGCGTTCGAGATCAGCTCGATGGGCATTCGCGTCAACGCGCAAACGTTGCTCGAGCAACTGGAGATTCGCGGTGCGCTCGAACGGCGCGAATACGAATGGCACAAGCGCCTGCTGGCCGCCGAGCTGCCGCTCAGCATCGGCGGCGGGATCGGCCAATCGCGGCTGTGCATGTACTTCCTGCGCAAGCTGCACGTCGGGGAGGTTCACGCGAGCGTCTGGCCCGCCGAGATGGTCGCCCAGTGCAAAGCGGCCGGGATCGCGTTGCTCTAGCAACGGCAGTATCCGTGCGGCGACGCAACGAAAAAGGGGATGGCCATTTCCAGCCATCCCCGGGTGGGCGTTCATAGTGACGCCGTCAGGCGTTGTCTTCGGTTACGGCAACTGCACCTCCTGGGGCGCCGAGGCAGGCAAAGCGGTGTGCTCAGTGCCGCTCTCGATCAGGCTCGACTGCGCCCTCTTCTGAAGTTGCTCGAGCGCCGAGAGAATGTCCTGACTCTGGCTCTGCGTGCTGGTCTGGATCTGCTGCATCTGCTGCTGGAGCGAGCGCTGCATCGTGCGAAGCTGCGTGACCCATTCCGTCAAGTCCTGCATGTTCTGACTGACGGTCTGCTCGAACTGCGTGCGTTGCTGCGTACCGCCGTCGAGCTTGGCGGTCACGCCGTCACATGTGCTCTGGAACGTGTCCTGGAGGTTGGCGACGCGCTGCTCGAGAGCGGCGATGCTCGCCGCGACGACCTCCACGTTGGTTCGCGTGCCATCGACGCGCGCCAGCCATTGCTGTTGCGTTTGAGCGATCTCGGCCAGCCGGGCGGCGACAGCGTTACGATCGGTCGCCAGGGTCGCTTCAAGTTCGGCCTGCTGTTCGTCCACGGCCATCACGTCGGCGGCGAGCCGGTCCGCGGCGGTCGTCACGTTGCCCAGGTCCTTCTGCATCTGCCACTGCGTCTCGACCAGATCGGTCATCTGACCCGAGACGCTCGCGGCATGGGCATCAAGGGCTTTGGTAAGAGTCCACTGGTCGTCGGCCAGCAAAGCCGTCTCGTCAGTCAGATCGGCTATGCCGGTTTCTACGGCTTGCTGAAGCGCCGCGTGTCGATTCGAGAGCTCGGCGTTTGCCGCCGCGACGGCGTCCAGGCCGCTGAGCACCTCTTGCTGGGTCTGGGCCAGGCTGTTCATGTGGCTGCCGAGCGTCTCACTGGATGTTCGCAGTGCCTGGTTGAGTGCATCCTGAGCGTTGGCGACCTGGCTTGTCGTCGTGGTCAGCGTATCGAGGTTATTCCGAAGGTTTTCCTGACCGGCGGCGAGGTTTGCCATCTGCCCGCGCGCAGTCTCGTCGTGGCTGGTGAGGGTCTCTCGTAGCGTTGCTTGTTCGACAGCCACGCGACCGGTTTGTTCGGTCAACTCGCCGATACCGACCTGGAGGGCCTGCTGATTTTCCGCCAGTGCGGTGGCCTGAGTCGCCAGAGCCTGGTTGGCTGTGCTCACCGTCCGGTGCAGCGCGGTCAACTCCGTACCGACGGAGGTGACGCCGGTGGCCAGCGCCTCGGCCTTGCCGTCCAGGCTGTCGATGCCGCGCTTGAGTTGGGCCTGATGCTCGGACGAGGCGGTCAAGGTCTCGTTGCTGCTGGCCAGCGTCTGCTGGATGGCGTCTTGTGCCGACGTGAGGCCGGCGAGTTGGGTGGCGGCCAGCTCGGCTCGGGTGTCGAGGGCGCCGACACCGGCGCGAAGGTCCTGTTGGCTCTGTGCAAGGGCGGTCAACCGCTCCGTGAGCGCCGTCTGGTTCGCTCCCTGCTGCTGCTGCAAAGCCGCCTGGGCCGCAGCGACGGCGCTGACCTTGTCGGCGGTCCGGCTGGTGGTGTTGGCGACCTGTTCGATGATCGACTGGATATTGCCCTGATTCTGTTGGACGACGGCGATCTTGTCGGCCAGCGTCGCGGTCTGGCTGCGCAGCGTGCCGTGGATGGCTGCCTGCTCCTTCGCGACGGCGACGAGGTCGGTGGCGACGTTCTGCGTCAGGCTACGGACCCCTTCAATGCCGTCACGAAGCTGGCCCTGGTTGGCCGTCAACGTGGTGAGCTGTCCCAGCACTTGCTCGTTGTTGTTCTCGATGAGCGTGTGGGTGGCCTGCTGCCTGTCGGTCACCGCTGCGATGGCGCCGGCCAGGTCCCGATCGGCCTGCTGAAGCCGGTCAATCCCGGCATGCGTCTGCTCCTGGTTGCGAGCGACCGCCGTGACGGCTTGTGCCAATTCCGCCTGGTTTTGCTGGACCACACGGTGCAGCGTGGCCTGCTCGCGCGCGATCGCGCTGACGGACGTGTTGGTAGTTTGCGCTATCTGGGATATTTGGGTAACGCCTTCGCGCAGCAGCGTCTGGTTCTCTTCAAGCCTGGCCAGTCGGGCGGCAAGCTGCTCGTTGCCCTGAGTGACGGTTTGGGCAAGCTGATTCTGCTCGTCGCGGATGGCGAGCACCTCGTTGTGCGTTCGTTGTTGGTCCTGCATGAGGACGGCGCTTCTTTCGCTGAGATGACCCTGCCCAGCGTGGACCTGCGACGAGATCGTTGCGAGCTGGCGCGCGTTGGCCGCCACCATTGCCTGAAGCTGCGCCTGATCTTCCTGCATCCGCGCCATCTGATCGTTGCACCCGGTCGTGGTCAGAGCCACGGCCATCAGGCCAACGAAGAGGAGCACTATGATGACGAATCGTCTCGCGTCGGGTCCCTTTTCTCTCTTCATGGTGAATCCTTTCCTCGTATTATGACAGCGGCTTCGTTCACACCCCGCATGAGTGTCGTGCAGTGTCTCCAGGCTGCCAAGGAACCACGTTACCAGTACTGGGAGAGCATCTTTTCACCCCATGTTGTCATCGGCTAGTGTCCTTAGAAAGCTTTACCTTTTATGGGACGGGTCGCACAAAGTAGGCATTCTACAGTACATACAGCGATTCCGGCCTGGCCCGTTTTGGTGGGAACGTCACGCCGGGAAGAATGGTGGTGCTGCCGGGGCGGGGAGAAGAGACGGGGTTTTCCCGGAAAAGTCGGCTTGGTGCGTGACTCGTACACAGGTTAGTGCCTTCTCCTTATGTGGAATGAGGGTTACACCTAGACAGGATAGGTAAAATGGAGGATTGCCAGCGGGGTTGCCAGCAGCTAAAATGTCCGCGTTCCTCGCCGAGCGGGAGTGAATGTACCTGCTACGTGCGTGAAGAGTTCAAGAAGAGGAGTCTGAGGATGAATACCTCACCAGGTAGACGGTCTGTTGGGTTCCGAGGCGTCCATGCGCTCGCGATCCTTCTTGTTAGCGTATGTTTGGCCTCGATGCGAGTTGAGGCATCGCAATCGACCGATGCGGCGGCATCCCAGGAGGCCGTCCGCGCCACGTCTCGGCCGAGGTCCGAGCGGCTACGCCCCACACCGGGCGACGGGCTCGCGCAGTTGCGTGCGAGAGCGGCCGCCTCCGCGCGGCGCGGCTGGTCCCATCCGCCCAAGATGACGGCCGGTCCCTGCAAGTGCGAATCGCCTTGGACGCCGGAGACGGATTCGTATGCGACCTATCCCCACTTTGCCGAAGTCGAGGTCCGCGTGGATGAACTACGCACGATCGAGTGTCTGAAAGCCTTGCCTTGCGCGCCGGGCAGCCGCCTGGAGGTCCTTGACAACGGCACGCGCGTCAAGGCCCAATGGCATGCTACCGCCGTCGGCCAGCTCATCGAAGAAGGGGCGCAGCTCAAGGTCCTGCGCGATTTTATCCTCTCGGAGAAGCCGGTCCGTTCCACCCGCCCGATCACGAAAGGCATCACGGCGGCGCAGACTTGCACGGGAGAGTTCAGACAGGGGACCAACGACACCGACTACGCGACGGTGTACGACGATTGGATGTGGAGCGACGTCTACATCAGCGGAGCGCCGTCAAATGCGGTGGTGACGTGCGTCGACGTGCACTACGAGATCGTGTATCCCTATGCCGGCGACCTCTCCATCACCTGCACCGATGAAGACCTCACCGTCGAGTACACCTTGTTTGACGACCAGAACGACCCGACGCCTAATCCCGGCGCCACGGTGACCGGCATCACCGACTTTGCCGGCGAGGGTGTCAATCAGTACTGGACGCTTTGGGTCTATGACTGGTACTTCGAGGACGACGGCTACATCGACACGTGGTGGATCAAGGTCTACTACACGGTCCCGACGCAATCGCCGGCCAACGATCTGTGCGCCAATGCGGTGACACTGCAGGACGGCGTCGCCTATCAAGGCAGCACCGTAGGCGCCACCGGCGACTACGAGACGTGGTGCAGCTTCTACGACATGCTCGACACGTGGCACAGGTTTACGGCTACGCGGACCGGCATGGTGACGATCAGCGCCGAGAGCGCCGAGTTCGACGCGACGCTGGGCGTGTTCGACACGTGCGGCGGAACCGAGCTGATGTGCAGCGACGACCGCTGCTCCGACGATCCCGATCCGCAGATCACCATGCGCATGACGGCCGGGGTGAGCTATTACATTCGCGTGGCCGGCTACGATTATCGCACGGGAGACTACTCACTGACCGTCACCCAGGCGCCGGCCGATCTTCCGGATGCGCCGACGGTCCCGAGCCCTTCAAACGCGGCGACCGGCGTCGCGACAAACCCGGTGCTGTCGTGGAACGATTCCGCGGCGCTGGCGAGTATGGCCAAGGCGCGCTTCGCGTCGCCCAAGGCCGACCGGGACGCGCAGCCGGTGCCCAAGGTCATCTACGGCGCCGACAATCGCACCGAGCAATACGCCGTCACCAATCCGAACTATCTGGCGGCCGGGGATGCAACCGTCATCCTCGTGTACTGGTCGGACCTGACCAACAACGGCAACGGCACCTACACGCTGCCTTCGCAGACCTATGCGTATTGGTATGAGCAGCTCGATCCCCTCGGCACGGGCAACCCGCTCTGTGCCGACGAGCCGTTCCGCAACCAGCCGGCGCCCGGCGTTTGCAGTGGCGTCCTGGTCACGCCGGACCTGATCGCCACCGCCGGACACTGCGTGGGCTGCACGACCGTCTCCGACCTGGCCGCGGTGTTCGGCTACGTGATGCAGGACGCTTCCACCGCCAAACTGACGATCAGCGCCGCCGACGTCTATCGATGCAGCGAGATCGTGGCCTACAATGACGGATATCCCGATTGGTCGCTCGTCCGGCTCGACCGCCCGGTGGCGGGTCATACCCCCTTGTCGCTCCAGAGGACAGGCCAGGTGACCAACGGCCAGGAGCTTCTCGTCGTCGGCCATCCGTGGGGCGTCCCGCGCAAATACGACACCGGAGGAACGGTGCGCGACACCTCGGCCTCCGCGTTTTTCCAGGCCAACGTCGATACATACATCGGCAGTTCGGGGTCGCCGGTGATCGACCGCAGCACGATGGAGGTCTTGGGGATCGTCACCGCCGGCATGGAGAGCTTCCGGGTGGATGATAGCCTGACGTGTGATCGGTCGAGGGTTTGTCCCGATACCGGCTGTCCGGGCTGGGAAGATGTCTCCCGCGCGATCACTTTCAGCGCGATGGTTCCCTCGTTCGACGTCTACTTCGGCACCAATTCCGGCAGTCTGCCGTTGGTTAGCTCCTATAGTGTGGTTCCCTGGTACCGTCCCGGCGCGCTGCAGGCGAACACGACCTACTACTGGCGCATCGTGGCTCGCAATGCGTGGGGCACGACGCAAGGTCCGCTCTGGTCTTTTACGACCGGCTCGACTCCGAATTACAGTCCCGTCTATCGGTTCTGGTCGCCCGTGTACGGACGGCACTTCTACACCATCAGCGAAACCGACCGGGATTACGTCCTGGCAACCTGGCCGGACATCTGGACCTACGAGGGGCCGGTGTTCAACGCCTTCAAGGAAGGTTCGCAGCCGGCGGGCACGGCGCCGGTCTACCGATTCTGGTCGGAGTCGCTCCGCGGTCATTTCTATACGATCAGTGAAACCGACCGGGATTATGTTCTCGCCACCTGGCCGGACGTCTGGGCTTACGAGGGCCCGGTGTTCTACGCCTATCCCGAAGGGTCGCAGCCTGCCGGCACCAAGCCGGTCTACCGCTTCTGGTCGGCCACGCTCGGTGGCCATTTCTATACCATCAGCGAAACCGACCGGGACTATGTTCTGGCAACCTGGCCGGACATCTGGACCTACGAGACCATCGCCTGGTACGCCTACGAATGATTGGCCTGCTCGGGCTCACCTGAGTGTCCGTTCACAAGCGGCCGCAGATGCGGTCTGCGCCGCCTTTCACACGGTTCTTGGCCCCTCGGCCTGCGTCAAAAATACGTAGTCACCACAATTGACCCGGCGCCGAACCGCGCGTACTGTAGATTTATCTTGACGGGTGCTTCCACGACGCACGCTCTTTGCATCCCGCCACTTTTCACACTGGTGCACGCGCATAGCAGTTGGAAAGGAGGCCGCAAATGAGAACGGAGACTCCACCAATATCGCCGACTTCTCCACCTGGCAGTACGAGGCGAGCGCCCAGTACGCCTACGGATAATTGGCGCGCGGAAGCCTGCCTCGGCGTCGTCCTCCGTTGAACAAGCGTCTTGCGGGGAAGTCTGGTGTGGCACGGCAGACGTACGTGCCGGGCACACGGTGTATTTCTTTGTGTATGAGTGTTCCATTTCGCATGTTACCTCTGGGGGAGACAGGGAGGTGTGAGATGAGGCAGGTCAAACGGTGGAAGCGGGTAACCGCAGCAATGGGGGTGTTGGGCTTCACGGTTATCGCGGCGTCGCGCGCGGATGCCTATGAATACCCATTCTACGAGCAGTGGGAGATCGCATACGACGGCACAAAAGGGGTCTGCGAACAGGATAAACCCATCGACGATGGCGGTTCCTTTACTGTCCTGCTTGGCCTCTACTACGAAGGAGAGCAGATCAAGTCCATCCTTGCCGGAGGACCTGACGGATGGGAGATAACCGGAAGCTGGAACGTCTACTCTGGAACAGCGCCCGGTGTCGTCTTTGGCTTGGGAAGATATCAAGGCGATGAGTTGCTTGAGGCCTACCAGTTTCGTGGAAATCAAACCTCGGACAATGGCGCGGAGGGCTACTACACCCTTTGATTGCATACCGTAATCGAACAAATCTCACGGATGTGCGGTTTCTCCCGGCGAGGAGCCACGAATTCGCCTCGGATGGAG
>JAFGLV010000137.1 GCA_016927855.1 Sedimentisphaerales bacterium
CCTGCCACGATCTCGATCCGCAAGCTCGTGCGCCGCTCGTCGAACCCGAAATACGCCATCAGCTTTTTCGCCCCTCGATCACGATCGTCAGACGGTTGCGGTTGCATCATGCGCGGCGGCGGCAGGGGCGAATCATCATTCGCCCTCGGGCAGTCGGGCGCGTGTCTTGCGACACGCGAGGGCGAATGGTTATTCGCCCCTACACACGGCCTGTCGGACACGCTACAGGCGAGCCGCGCAATTGAAAGACGACCTATGATATTTGCCCACTGCGAGCGAGAGGAGTCGAACCTCCACGTCCAAAGGACACCAGGACCTAAACCTGGCGCGTCTGCCAATTCCGCCACGCTCGCGGTCAGCCACTCTTTTACCGCGCCGCGGCCTCGGCATCAACCGAAATCCCGTCTGGCTACCCGGTCACCCGGTCGCAGACCAAGGGCGCACTTCCCGCTCGATCTTCGCCTCCAGGACGTCCTCAGCCACGTCGAGTTCGTAGTCCATTTGCAGCCCCAACCAGAACTGAGGCGACATCTTGAAGTAACGCGCCAACCGTAGCGCCGTGTCGGCGGTCACCGAGCGCTTGCCCAGCACAATCTCGTTGATCCGGCGCGCCGGGACGCGCAGCGCCAGCGCCAGCTTGTTCTGGCTCAGGCCCAGCGGCTCGAGGAACTCCCCCTGCAAAATCTCTCCGGGGTGGACCGGAGCCAGTTTCTTCCTGGTCATACGCTATCCCTTATGGTAATCCACGATTTTGACGTCGAGAGCATCGCTCCCTTGCCACCGGAAACTGCCGCGCCAGCGGTCGTTGATCCGTATCGAGTACTGGCCCGCCCGGTTGCCCTTTAGTTTTTCCAGGTGATTGGCCGGCGGCACACGCAAGTCATTCAGATTGACCGCGCGGTTGAGCATGCGCAACTTCCGCAGTGTCGCCCTTTCAAGTTCGCCGCCCAGCCGGAGCGAATGCTCGCGTCGGAACAGACGCTCAGTCGACTTGTCCTTGAAAGTCCGCATCACAGTTCAACTATACTACACATAACGTCTAACGTCAAATGGTCCATTCGTATGTCTGTCAGCACAGGCAATCTGCTGACCGCTAAGACGTCGCATCATGCTCGGTCGACTCGCCGTTTTCATCCCGCCTCCGCTTGTCGTTCATGTCGATGGCCCAGACGTATTTCTGGGTGCGGAAGACCACCACGGTTACGACGACCAGACCGATGGGCAGCACGTAGGGCAGAGCTCCAGCCATGAAAGCGGGGCCGAAAACGATGATCGCGGTGTTCAGCAGGATCAGCGCGAGCCTGATCTCGGTGGGCCCCATGCCGAGGAAGGTGATCTTGAACTCGTTGGTGGCCGCGAACGACAGGTACGAGTTCACCATCAGCGCGCCGAAGACCGGGATCAGGAGCAGCAAGAGCGTTCCGGACGTGCCGTCCAACAGCAGTGCATAGCCGACCAGCGCCGAACACATGAACACGAAGTCCAGGAAATGGTCCATGTGATAGCCCCATTTGGGGATGCCGGTGTCTCGGTAGCGACCGAGCGACCCATCGAAGCAATCGGTGAACCACTGGAGCAAGAGCAGCAGCGACGAGAGCCAGAGCCAGTGCAGATTGCCTCGCGCCAGGTGGCCGAAGCCGATCAGGCCCGCGCTCCAGAGGATCGTCAACAGGGTCAGGTGATACCCTTCGATCCAGCGTGGGAACCTGGGCGTCAAATGGTCGATGAACCTCCGCTCGATCTTCGCCAGAGGCGATCTCAACGGCAGCTTCTTGTCTCCGTGAAACTCCTGCTGCTTGTCCATAGACTCTCCCCTCTTACGTGTCGTGTACGCGCGATCGTCAGAACAACGCCTGACCTTCGGACTGCGATTCAGGCTGATTCGCCTCCGGCTCTTCCGACGGCGCCGACTCGGCCTTCGATATCTTCTCGATCCGCTTCTCCGCTGTCTGGAGGATGGTCCGGCAGTGCTTGATCAGCGCCATGCCTTGCTCGTATTGCTCGAGGCTGTCCTGCAGCGGAATCTCGCCCTGCTCGATCTGGTCGACGATGGTCTTGAGTCGCTTGATCGACTCCTCGAAATTCAGCTTGCTGATGTCGTCCTTCGGTTTCTTCTCTGCCATGAAATGCGTCCTACGTTTCGTGGTTGTCCATTGTAGGGGCGAATGATCATTCGCCCTCGCATGCCTGGCGGCACGCGACCGACCCGTGCACAAGGGCGAATGACTATTCGCCCCTACCGGTATCATTGGGTACGTGATCTTCTGACGGTGACTCTGCTTTCGATCAGATTGTCTCCGGCCAGCTCCGTGATGAGATCGTCGCCGACCTGAACGTCGTCCAGGGTCCGCACGACACGGCCGGTCTCCTGGCTCAGGGTGATGCTGTAGCCCCTCTTCAACACGCTCCTGGGGTCCAAGGCTCTCAGTCGGTTTTCCTCGGCAGTCAGTTCCATTCTGCAAGCATTCAACGCCGCGGTTGCGCCCGCCAAGACCCGACTCCTCAATTCATTCAACTCAATCGCGACCTTGCCCAGCAACCGGTGCGGCTCGATGCGAGTGACCTGCTCGTAATAGCCCTGCAGCGCGATTCGCGCGTCGGCAAGCAAGCCTTTCACACCGTCAGCGAGCCCTGAGGCCAACTCGTCCACGTGCTGCTCACGGTTGCGGATCGGCAGCAGCGGGTTCCGAAAGGCGGCGCTGGCCAGAACGGTCCGCAGATACTCCCCGGCCAATTCCAGACGCGACTGGACATTGGCGCTCAGACGTCTCTCTTCGTGCGCCAGGTCCGCCAGGACATCGCGCATGTCGGGCACCGCAACCACGCCTGCTTTCGTCGGCGTGGAAGCTCGCGCGTCGGCGACCATGTCGGCCACCGTGACATCGACCTCATGCCCGACGGCACTGATGATCGGGATCGTGGAGGCGAAGATCGCGCGGGCCAGGACCTCCTCGTTGAACGCCCAAAGGTCCTCCAGCGAGCCGCCACCGCGACCGACGATCAGCAGGTCGAGCTTGAGCCTGGCGTTGCGCCGGTTCACGTCCCGGATAGCCGCGGCGATCTGCGCCGCCGCTCCTTCGCCCTGAACCGGGACCGGATACAGGTACAGCCGCGTGCAAGGCCAGCGATGGTGCACGCTGTCAGCGATGTCGTGCACCGCCGCGCCGGACTCGCTGGTCAGAATGCCAATCCGCTCAGGATAGGTGGGAATCGGCTTCTTGTGCTCGTCGGAGAAGAGCCCTTCGGCACGCAACTTCCTGACCATCTGCTCGAAGGCCAGTTGCAGCGCCCCGACGCCGGCCGGCGTCATCTCCTCCACGACCAGGCTGTAGCGACCCTGGGGTACGTAAACGTTGACGAACCCGGTCGCGAGCACCGCCAGGCCGTTGTCGGGCCGGAACCGGACCTTCGCGAAGTTCGGCTTCCACATCGCGCACGGCAGGACCGAGCCCTCGTCCTTGAGCGAGAAGTAGCAGTGACCGCTGGAGTGTTGCTTCCAGCCGGTGATCTCGCCTCTGACCGTGACCCGGCCGGGCAGACTCGCCTCCAGCGCCTCTTTGACCAGCGAGTTGACCTCGGTAACCGAGTATATCTTCGTCTGCGTCTGCATCCGTCTTCCTTGACCGTCCCACCGACTACCGGACGAGCACCGCCCAATAACCTTGCGAGGGGCATTCCAGCGTGAGCCTGCCGGTCGCGCCGACCGGCTTCGGCTTGGACCACTTGGACTGCATGATGTCGAGCCACTGCACCGTCACGGGCTTGCCCATCGCGCCGACGTCGAGAGTGACCTTGCCGCCATTCGGGAAGTAGACCGCGTACTCGGTCCCCGGCTGGGCGAAACAATACGCCTCGTTGTCTTCGCGGTCGCTCAGCAGGTCGTTGTGAGGCGTGCATTCAAACACATTCATCCGGTCGGTCAGCATGCGCATGCTGCGAGTGTTGGCCTGCGCCTTGTCACCCAGTCCCAGACCAGAGTCGGGACGGTGAAACCGCGCCGACGCCAGCCCGCCGAACATGTTCCGCCAGAACCGCTCCATCGCGTCGCAGTCGTTGCCATAGCGACCGGTGTCGGCGCCGTAGATCTTCGTGCAGTTCAGGGGACGTACACGGCCGGCGATGCGCGCCCGCTGTCTCTGGGCATTGTCCCAGTGGGCCTGTCCCTTCTGGTGGTTGTTCTGCGAGATATCGACGAACGAATAGGTCTCGGGATGATCGAACGTCGCGTTATGCTGCGGATTCGCCAGATCCCACGCGTCCCACATCTCGGTGGTATGGACTGTCACGCCGGCTTCTTTGGCTTTGGTCTTGATGTACTCGGACCAGTAGGCGCCCCAGGCCGGCTCGCCGGACGTCTCGTTGTCCATGCAGTAGAGGACGTTGCCGTGTCGGAGCGAACACGAGAGTATCTTGTCCACGAAACGCTGCTGATATGGGAATACGACGGTGTTGTTTCGCTGCGTCGGCGTGGTGAAGAAGAACGGCTGCTCGTTGCTGCCGGCATGGTTCGGATACTGCTCGGCGAAACCCGAAGCGGTGTAGGTATAGTTGACGTTGTTCTTGGGATTGTAGGGACTGTCCTGCCAATGCTCCCGCGAGTAGTCGAAGCGGTCCCAGACCTCGATCTGCACGATAATGCGCCGCTGTTCGGCCAGCGACAGCAGGCTCCCGAAGCGCCGCCAGTACTCGTCGTTCCACTGGTTCAGGTCGTACTTGCCGTTGGGCAATTGCTGGAACGCCTGGA
Organism: Sedimentisphaerales bacterium; assembly: GCA_016927855.1. Taxonomy (GTDB): domain Bacteria; phylum Planctomycetota; class Phycisphaerae; order Sedimentisphaerales; family Anaerobacaceae; genus JAFGLV01. The sequence goes on from JAFGLV010000137.1 coordinate 4,745, forward strand.
CCTCGAAGCCTCGGTCGTTCCTGGCACTCATCGTGTTGCGCACGTAGTTGCCGCCGACGGAGGCAAGCAAATCGAGGTGTTCCGTCAAATCGGGAATCTGAAAGAGGTTGTCGTCCTTACTGCCGCCCAGCAGCAGGACCGGCTTGCCTTGGTATTGCCAGTAGGCGGGATTGTCCGGGTAGATATCGATCCTGTCGACAGAGGTGGCAGACGCCGCAAACGCTGACGCGAACATCAGGACCATCGTCATTGTCAGAGCCATGCGCGAATTCATCGGTATGTCCTCCCGAATTAACCCATTGCATCGGTGGTCGGCCCAAGCGGCCTGCCGGAGGATTATATGCCCTTGGTCTTTCTCCATCAACGATGATGTCCGATGAGGCACATAGAGGTGCAACTAGGTCTCATGGGGCCTAGTAGGTCGTGCCCCCCGCACGACTGGCGAGCGGGGACGCTCGTCCTACGTACCTGCCGGCGCTCGTCGTCCAGGCCGTACCCAAAGAACAAGGCGCAACATGCTCGAAGCGTGCCGGACTTTTCCCTTGAAAGACCAGCCCCAGGCGGTCAAGCTGTGGACACTTGGGACAATGTCCGATCGCGACCGTTAAGGAGGATTGCACATGCGAGCCCGTCAAGGCCTGATCTGGAGCACCGCTCTTGTCGTGGTCCTGACCGTCTGCCTGGGGACCGCTCAGGAATTCAACTACGACGAAGCCAAAGTGCCCAGCTTCACCCTGCCCGATCCGCTCGTCTGCCTGGATGGGAGCCAGGTCTCCGATGCAGAGACCTGGAAGCAGAAGCGCCGGCCTGAATTAGTCAGGCTGTTCGAAGAGCACGTGTATGGACGCTCTCCCGGCAAACCCGAGCTAATGACCTTCATGACCACCTCGGTCGACAAGAACGCCCTGGGCGGCAAGGCCACCCGCAAGGAGGTGACGGTCTATTTTACCGGGCGCGAGCAAGACCCCAACATGACGATCCTGGTCTATCTACCCAACCAGCGGACGGGAGCAGTCCCAGCCTTCGTCGGACTGAACTTCAACGGCAATCACGCGATCCACCCCGACCCTGATATCAGGATCACGAAAAGTTGGGTGCGCGACAGCCAATCCGACCATCGCGCTACGGAAGCTTCGCGCGGCAGCGCTGCCAGCCGCTGGCCCGTCGAGCGCATCCTGCAGCGCGGCTATGGCCTGGCGACGATCTACTGCGGCGACATCGATCCCGATTTCGACGACGGTTTCCGCAACGGCGTCCACCCGCTGTTCTACCGGGAAGGCCAGACTCAGCCGGCGCCGGACGAATGGGGCACCATCGGCGCCTGGGCCTGGGGCCTGAGCCGCGCGATGGACTACTTCGAGACCGACCCCGACATCGACCACCGCCGCGTCGCGGTGATGGGCCATTCGCGACTGGGCAAGACCGCCCTCTGGGCCGGTGCGACCGACGAGCGTTTCGCAATGATAATCTCCAACGAATCAGGCTGCGGCGGAGCCGCGCTATCCCGCCGGCAGTTCGGCGAAACGGTCAAGCGGATCAACACCGCCTTTCCCCACTGGTTTTGCGACAACTTCAACAAGTACAACGACAACGAGGACGCATTGCCGGTGGACCAGCATGAGCTGATCGCGTTGTGCGCGCCGCGGCCGGTCTATGTCGCCAGCGCCGAGGAAGACCGCTGGTCGGACCCACGCGGCGAGTTCCTCTCCGCGAAACACGCCAGTCCGGTCTACAGGCTGCTCGGCACAGAGGGCTTGCCGGCTGACGAAATGCCGGGCTTGAGCGAGCCGGTCATGGGGACGCTCGCCTACCATATCCGTCCCGGCCGGCACGACGTCACCGACTACGATTGGGAGCAATACCTGAGCTTCGCCGACAAGCACTTCAAGAAAGCACAGCAAGGTCCACTCGTCTTCTATGACGAAACCGGCGTCCCTTCCGAGATCGCGCCGGCCCTCTCGCAAACCGATGTTACCCGAATCATTGACGCCGTAGCCGCCCGGACAAACGAGCCGATCTGGCTGATCCGCGTCAAGCCACCCAATGCCGTCTGGGCCTACGCGAGCGTGATCGTGTACTTGGCTCCTCAGCGGCAGACGGTGAGAATCCGCGCCGGCAACGCGTTCTCAATCGCACTGCGCAAACAAGAAGTCGACGTCTCCACACCGTGGACTTACCTTCAGGTCAGCAAGGCGGAGAAGCCGTTCGCCAAGCAGCTTTCCCTTCCTTCAGCCGGCGAGTTGCCATTTGCGCACCCGAGTATCACTGCTTCAGACTCTGCGACGAGTGAGCCGATCTCCGAGGAAGAGGTGGTCCGCATAGTTGATTGCGTCCGGGACCCATCGTGCCACGAGAACTCTACGCCGGGGCGCATATCGCTGAACCACCGGATTGCTCGTGACGCGCAGGAACTGCCGCTCCTGGGGATAGGCAGACATGAAGGCACGATCTGGGTCAATTTCGGCTATCAACACAACGGCCTCTGGGGCCACGGGAGCAGCGCCACCCTCGAACGTAAGCCAAGCGGTGACTATAAGGTTGTGAGGTGCGGGATGTGGGTGTCGTAGACCCTGATTAAACGTGTGGGGATCGAAGTCCTCGAAAGGCACCATAATGAGTAGACTGTCAACCGGCGCACGATGGCTCCCTGTCTCCGTGATCATGTCTGCCGCTACGTTGGCTCAGGCAGTGTCAAGCCAGGCAGAAACGGCGCAGAAGTACTCGTCCAGACTGGAGACGATACTGAGAGAGAACGTCGCATCCTTCTGGTACGAAAAGAGCCTGGACCGTGAGCATGGCGGCTACATCATCAATCTCGGTCCCGAAGGCCAGGCCCGTGGAGCAGGTACGAAGATGATCGTCACGCAGGCACGTACCGTCTGGCTGTTCGCGCGGATGGCCCGCGGCGGCTACAGGCGGCAGGAATACCTCGACGCGGCTGAGCTGGGCTATCGCTTCTTGAGAGACAAGATGTGGGATGCAACCAACGGCGGGTTCTACTGGGAGGTGGACGCCACCGGGGAGCGGCAGATCAGGTCCGACAAGCACCTGTACGGCCAGTCGTTCGCTCTCTACGGCCTCTCGGAATACTATCTCGCCAGCGGCAAGCAGGAAGCACTGGACCTCGCCACGCGGCTGTTCGACCTGATCGAGGAGAAGGCCCACGACGGCGCGTACGGCGGCTATCTCGAATCGTTCCAGGCCGATTGGACGCCTGCGCCTGCGGCGCAGCGTTCGCCCATGGGCGAGCCGAGCGGCCTGAAGCTGATGAACACGCACCTGCACCTGATGGAGGCGCTGACCACGTTCTATCGCGCCAGCAAGCTGCCCACAGCGAGGCGGCGCCTGCGCGAGCTGATCGACATCCAGAGCAACGCCGTGGTCCGCAAAACCGTCGGCGCATGCACCGACAAGTACGAGCGCGACTGGACACCGCGACTCGACGGCAATTATGCCCGCGTCTCGTACGGCCACGATATCGAGAACGTCTGGCTGCTGATGGACGCCTGCGAGGCGGCGGGCGTCTCGGAGTATCCCTTCGCCGATCTGTACCGGACGTTGTTTGCGTACTCGCTGAAATACGGCTACGACCGCCAAGCCGGCGGCTTCTTCTACACCGGCGCGTTCAACCAGCCCGCCGACGACCGCAGCAAGCATTGGTGGGTCCAAGCCGAGGCGCTCGTCAGCAGCCTGCGGATGTACCGTTTCACCAAGGACCCACAATACCTGGAGGTCTTCGCCCAGACGCTCGAGTTCGTCGAGAAGGACCTCGTGGATTGGGAGCACGGCGAGTGGCACAGCCTCGTCACGCCCGCCGGCACATCGCAGGGTGACAAAGCCAACCCCTGGAAAGCCGGCTACCACAACGGCCGCGCCATGATCGAATGTATCGCCATGCTCGAGGCATGGAACGAATAGTGACGGAACCATCAAGGAAGGGAGTCACCACGATGAGCAACCTCAAAGACAAGATCTACAGCATTCTCCGCAAACCACAGCTTGCCGGCCTGGCGACGGTGACGAAGGACGGCAAGCCCTGGGTGCGCTATGTCATGACGATGACGTCGGAAGACCTGACGATCCGCTGCGCGACGATGGTCGCGGCGCGCAAGGTTGGGCAGATATCGCAGAATCCCGAGGTCCACCTGACCTGCGGTATCACCAATCCGATGGAAATGGGACCGTACTTGCAGGTGCAGGGTCGCGCGGCGCTCAATACGAGCGAGGAGGCCCGGCATGGGTTCTGGAGCGACATGCTCGCGCCGATCTTCTCGGGCCCGGACGACCCGGAGTACGGCGTCATCGAGATCACGCCCTACTACATCGAATACGTCACGCCGGGCTCGCGCGAGCCGGACATCTGGACGGCGGACTGAGACAAGGAGAGCGCTATGAGCAACGGCGCCGTAATCGCAGCCGCGGCGGCGGCACAGATCGCCAACGCCATCAAAGCGTCAGGGGCCATCGTCAGCATTAAATCAGGCGATTTCGAGACCATCCTCGGCAAAGTCGACGCGCCGCTGGTCGTCTGCGCCCAAGGCGGCGTCTTCTCGACCAAATTCCACTACCTGACCAGCTACAAGGGCCTGCTCTTCTACACCAAAACGCAGACGCCGCTGACGCTCGGCTCCAAGGTCGAACTGATCAGAGCCAACAAGATCTGGATTCCGAGCTGACCGGCGTGACGGGACTGAGTCTACTTGATGCGCTTGCGGTAGAGGCGCGTCTGGAGGGTGTTTTGCCAGGCGGTCCAGTTCGAGTCGCTCAGGTCGGTCTCGATGGCAGAGTTGACCTGGTTCATCTTGGCGTCCAGGTCGTCGATATAATAGACCATGAACGCCTCACAGGTGGCCGGCAGCTTGGGCGAACCGAATTCGTACTGGCCGTGATGCGACAAGATGATGTGCCCCAGAGCATCCAGGGCCTCGGCGTTGACCGCGGCGCCTTGACGGCGCAGCGTCTCGGCCTTCTGGTGGATCATCAGGACGGTCTTGGTGATGTGCCCGATCAATTGGCCTGAATCCGTGTAGGAGAAGGCCATGTCGTACGCCAGCTCTTCGGTTTTGCCCATGTCGTGCAGGAAGATGCCGGCCAGAACGAGATCGCTTTGTACATGAGGGTAGAGCGGCAGAATGGCCTGGGCGACTCGCAACATGTTGTGCGTGTGTTCGAGCAACCCGCCGATGCAGTCGTGGTGCATCTTCATGCCACCAGGCGCGGTGCAGAACTTGTCCATGAGGTCGGTGTCGGCCAGGAACGCTTGCGTCAGCGCCTTGAGCGTCGCGTTGCGGATGCCACCGACGATCTCCTTGACTTCCGCAAGCATCTGGCCGACGTCCTTGCTGGTGCGCGCCAGGAAATCATCGACATTGACTTTGCTCGGATCGATAGGCGTAACGGTGTTGACGACGATTTGCAGGCTATTCTGGTACAGCTCACTGCGGCCCTTGACGTGGACGAAGCCAGGCTTGGGCAGGGACTTGTAGACAAGTTCTGTGGCTTGCCACATCCGGCCGTTGAGCTGGCCGGTCCGATCGCACAGGAACATCGCGATGTACAAATCCCCTTTTGTCGTGCTGCGCAGGATGGGATCGCGCACCAGGTAGATATCGTTGATCGGCTCGGCCGGGCCGATTTCGTTGATGAACTTGTGAGCCATGGTCTACTCCGATTGAGGTTGGGGATAGTCATTGATGATGGATGATGGATAATTGATGATTGAGACAGCTCAGACACCATCCATCATCCGGTATCAATACTCGATTCAAACGCAAGGTTCAGCCATCATAGCAGCTTGGGATGCCGGACGCAAGCAAACGGTGGTGAAACCGCAGAAAAGGTAGCCACACCCTATGACGCCTCCGGCCAGGTGACGACTACGGCGGTGATGTTGTCGGCGCCGCCGGCGCGGTTAGCGGCGTCGACGAGCCGGTCGCAGGCAATCTGTGGGTCCGTCTCCGCCTTGAGCACCGCCGTGATCGCAGCGTCGCTGGCCAGGTCCGTCAGTCCATCTGTGCAGAGCAGGAAGCGGTCGCCTGGATTCAGCGCCGTCGAGCGGACCAGGGGCTCAACCTGCTCGGGCATGCCCATGTACTGGGTGACGATCCCCTGACTGCTGTGACCAGTCGCCTCCTCAGGTGTGATCTGACCGGCCTCCAGCAGTTCCGAAACAACCGAGTGGTCCACGCTGAGCCGTGCGAGCCGCCCGCGACGGAGGCGGTAGACCCGGCTGTCCCCCACGTTGGCGACGTAGGCCCGGCCGTCCGATATCAGCAGCAAGGCCAGGGTCGCTCCCATCCCGGCGCAGCCGCTTTCGCTGTCACCTTCGCGCAGGAGCTGACCGCTCTGCTCCACGATGGCGGCTTTGAGCAGAGCGCGCACCACCCGCGGATGGCGGCTCTTCAGCGCGTCCAAGCCGTTTTCGATCATCGGCGGCAGATCCTGCGCCACCATCCTGGCCGCCAGCCCTCCGCCACGATGGCCACCCATACCATCGACCACGAGGAAAAGTCCCGCCTCGACCTCGACCACGAAGGCGTCTTCATTACGCTCGCGCAGCTTGCCGATGTCGGTAACCGCCCCCCAGCCGAACCGGCTGACTGTTGTTTCACCACCGCTGGAATGATCCGTCATAGCTCCTTCCTAGATCAGTCTGTCCATACCGTGGCGCAACCCCGCACGAACAGGTGCACCACGACTTGCGAAACTTGAGACACGAAATCCGAAACAAACCCAAACGATCGAGACTCCAATGTCCCGTACCCCCGCAAATCCGGAACGCACTGCCCAGCGATGGCGCAACGATCCCTTTCAGGTTTCGGATTTTGGTCTTTTGAATTTGTTTCGGGTTTCGACATTCGAATTTCGGATTTGAAGCCACCGTACACACCCCGCCCCCAAGAGCTATCCGACGAGACACTGCGTACACCAGGGACAATATATCCAGAAATCCGAATCGACAGAGCACTTGCAGGCGCCGCAGACCTCGCGAAACGGCCGGACCTGCCAGGGCTTGCGCACCTTCCTCCGGCACCAGGGACAATACCGCATGAACCGCATCAGCTTGCCCTTGCAGTGGGTGCAGCGCCCATGATAGCGTACGCCTTTGGTAGGCGTCGAGCTGGGCGATTTGAACCCGGGTCCATAGCACCAGGGACAGAACCGCCACTCAGGCAAGACCCCTTTGTGACAGCGCGGACAGACGTGGCTCGCTTGCGTGCTGTCGTCGAATCGGTTGCGTTCGCTACCGCACCAAGGGCACATTGCCATGCTCTCGGCAATGGGCTCACCGCAATCGACGCACCGACAAGACGCGGTCAGGACCTTGTCGTACCGTTTCAGGAAAGCCCCACGCCGCACTTTACGCCAGTCGAGCTTGCGGCGTTCGTGCGTGCGAGCGCCCAGAGCCACGCGCAGCCGGCGCGGCAACGCTTCGATCAAAGCAGCGCGCATCTCGCCGGCGTCGGCGAACCGTCGCTGTGGGTCCACCGCCAACGCACGCTTGAGAAACGCCACCATCGTCAGGCTCGTCCGCTCACGCAGACGCTGGTAGCCACGCGGCGGCCAGCGGAAAGGCCAGCGTGGCAGCGCTCCCGTCAGGTACTCGTAGAGGATCAGCGCGACCGCGAAGCAATCGCTGCGGTAGGTGGGCTTGCCGTAGGCCTGCTCCGGCGCAACGTAGCCAGGCGTGCCGAAGTCATCGACCGTCTCCATGCGGCCCTTGATCTTGAGGCTGATGCCAAAGTCACCCAGCGCGACCCGTCCATCGGGGAATAGGAAGATATTGCCCGGCGTCACATCGCAGTGCGCGACGCGATGGCGATGAGCGTAGGCCAGACCGTCGAGAACTTGCAGGACGATGCGCACGATGCGTTTGACCGACATCGGCCGGGACCGGTCATCGAGCGTGCCGGCGCAGAGTTCGGTCGCCAGGACCGCGTATCCGTCGATGATGTCGGCGTTCTTGACCGGCATCAGGTGAGGATGCCGGAGCCTCGCGACCAGGCGAATCTCCCGAAACAACTGCTGGTTGTCGCGCGCCCCGCCACCGCCCACCAGCGGAATCTTCAGCGCCACGAGAATGTCCTCGACCCGATCCTGCGCCCGCCAGACCTCGCAACTGCCGCCCGCGTCGAGCTTCTTTTCGAGGCTGTACTTGCCCAGCCGCCGGCCCGGAGCCAGCTCCGTCTTCTCGATTCGCAGCGATGTCCTGGCATTTCTGCTCAAAGACGCCCTCTCATCAACCAGCCCGGCCGCACACCGCTGATTCTACCCGCCTCATGTCGCTCCCACAACAGCTTCCTGGCAGTTCGACCCGACCGGCATGCACTGCATGTTCGTGGGTGGCCTCGATGGGCAGGCTCCTCTTGTCATATCGAGCGGAGTCCCGGCGTGCCGGGACGAAGTCGAGATATCTGGCCGCGGATAAGGCGAAACCTCATACCTGGGCAGATTTCTCCGCGAAGCCTGCCCTGAGCGAAGTCGAATGGGGCCCGTCTGCGCCGGCCCTGCGGTTGAAATGACACCGCAGAACAGAATCCACCCACAAACGTGCAGTGCACCCGCGCCGGGTAGACGCGAGGCTTTTCGGTTGCCCCTGCGGAAGAGGACCACCATAATGCCGCTCAGAGGTCTTTCTGTGGCTGTCAAGGGACGCGTTCCCATGGAAGCATGATGACCATGCAGAAGGGGTCTGATGTGAGTCCTGACTCGCGACCAAATGCCAGGATCGCCGGCGCGATGTTGGTTCTGCTGTCGGTGCTGCTGCCTTGCGGCTGTGCGTCGCGTTCGGCGGCGCTGCGACCCTACATGCACCCGGAGCGTCTGTACCTGCAGGACCAACCTTACCGACGGCTGTACGTGGAGATCGACCGGATGGAAGGGGCGGACCTGCCGGATTACTTGATCGATGAGTTGAAGGCGTTCTTGGGCGCACACTGCCTCAAACCCGGCGGCATCAAAGTCGTCAGCGATCCGCCGCTGCCCCAAGAGACCTTTGCCTCTGTCCCGCTGAGCCTAGCGTCGATCCTATGTATCGAGGGCCCTCCGGCTGACGAAGGGCCGCAACCGGCTTATCTCCACGTGTTCGTTTATGACGGCAAGAGAACATTCAAAGGTGCCAGGCGGAACCCACGCATCATGACTACCTGCCCATCAGCCGTCTTCTGGAACGTTGACTACGCACGGTCCTTTTCCGATGCAGTCAAGATACACATGCTCAGGCACGAGCTCGGACACGTGCTGGGCCTATGCCAGAACACCGCCCACGGCGACGGGGCTCATTGCTCCAAGTATGGCTGCCTGATGTATCCGATGCCTGATTGGCTCTCACAGCTCGGCGGCGCCGTGCATCTCCATTTCAGAGAGCACCGCCTGTGTGAGGAGTGCAGGCGCGATTTGGAACTGGCCAGGCAGACACCACGGGATGAGGGGCTGTCTTTCGCCGGCCCGTTTCTGGTGCGCAAGGCCGATGGCTACTCGGTTGCGTCTCTGCCGTTCTACGACGCCATCATCGGCTCGGTCGGATTCGACTGGACCGAGGTTCTGAGCGAGGCGAAGACCAGCATCGGGCAGACTGTAAGCAAACGCCTGAACGACAGCGAGAACCCGAGAAAGGGGCACAGAAGCGCCGTCCTCGCGCTGTACGGTCGACCGGAGGAGGAGACCGACCCCGAGCGTCTGAGGGAGGATATCGCACTCCTGAGCAAAGCAATCCACGATTTCTCTCCCGAGATCCGGCGTCTAACTCCGAGGATACTGCAACGACGACAAGAGGCTTTGGCCAGGTTCGGTGGCAACCCACCCGCCGTGGGTCCATAGCGGAATCGGGCTGCAGGAGGACCCTTGAACGAGAACAAGGCCGAAGTCGGGACAGAGCCACCCTTGGACGACCACGTCCCGTCAGCCAACCAGACGGATGCCGTGGTCGAGGACCCAGGCGGCGAAGCTCGCGCTGTGGTGGTGCTGGAGTGACTCGGCGGGGAAGAAGTGCAACTCGATATCGTCGTCGGCCTCTCTTTGGACCTGAGCACTGATGCGAGCGCGGTCGTGCAGGTCCCAAGTTTCCGCGCCCTCGACAAAGACCCCTAGGTCAATGTCGCTCCACTGGTCGGCCCTGCCTTCGACCTGCGAGCCAAACAGGTAGGCGGCCGTCACCGTAGCGAATCGCGACAGACAGGACACGGCAGCCCGGGCGCGTTGCTCTACAGCGGTGTCGAGTTGAGCCATTCCACGAACTCCTCGGACTGATTGAGCACCTGCCGCGCCTTCCCTTCCTTCGCGCCAAGCGCAATATCCGCGACTTCGCCCGGGTAGCGGGTCGGAATGTAAAAGGCAGAGAGCTCCCGAAGAAACCCCATGTCGCTATGATAGCGGCCGAATCGGATGCGGGCAACCGAAAACCCCGACGCGCCGTCGCAGAGGGTGCATTGCGTATTCGTAGGTAGATTTCCGCCAACCGGCGCCCACATTTGTCATCTCTGAAAGCGTGCTGGGTGTCAACAGCTTACGTAGGGTTTCTTCATCTCTCTTGCTCCTGAGGCCAAGAGGTCCCATGCACTGTGCGGTTTCTCCGAGTCATCTCTACGCCGTCATCGCGGCATGAGTTTCTCCAGGGGCGGTGTCGCATTCATTTCGCGAGCCTCCGAGGGCTCATGACAATATCGCGCTTACCGCCCCTTGGATAAGACCTGCTTGGGGCCGCGTTCCTGATAGACTTCCTTTTTGCTCAAGACCCAATAGGTGGCCTCCGCTAAATGCCGGGCCACCGCGCCGACCGCCTGGGCATGCCCCCGACGGGCGCGGAGCCGCGTGTACAATTGACTGACATGCCGGTGGGGAAACCGAGAGCGATTGAGCGCCACGGAGTTAGCCGCCTCGGCATAGGCCCACTTGAGATAATGGTTCACGTCCGGCCGCGTACGCCCGTAACGGGTCTTACCGCCACTGGCGTGCACGCGCGGCACGGTCCCGGCATAAGACGCCAGTCGATCCGCCCATTTGAACCGCCGGATGTCCCCGATCTCCAGGCCGATCACGGCGGACAGAATCAACCCCACTCCGGGAAGACTGGCCAGCAGGACCATCGCGGGCGTCGGCTTAAAAACCGCCGCCATCTGTTGCTCGAGCTTGGCGATCATCTGCTCGACCTGGTCGAGTTGCTCCAGCAACAGGCCCGCCGTGTAGGCGGTCTGCGGCGGTAACTGGCTCAACGCTTTCTGCAGCACCTGCCGGCCCTTCTTGCCGAAGATGTCGCTGATATCCTCGAACTGATCCTGCAAACCGTATTTGTCCAAGACCGAGTGAAGGCGGGTCTTCCGCCGGGTCCGCGACACCCCCAAGACCATCCGCGTCCTGGGCAGTTCGCGTTGGTCGCGGATCACGGCCGGCGGAATCCAGACGGTGGGCAGTGTCCCGGCGCGTTGCAGCGTGTTGAGGCCGCGCACATCCAGTTTGTCGCTCTTGTTGATCGAACCGAGCATCAGCTTGGCCTTGCGGGCATGGACCAGCCGCGGCATCGGGTGGGCCCCCTCGATCTCATCCACGATCCAATACCAGTTGCCGACGGTTTCTACGGCCACTGGGCTGCCGGGGGCGAATTGCTCGAGGAAGCCGCGAATGTTCCCCCGGTGGTGCTCGATCCGCTGCTCGCACAGGCATTGCCCTTCCGGTGTCTGCACATGGGCCAGACTGTAGCGTTTGTGGCAGTCCATCGCTATCATTTCCATGGTGCCTCCTTTCTGCGGATGTACCGCATTGATTGTCGTTCTCGCGGTATTCTATTCGCGAGGGAGGCACGCTTTCATAAAATCATGTCGAGTGGAGGGCTGCCGCCGGCAGCCCGCAATCGAGAAATCCGGCCGAGAACGAGGCGGCTGTTTCGCCCGCAGCCAGATGTCTCGATTCCGCTTCGCTCCACTCGGCATGACAACGGGGCTGACTGTCCGCGCTACCTACAAACATGCAGTGCACCCCGTGGCAGGAACGCGGCCTGTTTATCGCTGGCTGAAGGTCAGGCAGTGGACGTGCTCTTCGGCATGGCCGATGGAGACGGACGGGGCGCTGCACTCCAGTTGCATGTTGTACCGGCACGAGGCCATCTTGCAGGCGCCGATGCCGGCGGTCGCCTCCTGATCGCCTCCTTTGCTGCTCGAAACGAAGAACGTACTGCAATCCGGGCAGCCTCTGGGATCACCTATGGTCACGGCCAGCGTGTGGCAGAAACCGTCGGAATTGTAGGCGCATTCGGTGGCGTCACACTTCTCGATATGGGACATGTTCATACGTTCACTTTTTTGCCGCTGCGGGGTTCCCGCTGTGCCCAGTCGGTTCGATCGGACGCCTGGGCTCCAGGTGCTACTGTGTGCACATCGCAATCCTGCAGAACGGCCAGACTGCCTGATTGACGATGGGAAGATGCTTGCCCTGCAACCGGGCGCACGAAGTGGCCGTCATCCTGCGTGCTTGGCGAGCCAGTCTTCGAGCTGCTCGAGATCGACGCGGTTGCGCCCGACTTGGCAGTCGTCGCGCCAGACTCTGTACAACTCGTAGAGCCGGCCTTCGCCTTCCAGGTCGGAAGGCGGGTGCGGCTGGAGATAGCGGTCGAACGCCTTCGCCAGACGGTCGTGCCACCCGTCGGGGAACTTGGCGCGCACGCTTTTGCCGTAGTCCTCGGGCTCGTGAATCTCGTGGCCGACGACGCTCTTGCGCACGCGGTCGGCGTCGTCCTTGATAACCATAAAATCGTGCCCGCCGAAGCGCAGGAGCTCCGTCTTCGCACGCCGGGCTTCCTCCGGCAGTTCTCGCTTTTCCTTCTTCTCTTTGCCCTCGCGCCGGCGCTGGACCTGAGACTTGAAGATGGCGTACAACACCGCCATCGAGTAGCCCAGCAGCTCGGACTGCGTCTCGGACTTGCCCATCCGCAGCGCCGCGCGACAGCAGAACAGCCCGAACAAGGGAAAACGATTCAAAGTCGTCTTATCTGTCATGCAACAGGTCCTTTCCAGTTGCCGCGGGGAACGCATCCGCTTGGGCGCTACCGGCGGCCTGCAGCGTACAAAGCCAACGAGCCTTCTCCAATAGGCAAACTCCTCGATAGCGACGCGACTATTCCTGGCGGGTCGAACTGAGAGAGGCACCAGATGTCGCCACTTGAAGACGGGCTGCAAAGAACGCCGGCCAACAGGCCTTTCCAGGCGCTCAGGCAGTGATATGGGTGATAACGATTCTCAGGCCGATAGCGATGAGGATGAGCCCGCCGAGGATTTCGATCTTGGTCTCAAAGAAATGGCCAAACCGCTTGCCGACCTCCACACCGGCATAGGACAAGCCAAACGTGACGACGCCGATGATCGCGACCGCCACTGCGATGGATGTCGCCAGCAGTGAGAGCGTGACGCCGACCGCCAACGCATCGATGCTCGTCGCCACCGCCAGACTCAGCAACACCATCAAGTTGGAGGGGTCAAGGTTCTTCTCGGCGGCCTCGATGGCGAAGGACTCGTAGATCATCTTGCCGCCGACAAACGCGAGCAGGCCGAAAGCAATCCAATGATCGTAGGCAGCGATATGCCGCTTCAGGCCGAGTCCTGCCAGCGACCCGATAATGGGCATGAGCGCCTGGAAGCCGCCGAAGAAGACAGCCATGCGCAGCACGTGCTTGACGTGCAGCTCGCGATAGACACTACCAGTGACGACGGACACCGCAAAAGCGTCCATCGCCAGGCCAACCGCTAGGAACACGATTGTCAATAGCTCCATGGCAGTCCCATTCAGCGCGCCGGTGCCGCGGCCAATTGTCACTCGGGGTGAATGTCGAAGACGGAGATTTCCGGACGGGCCAGAAACCTCACCTGAGGCGCCGGACGCGGCTCGAGACCCAATCCCCGATTGACATAGAGCACGGTATCGCCGACGCGGTACCGGCCGGACTCGTATTTCTTTCCAAACTTCGAGAACGTGACCAGGGCACCGTAGAAGGGCAACGCCACCTGGCCTCCATGCGTGTGGCCGCACAAATACAGATCGACCGGCAGATGGCAAACCGCCTCAATCAGGTCGGGCTTGTGATAGAGGAACACGTTGAACCGCTCGCGCGGCAGATCTGCAAGCAGGTCCCAACAGGCCGCGGCGCGATCGATGTCCAGCCCGGAAAGGGTGATACTCTCGTCGCCTTTGGTCAGAGTGACGGTGCTCTGCCTGAGCAGATGCACGTCGGTCCAGGCAAACAGGTCGAGATGCGACCAGTGGCTGCTCTCGAAGTTGCCTGTGACGGCAAAAACCCCAAGCGGCGCCTGGAGCCCGCGCAGGGTGTTTCTCAGCAGGCCCAAAGCGGAGGCGTCGTTGAGGTAGTCGCCCGTCGCAACTACGATGTCGGGCTTGAGCGCGTTGATGATCTGGACTGCCCTAGCCTCACTGCGCCCAGTCGTGTCGCAATGAAGGTCGGAAATCTGCACGATGCGGAAGGAGGTATCTTTGAGCTTCGGTGTGTGAAGGGTCACGAAGGTCGTCTCGATCCAGCGGGGCTCCACCAGGAAGCCGTACAGCATGCAAACGACCATGACCGCCACCAACACGTGGAGCACGATCGCGCGTCTGGCCAGCAGGACGCGCCTGACCCGCCGGCGCCGCAGCTTGTTCGCGACCGACCAGCCCAGCAGCCAGACCTCCACGCCCGCCACGACGAAGATCAAGAGCAGGAAGATAAGCACAGATAGTTGTTCGCGGGGTGTCATCAGGGCTACTCAGCTCTTATGATTCCTTCGTTCGTTACATCCTCCGCGATGCGCCCGCCGGGCGCGACCACGAGGAATTCGCTCTTGTTCCAGACGCCATCCACGAATCGCTGCATGAGTCCGGGATCGCCGCGCAGTTCGTCGTAGTCCCAGCCGAGGAACGCTGCACACTCCTTGGTATACGCTTTGTACGTCTCCGAGTCGATCAGACCCCAGTCGACAAACGCCGCCCAGCGGTATTCCTTCGTCCACGTCTGTTCAACCTCCATCAGGTATTGAGCGTTGTCGGCACCGTATTTCCCGGTGTACTCCGCGAGCAGGTGTTCATACCGCTCGCGACTGGGCTGGTCGCCGGCTTCGATCCAACCGGGACTGTACCAATAGACGCCGCGATGCGAGTCGAAGTACTCCTGGTAGCGCTGCCTGGAGCCGAGCAGCAGCGTGATGCAGTCGTGCCCACGCGGGATGACGATGGGGATCTCGGCGCTGAGACCGACGGTCCCGTTGCTGCACAGGCCATAGCCGAGCAGCGAGGCGTCGTAGCGCCTGCCTTGGATGTCGCGCGTGCGGGCGAGCGCCTTTTGCACCTCGCGCCGCAGCCGGTCGGGCTCATTGTGCAGCCCTTGTTCCATCAAGACCACGTCGACGACGTGGCGCGAGCGGGCGGCGCAGAAGTACGCTTCGCGCTGCAAGACCTTGCACACGATCAACTGGAAGCGGCGCGGCAAGCTATTCGTTGGTGTGATGTCACTTCGTATCGTCGGTCCTTCCTCGATCATGGGCGCTCAGTTGCCGGCAAGTCACGGATTACACGTTCGACAGGGCCGCTTGCCGGCAGCAACGGCTTCGTCGCGGCTGCTGTACTCTACGCGGTTCGCTTCGGAGATGTTTCGCGCCATGCGACAGCCCGCGCGATGGAACACCGAACTGTTCCGGGACGCGACGAATGGATACCCCGACGCGCCAGCGGCGTTTCTTGGCAGCGCGGAAGCCGGCATACGCAACGCCGTCTTGCCGTCCTGGGTGGCAGCGGTCTTCCGCGCTGCGATAAAACCGTCCACCTGCTCGAAGGCCACGTTCTGTACCCCCTCCTGCCACCGCGCGGACCGCACGGATTTCACCGCCGGACCAACGTCCCAGACGGTCGCGACCAGACTCACACCGCTCAGGCTGACCTGTCGAGAGAAGCTCGTCCGCGCGTACATCGCCCACGTATTGCCATTGTCGCAAGAGACGAGGTCAACGGAAACTTGCAACGTAGGGACACTGGCCATCCTGAATTGCATCGTGTTCGGATCGCGATCGAGCCGGCGCGCCAGGATCCGGCGCATGCCGGCAGCGGTGGCTTCATCGAACTGATCGAGCGTCGGAGCCACAACTGGAATTCCCTCCTCCTCAAGCCTGGTTTGCAGCAATCCGGTCAGCCGGGACGCAAACTCGGCGTCGTTCGGTCCCGGCGTCGGGTGACGTGCGATTTGCACGAAGACGTACGTCCCGTTGACGTCGACCAGACCGGGGTGGAACTGCACCTCGTCTCCGCCCGAAACGGCGATATCCGACTGAGGTGGATTGGCAACCAACAGCGCCAACAACAGGCAATACGAAACTGTCATGATCTCTCCTCCGTTTCCCTAGTGCTTCCGCACGCACCGGCGCCCTCCTGGCGCGGGCCGCGAAACTCGCATGTCACTCATACCGCCAATGCCCTCCGCACGGCGGCTTTCATCTTGGCCAGACCTTCCTTGGCGACTTCGAGCGCGTCTCGGCGCCAATACGCCTGGCTGAACAGCTCCAGCGACAGGACCGTCTGCGTCCCCTTTTCGGACAGGTCTTTCAGGATCTGCGCGAGTGGCGCGATGCCGTCGCCGGGCATGACCCGATCTCCATCGCCGATCCTCTCGCGCGGCGGGTCGGTGGGGTAGTCATTGAGGTGAAACACCTGCAGCGCCCGGCCGGCGATCGTCTTGAGTCCGTTGAAGTCCGAACCGCCTTTGTAGATGTGGTAGGCATCCGCCAGCAGACACGCCTGGGGATGCGCGCTCTCGACAACCACGAACATGCACTGACCCAGCCGGTGCAGGTTCCGCGAGAACCCCCAAAGCTCCAATTGAGGGACGACGCCGATACTGCCGCCGGTCTCCAGGAGTACGCGATAGCGCTCGGCGGCCTTCATCAGGTCCAGGCCGGGCTCATTCGTCGCGCCTGCCGGCGGCGCCGCGAGGCGCTTGCCGCCGATCCTTCTCAGCATGTCCATTTCGCGTTTGACCTGCTCGATCGCTTTGGCGCGAATCGCGTCGTCATCGACGACCCACTGCGGGAACGAGATCGCGCTCTCAACCGCCAGGCCGCGGTCTTCGAGGCGCTTGCGGAGATCGTCGAGCGCACCGCCAGCGCCAACGTACTCCTGGATACTCGCGATCCAAGGCTCGATCGCATCGTAGCCGGCCTCGGCCGCGACGTCGATCTCCTTGACTATGCCCAGCTTCTGCCCTCGAATCGTGCTGGTGTTGAGGCAATAGCGGAACGGGTCGGTCTGCGCCGCACTCGACGCCGCCTGGACCGGGTTGCGAGTCAAAACGGACAGGCCCGCACCAGCACCGAGGCCTGTCACGAAATCACGACGCGAGATGCGGTTGTCACGCATGATGGGCTCCTGCATTTCCCCTCCGGTTCTCAGGCGATGCGTGCGAACGCCTCGACGACGTCCATCCCCTCTTCAATCCCCAAGGCTTTGGCCTTCTCATTGACCTTGGTGACTTTGCGATTCGGGAAGCGGTCAAGCGTGCGGATCGGGTTGTCCGGCGTGCTCTCGACCAGTGCGGCCGCGACGCCGTACCGCTGGCACGCCTCCACGTCGATGGCCGGACAGGCCAGAAAGCCCTTCGACCCGGTCACCATGAGCACGTTGAAGCCGGACCACTTCGTCTGCACTCCTTCCACCAGGCCGTTGGGTGTCTCAAACGTTCTCGTCTGCACCTCCATGGGTCAGCCTCCTCGTTCAAACCGGCTTGCCAAGCTGCTCTTCGATCTCCGCCAGCTTCTCTGCGAGCAGCTCCTGCGTTTTGGCCTCGACGTTGAGGCGCAGCAACGGTTCGGTATTGCTGGGCCGGCAGTTGAACCACCACTCCTTGAAGCCCACTGTCACGCCGTCGAGCCGGTCCACCTGGCCGTTGTCGTAGCGACGGACCAGTTCTTCCATCTTGACGTCTTTGTCCTCGACGCGGAAGTTGATCTCCCCGCTGTTATGATAGCGTCGCAGAGGATCGATCAGTTCGCTGATGGGCTTGCCGTGCTCGTTGATCACGTTGAGCAGGTGTACGAGCGTAATCACCGCCGAGTCGGCGCAGAAGTTGTCGGCGTAATAGAAATGGCCCGACAGCTCGCCGCCAAAGATGGCGTGGGAATCGCGCATGGCTTTCTTCATGAAGGCGTGTCCGACGCGCTCGCGCCGAGGGGTGCCGCCGTACTTGATGATCTCCTCCATCACCACGCGACTGCTCCGCAGGTCGTACACCACCGCCGACTTGGGTTTCTTCTCCAGGAAATAAGGCACCAGCAGCGCCGTGAGCAGATCGCAACTGACCGTGTTGCCCTTTTCATCGACGAGGATCATCCGGTCGGCGTCGCCGTCGAAGCACAGGCCGAAGTTGCACTTCTGCCTCCTGAGCATGGACTTGACTTGAGAGAGGTTCTTCTCCTTCAACGGGTCAGGGTCATGCTTGAACTTGCCGGTGTGCTCGAAGTTGATCTCGACGATTTCGACGGGACCATCGCCAAACAACAAGGGCAGCACCTTGCCGGCCATACCGTTGGAGGCATCCACCGCTATCTTCATATTGGCTACTTCGGGCCGGAGGAAACCGAGAACGTGCTTCTTGTACTCAGCCGAGAGGTCCTGCTCCTTGAAACTGCCGGTCGGGATGCCCTTGGTATGGGGCATCGCCAGCGCCAGATGCTGGATGTCCTTGAGACCCGTGTCGCCACCGATGGGAATGGCGCCGCGTCCGGAGACCTTGAAGCCGTTGTACTTGGCAGGGTTGTGGGAAGCAGTCACCTGGATGCCGCCGGAGGTCTTGAGATGGTTGATCGCGAAGTACATCTGCGGCGTGTCGATCATGCCGATGTCGATCACCCCCACGCTGGCCGAGCGAATTCCTTCGATCAGCGCCTGGGCCAGCGGCTCACTGTGGACCCGCATGTCCCGGCCGACGCAGATCGCCTGTCCCGCCGCTTGGCCGCGTTCGTAGCCGGTCATCAGCGACGGCAGGAACCTGCCCGCCGCACAGCCGATCTTCCACGCATCCTCCTCGGTCAACTGATCGGGGTAGATGCCCCGGATGTCATAAGCTTTGAAAATCTCCGGATCCATGAAGTCTGCTCCTTTGGTCCTACGGCATTGCATTCGATGCGGCTACCCTTCGAACCGCACCCTTACAACCCGCCCATGATATCCTGCCAGCGACGTATCTGTCAAACATCCCCTACGACCCCTCGGAGAAGGCGGATCTGACGGCGGAAAGATAGGAAAACTGGCCAAGTAAGCAGGCAATGGCCCGATCAACCAGGCCCAAACCGGCCGCTGGTGGAGCATTTTGCGCCGACGGAGGATTTGTGCGTTACCAACGTGCCCGGCCTGGCACGAATAATCACAGAGGCGTACGAATGGAGTACGACCTCGACACAGCCGGGCGCGTGGGGTGCACAGTCTGCGCATACCAGAGATGGGGATCTCGTCCGCGGACGATCTGGTCCTTCTGGAGCGCCCCGGGAAACCTCGTTCGAAGAGGAGGTCAACATGAAACGCGATGGAATGTGTGTTTTAGCTCTGGTGATGCTCTGGACCGCGTCAATTCAAGCGGCTATCCCACCTGTTCTGCCGGCGATCGGATTGCGGGTCGCGCCGGAGAATCCGACGTCATCCGACGAATTGTCTCTGACGTTGTCAGGCGAGTGGCCGGACAGTTGCGCGCCGGAAGGATTCGAGCTGCGCATCCTCAGCGGCGATAGCATCTGGGTCGACCTGCTCCTGCCCGGCTGGAACGCGACCGGCAACTGCGACGACCTGGTTTGCCTGCAGGTAGTCACCCCCTGGGCGCTGACGCAGGACGCCGAACCCATTGCGCCAGGCGACTACGATGTCTTCCTGCGCGCGGTCGCCTGTGGGGAGATGGGAACGTATCAGCGCATCGGCGCCCTGAGCGTCGCACCCGGCGGCCGGCTGACCTCGGGTCGTTTCGAACGCGGCGAGCGTGTTGTGCTGCTCCAGGATGACCCGCCCGGCGGCAAAGGCCTGAAGGCGGGCCAGGCAGGGACTGTAGTCTGTTGCGACCCCGGCAACTGCGCCGGCAACCTTCTCGTAAGCTGGGACCTCTGGTCCAGCGGCAAGGTGGACCCGTTCTCGTGTGCCGATCTCGTGCCGGTCCTGCACCCGGCCAACTCCGCCTTGTGGGTCGATCCGGGCCGGGTCATGCTCGGACGTCAGTTCAGCCAGTGCGGCGCCATCCGAAAGGGGCTTGAGGGGTGCATCTACTTTGAATCGGATGATGGGCACGACTACAATGTCATGGGCTCAGCAGAATTGTACCGTTCCCTGAACGGCGCCGGAGCGATTCAATTCGGCGACTGCGTGCGTCTGCGCGGCCTGCTCAACCGGACGCCGCCGGCGCCGGGTGAGATTCGCCTGCGCCCGCAGCGCGACGGAGATATCTTCCATCCGATCATCGCGCTGTGCCCGGCTGGCGGCGGCGACTGCTGCGGCGGCACCTATCAGAGCGGCGATCGCGTGGTCCTGCTGGTCGACAATCCCATCGGTCCCGACGGGCGATCGGCCAGCGGCCTGCCCGCTGGCTCGGTCGGGACGGTCGCCTGCTGCAACGGCAATGACCCGCTGTTCCCGGTCCTCGTGAGCTGGGATAAGTGGGAGAGCGGCGGTCGGGTGGACACGTCACCCTGCCAGGCGCAGGCGGCTGCCTACCCCGCGCAGAGTCTCTGGCTGCTGGCCTGCGACCAGATCGGCCCGGCCCAACCACAGGCCAAGGCTCAGGCACGCTGAGATCGGCGACAGGTTCGGCCGGAAGCAGTAGATGACAAGAGGGCGCGGCCACGGTAAGATGCGCGCATGTGGCCGCGCATCGGACCGATACATACGTATGGCATCTTCTACCTGACCGGCATCGTGCTGCACTTCGTGATCGGCCGGTGCCTGGCCAAACGGTTCGGGCTCAAGCGCCGTGTGTGGATCGCCTTCGGCGTCTGCTACCTGCTGGGCATGACCGTCGGCGCCAAGCTGCTGTTCGACATCCGCGTGGGACAGGCGAGCTTGCCTGCCCTGCTGAGCGCCCAACATTACATGCAAGGCGGCCTGTGGGGCGGCCTGCTGGCCTACTTCGCGCTGGCGGTCCCGGCGGCGCTGCTGCTGACGCGCCAGCGGCTGGCAGCGCTCGACCTGATCGCGCTGACGATCCCGATCCCGTGGATCATGGCCAAGCTCGGCTGCTTCTTCAACGGCTGCTGCTATGGCAAACCCACCTCGCTGCCCTGGGCCGTGACCTTCCCAGAAGGCGCCCGCGGCGCCCCGCCCGGCGTCCCGCTGCACCCGACCCAGCTCTACGAAGTCGTTCTGATGCTGGTCATACTCGCCGTCTTCGCCGCGCTGCGTTCGAACCGCTGGCGCGGCACGAAGCTGCTCTGGTTCGTGGCACTCTACGGCGTCGGCCGCACCGCAACCGACTTTTTGCGAGGAGAAAAGGACAGCCCTGCCCTGCTCGGCCCCTTGACCATCACCCAACTGATCTGCCTGGCCGCCGCCTTGGTCGCCGGGCTTATGCTCGTAGCGGTCCTCAAGATGACAGGCCCGAGGATGTCGCAGAAGGCAATGGTGATCCCGGAGTCGTAATGCTTATGATAAACCCAGCGCGGAGGAATACGGGTTCAAGCCGAGAATGCCTCAGTACTACCCAAGTACGTGGATGCAAGCGTCGACGGGATCATCGGTAATCCCATACTGATCGCGCTGAACGCCACCCTTGATTACGCAAGCAACGTTCTTGTACTCAATGACCCGCACGAGCCAGACCAGTAAGCTCAAGGGGCGCGTGCCCTCCCCATCATCGACCGCCTTGCCGCGCACGATTTCTCGACGCCGGTCTTGACCCCGCGACCGGCGGGACGTAATCTTGCGGTGACAGCTGGCGCCGTTTGTGTCACGACGGCTTGCGGAGGCTATTATGTCGAACGTGTCGGAGAGAAGGCTATCGTGTCTGGCGGCTCTCGCCTGGCAGATGCTGGTATCGGTGGGGTTTGCCACTGAGGCGACGGGAATCGATCGTTCCGATCGTGTTGGCGACGGACGTCCCCCGGCGGTCATCATCCCGGAAATGACTCACCTTCGCGGAGGGACGTTCCGAAGGGCGGCCGATCCGGATAAGGACGTTCCGGCCAGGGACTATGTGCTGCGCGATTTCTGGATCGGCAAGTATGAAGTCACGTTCGGCCAGTTCGACCGGTTCTGTGAGGAGACCGGCTACTATAAGGTGCGGTTGAGTCCCGATACGGTCCACCCCTTTCGCGACTTCGAACGTCTGGCCACCTTCAAGGCTACACAGGGCCAGGCTGCTGCCGAAGGAATGGACGCGACCGACCTGCCGCAAGGCCTCCTGGACAACTATCCGGCCATCCGCGTCTGCTGGCTGGACGCCTGCGCGTATTGCCTGTGGCTGAGCGAGAAGACAGGCATCGACTTCCGCTTGCCGACGCAGGCGGAATGGGAATACGCCTGTACCGCCGGCGGCAACGAGGCTCCGATAGCACCGGCGCAAGCCGACGAGGTCGCCTGGTTCGGCGGCAACTTGGCCTCGCCAAGTGGATATACGCAGATTCGCCCCGTCGGCGGCAAGAAACCCAACCGCCTGGGGCTCTACGACATGCTGGGCAACGTCTGGGAGTGGTGCCTCGATGGCGCTACGGGATTCGATTACCCCGACGCCGTAACGGAGTGGCAGCGCATCAGCGGTAAACATACACCCCTGGATATGACTACCCGAGGCTCGCTCTACTGGGAGGCGGTGTCACCACTCTTTCGCGGTCCGGCCAGCAACGCCAAAGCCCTGCGCGGAGCGGCCTGGTGCGAACCGGCCAACCGGGTGACGCCGACGTATCGCATGTTCTACGGCTGCAGCTATGCCGCCGACCGAGTCGGCTTCCGGGTCGTGTGCACCGAAGACCCAAACTCCGCGCGGCTGAAAGCACCGTGGGACTCGACGCCGAACCTGACAAGGTAAGCGCATGGCCAAGCATGTATGCCCATATTGGGTAGGGTACCTTCTATCCAACCGGCTGAGAAAGCTGTTGCAGGGTCCGTCCAGAGTCCTCGGACCGTACGTCAAGCCCGATGTGGCGGTGCTAGACGTTGGCTCGGCCATGGGGTTCTTCAGTATCCCAATGGCGCGAATGGTTGGTCCCGGCGGCAAGGTCGTTTGCGTAGACCTCCAGCCTAAAATGCTCGACGTCCTCGCCCGCCGTGCTGCCAAGGCCGGGGTGTCCGACCGGATCGAAACGCATGTGTGTAGCTCAGCATCTCTGTGCCTGGACGGACGCGAGGCAAGTTTCGACTTCGCCCTAGCGTTTGCCGTCCTGCACGAGGTTCCCGATCAGGCGCGGTGCCTGGGCGAGCTGCATCGATTGCTCAAACCTGGCGCCACCCTGCTGTTGGCCGAGCCGAAGAGCCGCGTCACGACCGCTGAATTCGAGCAGACGGTTGCCTGCGCCCGAGAGATGGGCTTCGCCGTCTCCAAACGACCGTACATCCGTTCGGCACGCGCCGTCTTGTTGACTACGGCCATGACGTAAATTGACGTCCTCGCCACGGTGCCGGCGAGCGAGCCTCGATCACTCCTGGATTTCCAGTCCAGCCTGCTTCAGGGCTGCTCGGGCCCGCGCGTGACCCTCTTCATAGCCGTACCACGTGTCGATGACCTTGCCCTCGCGGTCGATGATGTAGTTCAACGGTACGCCGCACATCTTGTAGCCCTGAAAGCCCACCTGGATTGCCGCTTCGGAGGAGTCCAGGATAGTGGGGAATGTCGCTGAATTCTCATTGAAGAACTCCAGCGCGATCTTCTTGTCGTCGGAGCAGTTGAAGCCGAGAATGACCAGGCCCTTGTCGCGATATTGTTCGTGCAGTTTCTGGAGATGACGCATCTCCTTTCGGCAAGCCGGTCAGATAAGACGCGCGCCGGTGAGCTTCATTGTCGGTTTTCTGTAGCAGCGAGAAGAAGTCTCAGCGCCTCGTTCTCCTGCTGGCGCCCCTCGATACGCGTACCGTTCCAACTGACGACCAGATCCAAGCTGGGAAGGACGACCATCGCGCGCACGCCGCCATGGCCGAAGCAGCCGCAGGCATCAGTCGGCACGTCGGGCCAGTGTCGCTGGCCCGCGCGATCCACGCCGTTGATCCACCACAGCCAGCTATAGCTGCCCATGTGGTCGGTCTGGTTGTCGGGAATCTGGCGCGAGCCGATGGACCGCTGGCCCGGGATCATCTCAGCCGCCACGTTGCCAGCCCTCGGGATCGAGTTGGGCACCGGCCTCGTCACCGCCATTCGCACCCACTCGGCGCTGAGCAGTTGCTTGTCCTGCCACCTGCCGCCGCGTAGATGAAGCAGGCCGAATCGTGCGAAGTCACGCGGCGAAATGGCCAAGCGCCCCGGCCGATCACCGGTGCCGAAGGCCAGGAACGTCGGATCGTCCTGGCAGCCGATCACGTCGGTCAGTTGCGCGTGCAACAGCGCATCGACGGTCTCATGCGTGACGCCGTAGACTTTCACGAACAGCGTGTCGAACAGCAGCGCCATCTGCCAGTCATTATACGCGTAGGCGCTGCCGGGCGCTTCGACCAGGCCGTAACACGAAATCTGGTTGGCCAGGTGACGCCAAGTGATCTTACGGTCCTTGTGGTCCAAGCTCGCGTTGATCTCGCCGAGCCGAGGCTCCCATTTGCAGACAAGCTCGTCCAGGCGCGCTATCCGCCCCTCCTGGACCGCCTTGAACAGGAAGTGCGCATAGACCGGCTTGGCCGCCGAGGCAACGTCCATCCGCCGGGAGGCATCGCCCCACGTGTAAGCCAGGTATCCATGGCGGATGACGCAGCCAAAGCCGCCCACGGAATCGCTGAAGGCCTTGAGCTTCGTCGGGTCCAGGCCGAGTTCCTCAGCTGGCCTGCGCTTCCATTCCCGACCGGGATAGACCGCTTCGATCTCGCCGGCGCCGATGGCACCGCCAGCATGGATTGCCAGCACGACAAATGTGAATGCGATTCGCATCACAGACCTCCGCGAACTGCTATTGAGGCCGGAGGCTGGAGGCGGCAGGCGGGAGGGACCCCTTCAGCCTGCGGCCTGCCGCCTCTGGCCCGTCCTCAGGCTTCTTTGAGCACGACTTCGTCGTATTCGAGTTCGAACCGCAGTTTGTGCTTGGCCTCTTCGGCCGCCAGGGCCCGGAACATCTCAGCCAGCTCACCGGTCCCAACAGAGTCTGCCAGGTCCATGTAGAGGCGATACGCCGCCTTCTCTTTCTTCATCGCCAGGATCAACGCCTCAGCATAAGTCATCTCCGGCGTCGGCTCGGATTCGACCAGATTCTCGGCCAGCCCCATGCCCTTGACCTCCATGCCGCTGGTGTCCAGCGCGTATTCGCCCCGCTTGACGTCTTCCAGCTTGGCCTTGTGGCCCAGCTCCTCCCGCGCGAAGTCGCGAAAAACCTCCTTCATCGTCTCGGAGCCCATCAGCGCCGCCAGGTCCGTATAGAACTGGCTCGCCTCAATCTCCCGCGCGATCGCATAGTCCAGGATCCTGTCCATCTCTTCAGAGCGAAACGTCATGTCTACCTCCCATGCTTCCAGCGTCGTTTGTCGTGCGCCCGTAGGAGCGTGCCGAACGAGGCATCGTCCGGCATTCTAACGCCAAACGCCCGACAACGAAAGCACAAGTCCGTATCGAGTCCTGGCCCCCACGAATCTCACGCCGAGGCGCAGAGACCGCAGAGGGGAACCACCGATGAACGCCGATTAACGCCGATTTATCCCCTGATGGGGGGTCACTTCCGGTTTGACCGCCGAGGCCGCAGAGGGAGACGATTGGCTACTTGAGACGGGAGTCGGTCAAGTGGACTCGGATACTATGCGCCTGCCTCGTAGACTTTGAGCACTTCATCGCCGTAGTGGTTGATTACCTTTATGGCGATCTTGCCGGGCTTGCCTTCCTTGCCTTGCGGCGGGTCGAAGGGGCGGCTGGTGGTGCTGTATAACTCGCTCCAGGCGGCTTCGTCGATCTCGGCACGCAGGGCTCGCTTGAGCTTGTCGTAGGGCTCGTCGTTTCCCGTGAAGTAGGCGTGGCGGACAAAGAAGCTCTCGGCGTTGTAGTTCGTGTCGATGAACCAGCAGGTGATGTCGTCGGTGCTCGACGAGCGGATCGCCCCGGTCGTCGGGTCGTACACGTCCACGCCC
>JAFGLV010000138.1 GCA_016927855.1 Sedimentisphaerales bacterium
GTGCCTGGTGGTGCCCCTGGTCTTCAAAACCAGTGTTGGGCCGAGAAGGTCCTGGGTGGGTTCGATTCCCATTCGCCTCCGCCATTTGCAGGAAAAGCGGCCGGCTGACCGGTCGAAGAGATAGGAGAGCCGACGATTATGAATGCCAGAACGCTGCGAATCGCGATGACATTTGTGCTCGTCCTGCTGGGGGTGGGCCTGCTGACCTATGGTGTGTCGTTTCATGGCGCGACCATCGAGGCGCAGACGGGCGCCGACGGCACAGCGGTGGCGCAGTCGGAACCGGCGCTAATCAAGGAGGTCACCATCGGCGGCCTGAAGCGCGACGCCTCCGGCGAGGTCAAGAAGACCTACACCGGTGACCAGGCACCGCCGGCCTGCCCGACCTGAGGCAGCTAGCGGCCCGCCGTGGTGTCCACGGTCTTCAGAATCCCGTCTCACGGCTGCGGTTGCGAATCGCGCCGCGGTTGTGGCTTGCGTCGTGCGGCAGTGGCGCCGGCCAACGGAACCGATGGCCAACGCGAGCCCCCGCTGAACGAAAGGCGCACTCATCCAAGGGCTTTCGAGTCCCGAACTGACCGGAGAACCAACCTCCATGCCTGAGAAGTCGAGTTTTCTTTCCAAGCTGGTCCCCTGGCGGATCTGGATACAATTGAGCTTTTTACTGGTCTGGCTCGATCCCATCGGTTTGCGATTGCACACGATGTGCTCGCCGGTCTTTCACTGCTACGCCTGTCCGCTGGCGACCTTCGCCTGCCCGATCGGGGTTATTGCGACGTTCTCGGCGCTGCACATCTTCCCGTTTATCGCGGTGGGCTTGCTGGTCGCGCTCGGAGCTATCTTTGGGACCCTCATCTGTGGCTGGGTCTGCCCGTTTGGCTTCCTGCAGGACCTCGGCGCCAAGGTCCCGACGCCCAAGTTCGATCCGCCGCGATGGATGAGTCACTTGCGCTACGTCGTGCTCATCGTCACGGTCCTGGCGATCCCGTACTTCTTCGGCGAGGGACATTGGCTGTTCATCTGCCGGGTCTGTCCGGCCGGCGGCCTGGAGGCCGGCGTCCCCGGCATGGTTGCACAAGCCCGAGCGGGCCAGCCGGTCGTCTGGCCCAACGCCATCAAGCTGACGATCATCGCGCTCTTCGTCGTCGCGATCTTCTTCATCAAGCGGCCCTGGTGCCGGGTGCTCTGTCCGCTCGGTGCGATCTTCTCGCTGTTCAATCGCGCGTCAGTCTTCTTCCTCCGCGTCGATCCGAGCAAGTGTACCGACTGCAAGCGCTGTCACAAGCTCTGCGCGTTCGGCATCGAGCCCGAGAAGAGCCCGAACGACTCGCGCTGTGTGCGCTGCCTGGAGTGTACCGCCTGCGGGCCGGCGGCCTTGAAATTACAG
Source organism: Sedimentisphaerales bacterium (assembly GCA_016927855.1). GTDB lineage: Bacteria > Planctomycetota > Phycisphaerae > Sedimentisphaerales > Anaerobacaceae > JAFGLV01. Next base: position 1,388 of record JAFGLV010000138.1, read on the forward strand.
AGCGTTTTTCACCGAAATAGAGAGACGGCGGAGCAGCCATAGAGTGGGGTTTACCCCGGCGAGGCGCCGTTGGATGGAAGCGGTGGGATGAATCCCACCCTACAGATGCTTGCGCAGGCTGGCGGCGCGTTGCTGGAGTCGGGCCAGGCGAGGGGCCTCGATAGTCCGGCAGTAACGCAGGTCGGCATACTCAAGGTACCAGTCTGAGACGTCGATCCAGCGTCCGTCGCCCGTGTCCCTGTTTCGGAGTCGGTCCGCGAACGCGCCCAACGTCTCGGCGAGGTTGCGCCGCAGCCCGACGGCGTTGACCCGGCGGTCCATCCGCGCCAGCGTCTTTCGCAGGGCGGCCAGACTCGGGTCCGGCGCGGCCCGCGATCGTCTCTTTGCTCGCGTCTGCCTCTGTCCGCGACGGTGCGAGATGGCCCACCACAGAAATCCCGCGAGCAGCGCCGTCAACACGAGCGAGCGAGGCCACAGCCCGCAGGAGCTGAAGAACCAGGTCGCGACACCGAGCAGGCCATAGCTGTACATGGCTTGGAAGAGTTGGCCCAGCATCTGGCCGGGGCCACCGGCGCCGAGCCCGGTTTCTCCGGCCGACGAGACGCTGCTCAAGTCCTGCTGGACCGTGGCTTCGACGAGCGTCCACCGATTGCGGCTGTCGTCCCACGCCTCGACCCAGGCATGGGCGTCCAGGTTCCGCGCGAGCCACGCGCCGCTCTGGGGATCGCGGGCGGTCACCAGGAAGCCGGTGACATAGCGCGTCGGTACATCCACCAGACGCAATAGCAGTGCGGCGCCGGAAGCGAAGTATTCGCAGTAGCCTCTGTTCTCCTCGAGCAGGAAGTAGGTGAGATGGTCCCGGCCCGGCGGGATGGCCAGATCGAGCGAGTATGTATAGCGCGTACGAAAGTAATCGACCACCGCCGCGATTTTCTCATCGGTTGTCTGGCAGCCGGCAAAGATCTCGTTGGCCAGTTGTAGGATACGCGCATCCAGGTGCGGGGGAACGTCCAGCATCCGGCTACGGTGCGTGCCGGTCAGCGACCGGCGATAGGCGTACGGCGAGTAGGTGATCTGGTATCTTCTGCCACGATCGAGATGCTGGGTCTGAACGATGTCGTTGTCGTCGCGCAGCAGGAGGTTCAAGGGTGCGTCGATGCGGCAGGTTCCCAGGGGCGCGAACATGGTCCGGCCGAAGCGGAATTCGTGCCGAATGGTCATGGACTTCGGCTCGGACGGCTCCCTCTCGGTCAGGCGGAAGGTATTCGCCCGGCCGGCTAAGTACATGGCGAACGGACTGCTCCGCTCCGGCGCGACGGCTTCCTGAATCGAGAGATCGGACCATTCGGAGGTACGATAGACCTCGAAGGCCTCGGCCCTCAGATAGCCGGGGGGCTCGTCGCTGGTTATCGTCAGGGCGATCGTGCGGTCCTGGAGGATCGGCGCCATACTGGAGAGTCTGCCGCTGTCGGAGAAGCCCACCGTTGAGGCCCCTTCGCCCTCGGCGCCCAGACCGGCGGTCTGTCGGGCGAACCAGATCGGCACGTAGTTGAGCGCCTCGACATGGCGATAGAGCATCGAGCTGACGCTCCAGGCACCGTTGACAGCGACCAGGAGTACGATGCCCGCGGCTATCCAGTAAGGTCTGCGCCGCGCCCCCAAGAGCATAGGCAGGTCCGCCGGTTCGTGACACGCCGTCAGATACAGCACCGCCAGAACGACCGAGAAGACCTCCAGCAGACGAAAGGCAATGAAGCGGTCGTCCAGCAGGAGAATCTGACCGGCACAGATGGTGATGGCCAGGTGGAACAGTCCGAGCGACAGCGGCAGACGCCGCGGCGAGCCCAGGTACAGCATCAGGATCATCGAGGCAAGAAAATACCGTGTGACCGTCTGCCAGGCGAACGTCATGGCGGCCTCGTGGCCCATGCGCAGACTCGGTCGGTAGTAGGCACAGTGCAGCGCGAACAGCACCGCCAGGATGAGCAGGAGGATGGAGGTAACCGCGCGTTTCTGGGGTTTGAAATCCCACGTGAAACGTCTCCTGAGACCCAGGAGGCCCAGCATGCAGAGGACGGCCGGGAAGGCGATGTCGCGCGAGACCCAGGCGGTCAGCGCCGAACCGCTGAGGATGATGACGATGGCGATGGTTCTCTGCATTCTCATAGGTGCTCAAGGGGTCCGGCCAGGATTTCATCGGCGGAGAGCGTCACGACGTTGACGCCCCAGTGTCGGGTTCGTTCCTCGACCGGCGCTGTATCGGTGGCCGCAACTACGAAGACCGTACTGTGGCAGCCGGCTCGGGTCGCCAATTCCAGTGCTGGCAGATAGGCTTCATCCAGACCGGACAGCACGAACATGACCTCAGACACGTCGTTGAATTTCTCGGCCAGGACCGGCAGCATCGACGTTAGATCGTACCCGCCGCAAGCCTCAACGCCTGCCAGGATATCGTGTATCCGGTCGAGTCGCGTCGTCGCCGGCCACGACGTGAACGCGTGCAGGTCGGGACCGGCCAACAGCAGGTCGGTCAGACAGTCGCGGTCGATCGTGAAGGCCAGCGAGGCGCAGAGAGAGACGGCCGCTTCGAGTGTCTTGATTTCCTTGCTGCGCAGCGATCGCAAGCCCAGCGGTACGCGCGTGTCCAGGAACAGCGCCGCGTAGCTGTCCGTGTCGTTGTGAAATTCCTTGGTGGCCGGCACGGACAGTCGGGCCCAGGCCCGCACGTCGATGGTGCGCGGGGAATCGCCGCGCAGGAAAGGGCGGTTTCCCGCGTATTCCGACGAGAGCTCCGCGCGTCCCGCCAGTCCGGTGCCGCCGGCGCACACGTGCCGACGCTGGCGTCCCAGGCTCAGCGGCAGGCGGTAGAACGCCGGCAGGACGGTGAGCGTCTCGTGGGTGGTGTGTGACAAGCCGAAACTGAACAGGTTGAAGGGAAAGCTGGATTGGCAGGTTGGCCTGCTGATGGCATAGCGGCCGCGCCGCTTGGGTGAGATCGTAACGGTTACGTTTGCCGTCTCGCCCGGGGCCAGGCTGGCAACCGCAGGTCCGGCGGAAACCTGCTCGATCGCATCAGGCAGCGCACCGAACCGCACCGAGAGTCCGTACGCCGGTAGACGGGCGATGTTTCGCAGCGTATAGGCAAGTCGCACCCTCTGACCAACGACCACCCGATCGAGCGGAGTCCCGGTGATTTCTACCCTGGGCCGCACCATGAAGCCGATTACCAGCGCCGTGGCAATCACCCCCAACAGCGCCGCCAGCGCTCCGAAGGCCGGAATAATCATGGAAGCCAGCAGCACGAACCCGGTGCCGCGCAGGAGCGTCTTGCCTGCCTCCGTGATGCCGATGGTCGGTTGAGGTTGCGCTGGGTGTTTCGTCGAGCGGTGGCGTCGCGTCTGGCTCGCGCCCTGGGACGATCGACGCAACCTTAACGAGCGGCGCAACCGCAACCGCTCCATGACATCGACGTATGTCTTGACGTTGGCACGAGCCACGGGCAGCCCTTCTTTCTACACCGGCACCTTGATGTGGCTGATGATATCCGCCACAACCTGCTCGGCCGTCATGCCGCCGTGCCGGGTTTTGGCGGTCAGCAGGACGCGGTGGGGCACGACGTAAGGAACTACCCACAGCACGTCGTCGGGCGTCACGAAGTCGCGGCCTTGCGCATAGGCCCGGCCGCGCGCCGCGCGGACCAGCATCAGGGTCCCACGCGTGCTGACACCCAACTGCAACCGGTTGTCGCGCCGGGTCGCGTGGGCGATCTCGACGGTGTATTCCACGAGGCTGTCGTCCGTGTGGACCGCCGCGACCTCCTTCTGCACGTGGCGGATCTGTTCGAGCGACAGCACCGGCTCGATGGTTTCCAGGGGCTCGGTCTGGGCGTGCGACTTGAGGATATCGGCCTCGACCTCCACGCTGGGATAGCCAATAGCCAGTCGGACCAGGAACCGGTCCAACTGCGCCTCCGGCAGGGGGTACGTGCCGTGGAACTCGATCGGGTTCTCGGTGGCAATCACCATGAAAGGCTGTGCCAACGGGCGTCGCTCGCCCTCGATGGTCGCCTGGTTCTCATTCATGGCCTCCAGCAGAGCCGACTGCGTCCTGGGAGAGGCGCGGTTGATCTCGTCGGCGAGGAGGATGTTGCAGAAGATCGGGCCCGGGTCGAAACGGAAGTCCCCGCTGACGGGATTGTAGATGGATGAGCCGAGGACGTCGGCCGGCAGCAGGTCCGGCGTGAACTGTATCCGGCTGTACTTGGCCTCGATGCTGCGTGCCAGCGCCTTGGCCAACGTCGTCTTGCCCACGCCCGGGACGTCTTCGATCAGGACCGACCCTCCCGCCAGCAGCGCGACGATCAAGGCATCGATGCACTCGCTCTTGCCATAGATGACATCGCAGAGGTTCTTTTTCAGAGGCGTCAACACCGGGTTTTCCGTCCGAACCGTTGCCAAATCGCATCTCCCTAAACATGGCGGCGCAGAAGCGTCGGAGCGTACGAGCGTGAAAGCGTGAGACGCTTCTGCCTTTCCACGCTGTTCCGCCTGACTCGATACGTTTGGATTCTCCGTCAGGTTCCTACCCTTCAGCGCTTCTCTGACAGGCCCTTCCGCCTGAAGGTCTGCACCTGCGAACCTGCATTCTACCTTCCCGGTGCGAGCCAGGCAAGATAACGGCCCGCCACGCCGGCCTTCTGTCGGATTCCCGGGGGGGTGCAGTGCGTGTTTGTAGGTAGCGCAGGCGGCCAGCCCATTTGTCATGTCGAGTGCAGCGAAGCGAAATCGAGACATCTGGCTGCGAATGAACCAGCCGCTTCGTCCTCGCCCAGATTTCTCCATTCCGGCCTGCCCGTTCGACTTCGCTCAGGGCGGGCTCTGCGGCAGTCCTCCAGTCGAAATGA
>JAFGLV010000139.1 GCA_016927855.1 Sedimentisphaerales bacterium
GCAATGTCTTTGCGTTCATCCATCAATGCCTCCGCGCCCACTGGACCGGCTCATGCGGCCCAGAATTCCTGTGAACGGTTACGAAAATACGAATATCGAAATCCGAAACAAACTCAAATGACCGAAACTCAAAATCCAAAACGGACCCACCGCCCGGTGACAGTGTTTCTGTCATTGGGGTTTCGAGTTTCGGGCTTGTTTCGGATTTCGAGTTTCGGATTTCGGATTTGAGGAATAGTGAGGTATATCGATGACAAAGGCACATGTGTATAAACGCGATCATGTCAATACGGACGAGATCATCCCGGCGCGGTATCTGAATACGGACGACGAGGCCGAGTTGGCCAAGCATTGCCTGGAGGACCTCGATCCCGAATTGGTCAAAAAGCTGCAGCCCGGTGACGTCATCGTCGCCGGCGAGGACTTCGGCTGCGGGTCCAGCCGCGAGCATGCGGTCTGGGCGATTCGCGGCGCCAGGGTGCAGGCGGTCATCGCCAAGTCCTTCGCGCGCATCTTCTATCGCAACGCGATCAACTGCGGCTTCTATCCGATCGAGTCGGCCGACGCGATCGACAAGATCGACGACGGCGACGACGTGGAGATCGACTTCGAGAGCGGCACGATCCACGATAAGACCAACGGCGAGGAGATCCCCTTCCAGCCGCTGCCTGACTTCGCGCTGGAAATCCTCCAGGACGGCGGGCTGCTCGATCACATCACCAAGAAGGCCAAGTGACACGCGGAACCAGATGCACGAGATGGCGATGAACAGACGCGGGTTTCTCAGATTCACTGCCGCCGGTGCGGTCGCCCTGGTCCTCCCGAGCCGAACGGGCTTCGGGCAAGGCAGCGCTGCGCGCAAGCCCAACTTCGTCTTCATCCTGGTCGACGACATGGGCTGGCGGGATGCCGGCTGCTTCGGCAGCACGTTCTATGAGACGCCGCACATCGACCGGCTCGCGCGCGAAGGGATGCGCTTCACGGATGCTTACGCGGCCTGTCCCGTGTGTTCGCCCACGCGCGCCAGCATCATGACCGGTGAGTATCCGGCGCGTCTGCATCTGACCGACTGGATCCCGGGACGCCAGGCCAACGCGCAGGCGCGTGCGAGCATGAAGCTGGACCCGCCAGAGTTCGAGCAACAGCTCGCGCTCGATGAAGTGACGCTGGCCGAGACGTTGAAAGAGGCCGGCTATGCGACCTTCTTCGCGGGCAAGTGGCATCTGGGTAGTGAAGGGTTCTATCCTGAGGATCAGGGCTTCGACGTGAACAAGGGGGGCTGGGAGCGCGGCGGTCCGTACGGCGGCGGGCGGTACTTCTCGCCGTATGGCAATCCGAAGCTGTCCGACGGCCCTGAAGGCGAGCACCTGCCCGACCGGCTGGCGACCGAGACGTGCCGATTCATCGAGTCCCAGCGCGACAGGCCGTTCCTCGCGTACTTGTCCTTCTATTCGGTCCATACGCCGCTGATGGCGCGCGAAGATCTGAAGACCAAGTACGAAGCCAAGGCGGACGGACTCCAGCACAACGGTCCGGCCTGGGGTGACGAGGGCACGCGCAAGGTGCGCCTCGTTCAGGACCATGCGGTCTACGCCGGCATGATCGAAGCGATGGACCAGGCGGTGGGCAAGGTGCTCGACGCGCTGGATCGTCTGAACCTGACGCAGAACACGGTGGTGCTCTTTATGTCCGACAACGGAGGGCTCTCGACAGCGGAAGGTTCACCTACGAGCAACGTGCCGTTGCGCGGCGGCAAAGGCTGGCTGTATGAAGGCGGGATTCGCGAGCCGATGATCGTTCGCTGGCCCGGCGTGGTCAAGGTGCGCGCCGTCTGTCACGAACCGGTCATCAGCACGGACTTCTACCCGACGATGTTGCAGATAGCGGGACTGCCGCTCAAGCCACGACAGCATACCGACGGCGTCAGCCTTATGGGGCTGCTCCAGGGTGCAGGCGGACTCGGACGCCAGGCTATCTACTGGCACTACCCTCACTACAGCAACCAGGGCGGTGCGCCCGGCGGCGCCGTCCGCGCGGGCGACTTCAAGCTAATAGAATTCTATGAAGACGGCCGCATCGAACTGTATAATCTCCGCGACGATATCGGCGAAAGGCACAACCTGGTCGCCGAGATGCCGGAAAAGGCTGCCGAGCTGCACCAGATGCTCCGCGCCTGGCGCTACGAGGTCGGCGCGGCGATGCCGAAACCGAACCCAAGGTATGAAGGATGACCTCCTTTTGTCATGTCGAGCGAAGCCGAGACATCTGGCAACGATCGTGGCGCGATTCTCATTCGTGGCCAGACCCCTCGACTGCGCTCGGGGTGACAATGGAACAGGACTAACCAACATTATTGAAGACGTAACACTTGGATTTTGAGCAAGGAGAAAAGAAGGTGTACAAGATCGCAGTAATGCCCGGCGACGGGACGGGGCCGGAGGTGACGGCCGAAGCAGTGAAAGTGTTGCAGGCCGCGGCCGCCAAGTTCGGCTTCAAAGTCGAGCTGACTGAATTCGATTTCGGCGGGGAACGATACAAACGCACGCGTGAGACGCTGCCCGACAGTGCCATCGAGGAGTTGCGTAAGTTCGATGCCATCCTCTTGGGCGCGATTGGGCATCCCGATGTCCCGCCGGGCATCCTGGAGAAGGGCATTCTGCTCAAGGCCCGGTTCGAGCTGGATCAGTACATCAACCTGCGTCCCGTCAAGCTCTACCCCGGCGTCGAGACGCCTTTGAAGGACAAGGGGCCCGAGCACATCGACTTCGTAGTCGTGCGCGAGAACTCCGGCGACGCGTATACCGGGACCGGCGGCTTCACCATGCGCGGCACGCCGCACGAGGTGGCGGTGCAGTCGGCGGTCTACAGCCGGCACCAGGTCGACCGCTGTCTCAAGTTCGCCTTCGAATACACCCAGAAGCACGGCAAGAAGGCGCGTGGCAAAGGCGAGACCAACACACTCGCGCTGTGCGGCAAGACTAACGTCCTGACCTACATCTACGACCTGTGGGAACGCGCCTTCCACGAGATGGGCAAGAGCCAGTATTCCGACATCGCCCGCGAGTACTATCACGTCGACGCGACTTGCATGTGGTTTGTGAAGAACCCCGAATGGTTCGACGTGATCGTCACTGGCAACATGTTCGGCGACATCATCACGGACCTCGGCGCGATGATCCAGGGCGGCATGGGCATCGCCGCCGGCGGCAACCTCAACCCCGAGGGCGTCAGCATGTTCGAGCCCATCGGCGGCAGCGCCCCGAAGTACACCGGCAAAGGCGTCATCAACCCGCTGGCCGCGATCTGCGCCGCCCAGATGATGCTCCAGACGCTGGGCGAGCAGAAGGCTGCCGACGCGATCGAGCAGGCGGTCATGCACGTCACCGCCAACAAGCTCAAGAGCCTCGCCGCCGGACGCATGGGCTACTCCACGAGTCAGGTCGGTGACTTGGTTGCAGAGAGAGTCGCCTAGGCTGCCCTTTCATGCCACAAGCAAGGATCTGGGACGCGGATAAGAGAAACCTCGAATCCACTGCCCAGGTCCTTAGCGTTATGAACGGAGCGTTTGTCCGAACCGGCAGCTACCCCGCACGGATGACTCACTCCCTGATGCCCCCATGTGGCGCCTACCGTGCGGGCAGGACGTTCTCCATCACCCAGTAGCGATACTGCTCGCAGGTGACGTTGAAGATGATGGCATCACCCTTCGGTGACCATCTTGGCATCCACGCCCAAGCATTGCTTCCAACGTTCGATGTATCTGCGATTCTGAAGGGCTCGCCACCGTCGGTCGGAGCGCACCAGATCTCGGCATTGCCGGGTGTGAAGACGACGTACCGACCGTCCGGAGAGAGATCGAAGATGTTGATCCCGAAGTCCTTGTCCTCCAAGGACAAGATTTGTCGCGTCTCCTGTCCGTCAATAGTGGTCGCCAGCAACCGTTCACCGAAGTTCTTCCCAAAACCGGCAAGATAGGCAACCGAGTTGCCATCTGGCATGAAGACGGGACGGTTGGAGCTCTTGCTTCGCTGATTCTCCGATGGTGGCGTGACCCGTTGCGGTTCTCCGCTTTCAACGCTCACGACGAAGATATCGTTCCTGTTGCCATAGGCGATAGTCTTGCTGTCCGGTGACCACGTCGGATCGCAATTAACAGCGAAATTTCCCTCCATGGGTACCAATAGTCTTACTTCACTACCGTCGGGTGTGGATAGAAAGAGGCCGGGTCTTGTCCCTCCCTCCCAGCCGGACAGAGCGATCCATTTGCCGTCCGGCGACCACGACATTCCACGACCGCCGTATCCAATGTTGTTCCCTTTGATCTGCGGGAGAGATACGCTCTGGAGCTTCTCACCGCTGCTGGCAGAAATGAAGTTCAGTCCATCGGGGCCCCGCATGGCAATCTGTTGTCCGTCGGGCGACCAGCAGAAGCTTCCCAAGCCAGGTCTCCGGACCAATTGGCGCGGCGCTCCGGCGGCTTTGCCTGTTTGCGGGTCGACCGGCAGAGTGAACATTCCACCCAGTCGAAAACCGGTCCGATAGGCCAGTTGGCCATTCCGCGACCAGTTGCAAAACTCCATCTGTTCGATGTCTGGCATGACCGGGAAGGCGGCCCCGACGAACCGGTTCCCCTCGATCCGCAACGCCCACAGGTCCTTGAACTCAAGGTCAATCCCACTTTGCGTCCCCGTGAAGACAATGTGACTGCCATCGGGTGACCACAGGGGTCGGCTGATGTTGCCGCGGAAATCGGAGAAGCTGGCGTGCCCCGGCCCGCCGATTTCCTGCAGGTGCAGAACGGACCGGCCGTCCTGTTTCGCGACATAACTGACCCACCGACCGTTGGGAGAGAAAGCAGGATAAGGCCACACGACTGTTTCATTAGCCACAATGATTCGCTCGTCGGTTTCCACATTGAAGATGACGACTCTGAAAGATGGTACATTCGCCCGACTTCTCACCCCGAGCAAGTATTTCCCATCGGGTGACCAATCTGCAATACCGCCCGGACGTGGACTTAGCGTCCGAGTCTCTCCAGTTGTCGACGAAATAGCCGCAACTCTTGGCTGTTCCTGTACTTCATCTCGCTTCTGCACAGCGATTTCACTACCGTCAGCGGACCACACCACCGTGCCCGCACAACCCGTAGCGATCTTCCGTTGTTCGCCAGTCGCCGTGTCAATCACTACCAATTCATTATTCCCTGTGACGACGGCAAAGTGCTTTCCGTCCGGCGAGAGGGCGCCGAGCTCGGCGAAATCCGCCTCGATGGGGGGCAGCTCGGAGATGGCGGCAAAACGCCGTATCAGCTTCGTGGCGCCATAGCTCAACGGCAATAGGATGGCGATGGCCAGGACTGCCACCAGCGCGAATCTCGTTCGTCGATTCTCCATGATTCTTCTCCATACGTCCCAGTGGGTAACCCGCTGACTGTCGTTGTATGCTTGCCTCATGGCCTCCGCGCCATGACTAACAATGCGCTCATCGGCCGCGCTCCACTCCGACCGGCCGGAACGCCCCTGGCAGGCCGCCCTTATCAGGCTCTTCATCTTCCCGCGTCGATTCATCGTTCTACCTGACCATTCAACTGGGACCGCAGTCTCGCTATCCCGTAGCGATACCGGCTCTTGACTGTGTTGACCGATTCTCCGGTCTGGCGGGCAATCTCGCGAAAGCGCAACGAGCCGATCACGTGCAAGATGATCGCATCGTGCTGCTCCGCAGGCAGATGGGCCAAAGCGCTCCTGACCATCTGGTGCAGTTCGGCATCGAGCAGAAGCTGCGCGGTGTCCGGCTGTGGTCCCGGCTTCAGTTCCTCGTGCCAGTCGCGCGGCCGGTTCCGGCGACCCACGTTCCGGGCCCGGTTGGCCACGCAGATCGCCAGGTAGCCTTTGAGCGATCCCTTCAACTCGAAGCGGCCCGCCTGCGACGCGAAGGCAACAACGACATCGTGAACCACGTCCTCGACGACCGTCGCGTCACCCAACAGAGCACCTGCCACGGCGAACAGATCGTCCTTGTACTTCTCGTAGATTCGGCGCAGCGCCTGCGTATCCCCTGCGTTGAACCTCTGGACTAGGAGTCTGTCCTCTAACACTCTCGACCGGCCTTTGCACACACGAGCATTTGTCCGTCACATTAGAAACACACCGACCCGTGATTTGGGTGTAGAAATGCGGTGTTTTCACCGGCGTTTCCCCGTAATATAATCAAGAACGCGTGATATGAAGAGAACAATGGCTTTCAGGTGTGATTTCGATGCCGGCGAATTTGACACCAGACTACTACAAGGCGGAGGAGTGGTATCGCAGCGCCGCGACCAACGACGAGAAGATTCTGGCGCTGGAGCAGATGCTGGCGGTCATGCCCAAGCACAAGGGGACCGAGCACCTCCAGGCGGACCTGAAGCGCAAGCTCAGCCAGTTCAAAGACGCGGCCACCCAGCAGAAGAAGACCGGCAAGCACGTCGATGTCTTTCACGTCCCGCGTTCAGGGGCCGGACAGGTGGTCCTGCTGGGCACGCCCAACACCGGCAAGAGCGCCATCCTCGCGGCGCTGACCAACGCCAAGGTCAATGTCGCCGACTTTCCGTTTGCGACGCACGCGCCGGTGCCCGGCATGGTCAAATACGAGGACGTCCAGATCCAGCTCGTGGACATGCCGCCGATCACGGCCGACTACATGGCGCCGGGTCAGGTCGGGACGTATCGCAACTGCGATCTGATCGCGATCGTCATCGACCTGTCGCAGGACGTGGAAGAGCAGATTCTCATCCTGTTCGACTTCCTCGAATCGCGCTCGCTGCTGCTGGACGAATCGACGTCAGCGACGGACGGACAAGGCAACGTGCTCGGCCGCAAGGCGTTTTGCCTGTGTACCAAAGCCGACATCGCGACCGACGGCGCTTTCGAGCTGGCGCAGAAGTCGTGCGACAAGGACCTGCCTTTCGTGAAGGTCTCGGTCGAGACAAGCGCGGGGATGGATGCGCTCGGCAAGTTCTTGTTCGACACGCTGGGTATCATCCGGATCTACGCCAAGCCACCGGGCAAGCCGGCGGACATGAACGACCCTTTTACGCTGCCGGCCGGCTCGACCGTTCACGACTTGGCCAAAGCCATCCACCGCGAGCTGGCCGAGAAGCTCAAGAGCGCCAAGTGCTGGGGCACTGGCGTCTACGACGGTCAAAATGTCCACCTCACTCATGTCCTGCACGACAGAGACATCGTCGAACTGCACTTCTGACAAGCCTGCCGCCGCTGGAAAATCTTGCAGAATCCCCAGATTGCGCTGAGCATTCGTGGCGATGGTCCGTCTTGTTATGTGGGGGACGCACGCTGCAACCGCTACCGGACGTGGCGTGCGTCGCCACGGCACGAACGCTCCGCTTTTTCGAGAAAGACGATGATAAGGCACGAAGGATTGTATCTCTACGAGGAGATCATGCTCCTGGCCTTACGGGACGAGGAAGGCACGGTGGCCTCGGGAGCGATGTACAACTACGCCGTCGGCGGAGCGATCCTGGCCGAACTGCTGCTGGGCGGTCGCGTGCGTGTAGATGAGCCGAAACCGAGGAAACAACTGATCACGCCGGTCAGCGCTGAGCCGGTAGGAGACGAGCTGATCGACGAGTGCCTGGGGCGCATCGCCGGCGCCAAGCGGCGGAGGGCGCCGGCGACCTGGGTCTCGTCGTTTGCCAGCATCCGAGGGCTCAAGCACCGCGTGGCCGAGCAGTTGTGCCGGCGCGGTATCCTGGAGGCCGATGAGGACAACGTGCTGCTGATCTTCACCCGACGCATCTATCCCCAGATCAATCCCGTGCCGGAGCAGAAACTGATCGAGCGGCTGAGAAACGCCATCTTCACGGACACCGACGAGCTCGACCCGAGAACCGTCGTGCTCGTTTCCCTGGCGAAAAGCACCAACATCCTTCCGGTGGTGTTCCGCAAAAAGGACCTGAAGGCACGCAAGCAACGCCTTGAGCGAATCGTCAATGGCGAGATCACCGGCAGAGCCGCCAAGGATGCCATCGCGGCGATGCAGGCGGCGACTATGGTGGCCTGCATGGTGCCGGCCATGATGACGACGATGACGGCAACGACCACACACTGAGAACCTCTAACAGAATGATCTGTCGCGCTACGGACATTGTAGGGGCAACCCCCTGTGGTTGCCCTGGGCAGGCACGGGGGCCTGCCCCTACCCACCGGTCATTCTGTTAGGCGCTCCAAACCTGCCGGTGCTCGCTGGAACACCGGCAGGCAAGACGGTCAGAGGATTCTCGTGTCACACACAGCCCGATCAGAACTGCAAGCCGGCGCCGATTGTGAACACGATGTCTCCTTCGTCCAAGCCGATGCCCAGACCTGCCAGACCGAAGACGCGCTCGGTAATCCAGTAGTTGCCCTCGCCGGACAAGATCAGGTCATCGGCATCGTCGATGTGCACGAATACCAGGCTTGGCGTCAGCGCGGCTTTGTCATTGAGGTCAAACTCGATACCGCCACCGAGAGCGATCATGGGATCGGAGTCACCGGGGCTCGTGTCCACGATTCCGAGGCGCCCGATCAGAAACGGACAGGTCTGACTCTCGGGTGAAATCAGATAGTTGGCTCCGCCCTGGAAGCTCGTCGATTCGACATCGACCAAGCCCCCACTCAGCTCCTCGCGCGACACCACGAAGGCCAAATCGACGTTCCCCGTCACGGGCACGTTCAAACCCGCGCCGAACCCGATGACCGAGCTGTCGATCGATCTGAGCCGGGAATTGCCCGGCCGGGTCACGCCGAGCTGAAGGCTGCCGTATCGCTCTCCGAGCAATCCGCGGGCGTCAACGGCGCTCGCGCCCAAAGCCGTGATGCACACCGTCGTCACTACCAGTCTCGTGACATCTCTTGCCATGATCGTCTCCTTCGCCAACTAGAAAACAGCGTCTCTGGACGCACACCGCCCTCGTCAGGCGCATGCCGCCGCACGTGGCGTCAAATATAGCTCTGCACGTGACACCGGTCAAGCGGAAAGACTCGTATGAGGACACAAGGCCACCCCGCCGGTCGATTGAGAGGAACGTTCGGCCGGGACACTACCGTTGGGTGTCCCGCGACAGGCGGATGCGGACACCTTGGATTCGCTCTACGGGGACGATCTGGCTTTGGTGATAGAAGCTGCCGCTTCGTTCCGATCCACGTTTCGGTTCGAAGGGATGCCCGGACAGGTTGAGGATCTCGGTCTTGAGTAGGCGCGTGTTGAGGCCCTGGAACCGCCAGACGATCGTGCTGTGCGTGTCTTTGTCAGTCCACGTCCCTCCCGGCTCCCACGACTCGATGCCTTCGCGACTGTCCAATCCTGACGATCTGCTGCTGTGAGAGATCGATCCTCGGCCCGGCACGACAGTGACCTCCACGCTCACACCGAGCGTGACCTCTGCGATGAACACACCAACCTGTCCGTTCGTCCGGACCACCGCCTCCAAGACTCCGGTGTCATCGATAGGCTCTCCTGGCCGTCCCGGCAGCAGCACGCCGTCGAAGTAGAAACAACGCTCTCGTCCGACAGGCAGCAATTCAAGATGATCCACCTCAGAAAGCGGCACGTAGAACTCAAAGACCATGTAGCTATTCTGCGAGTGCACAACGTAGTCGCTGTAGTACCGGTGCCGGTCCTTGGTCACGACGGCCACGCGGGCGTACCGGTCTGGGCGTCGCCTCGTCTGGGACCGTATCTTGAACGCAACCTGCATTTGTTTGTCAGGCTCCCGGACTGGTCCATTGAAAGTCAAGCTGCTGGTGCCATCAGGCCGCTCAATCACGCCGTAGCCGCTGTGGCCAGCGTGCAGCGCGACCAGTTCGGCTTGACAGCCTCCCAACTTGGCCTGGCTGCCGACCGTGGGCGGGATGGTCTGCTTGCCCTGGTCCGGCGCGAATTCGGTCACCCAGAACCACACGTCCACGCGTTCGGGCAACTCGGCGCCCAGGCTGCGGAGGACGATGCTGTTGTCGCCGTCGTATTCGTAGGCGGCCGGCGCGTGGTATTCCGTCAGCAGACCTCGACTGCGATGATCGAAGACGCGCACCTGAAGAATCTCGTGGGATTTCAGCGTGCTGCGCTTGAAGCGTACAACCGCTTGATCCAGGACGTCAGTTCGGTCGGAGAAGGCAGGGATTGCCTCCGGCGTCGAATCGACGCGCGTGCGACCGTCGGTGACAGTCACGCGACCGTCTGCGCCGGCACGATAGCAGGACTCGATCGCGAATTCGGCCAGTCCCACGCGGTGGGTCAGGCCCCGGGCCTCGACGGCATCGCGATAGTCGTAGAACACCGACGTCGGCATTGTCATGGCGGGTCGCCGCACCCCCTTGGGCCAGGCGTAGATCGTCGGCAGGCGATTGTAGCGCGCGTGCAGCGCCAGGTAACCGTGCCGGCCGGTCTCGATTTCGTAACCTTGCGGCCACTGGGTGCCGTTGCAGCGAATCCTGGTGTCATAGCCGGGCAGGTAGACCTGCCCTTTCTCGTCGGTCGTGAGGTGAACGTAGTCGAGTTCGAGAGATGTGTTGGTCTGTGTCGGCGTCTTGACGCGGTACTCTACGCCCAAATGCCCGACAAGCGTATAGGCCAGCGGCTGGCCGTCCGTCAATTCATACTTACGCACCAGGACCACCGGCGCATGCGCGAGGGACTGTGCCATCCAGCGGGCCGCCTCGTTGGGGTCGTCGTTGATCTCATACCATTTGGCCAGGAGGAACTCCGTATAGAACGGTTCGGTCAGCCTGTCGCGCAGGTTCATCAGCGCGTCGCGTGTGGACGGCAATTCGAAATCGGTGACATCGTTGTGACTGGATCGTGTCAGGTGGGCCTGGTCGATGCAGTCCTCCAAAGCAGTGAATTGGGCGGCGCTGAGAGACAGGCCTGGATAGTCTTTCAGACGCAGCGCGACAGCCACCGATTCCAGCCCGCCGGGACTGTAGCCCACTTCCGTCACCGGTCTGGGTCGGTCCAGGCTCGAGGATGGTTGCCATATTGGCACGCTCGCGAGAACGACGACTGCCAAGACGAGCGCCGCCAGCCAGCCCAGGCGCGCTCGCTTGCTGGCGCGCGGATCCATGATGCGCGTGATTCGCTGCCTCAGGGACGAGCGACTCTCGCCGAAGCCCAGGACCACGCGTCCGGCCGCCGCGATCTGGCACGAGCGAGCGGCATCGAGCAGCGTCTGGCAGTACCGGTCCTCACGTTGCGCGTCGAGCGCCAAGACCGTATCGTCGCAGCACTCCTCGCGCACGCGGCGCAGCTTGCGGCTGAGCCACCAGTACGCCGGATGGAAC
The DNA here is from genome assembly GCA_016927855.1 of Sedimentisphaerales bacterium. Taxonomy (GTDB): domain Bacteria; phylum Planctomycetota; class Phycisphaerae; order Sedimentisphaerales; family Anaerobacaceae; genus JAFGLV01. The sequence continues at coordinate 11,316 of JAFGLV010000139.1, forward strand.
CACCAGATCCCGAACAGCAGAATCTGCAGCGTGTTGACCAGCGGGTCGCGACGTTTCAGGTGGGCGATTTCGTGCGCCAGGACCGGACGCAATTCCTCGTCCGACAGCGCCTCGGCGGTTCGCTGCGGCAGGACGATCATGGGTCTTAGCAGTTGAAACGCCATCGGCGAGCCGGCCTCCGCGCCGACCCGCACATCGAGGCGTTTGAAATAGCCCAGTTCAGCTTGAACCTCGCGGCTAAGCGCCTGGAGCGCCGCCGGCGCCGGCGCGGAGCGCCGGACCACCCACGCCGCCAAGCGAACGCTCTGCCACAGCAACCAGAACAGCACCATCAAGCTCCCGGAAAGGTGGAGCAGCATGCCCCAGCCCTTGAGGCCGAGCAGACGCCACAGCGCCGGGGCCTCGCGCGAAGACGCCGGCTCCGGCAAGACCGGTTCGCTGACAACAACCGGCTCCGTTACCGCTGACATGAGCGGTGGACCTTGCGTGTTCGCAACGTACCCGTAGGGGCGGGTCCCCGTGCCCGCCCTGGGCAACCACAGGGGATTGCCCCTACCCACCGGGACTTCCACCGTGATCAGGTCGCTCGTGACATTCGGGAACCACAGCAGCAGAGCAGGCGTCAACGCGAATTTTAGCAGCAGGAGCACGAGAATGCCATACCGCAGCGGCGAAGACCACCGCTTGCACAGACTCACGAGAACGAGTCCGATGACCGCCACGATTCCAACCTGCACGGCCGCGTGACCGAAGCTCCGCCACCAGAGGTCCGCGCTCTGATTGACCCAATAAGCCAGTTCCAGCGCTGTGTTACTCATGAGCCTCTCCCTTGGCGCGCTGAGTCCGCATCCGATCCAGCATATCCTGCAACTGGTCGATCTCCCCGGCGTCCGGCGGCTTGGCTTCGAACAGCGAATGCACCAGCGCCATGCCGTTACCGCCGAACACGCGGTTGAGCATCCCGCCTACCAGGGACCGGTACACCTGCGCCGGTTCCTGCGTCGCTTCATAGACGAAGGCCTTGCCTTGCGGACCTTTCTCCTTGCGGACAAGGTGCTTGGCTTCCAGGCGCGTCAGGAGCGTCACCACCGAGGCATGCGCCATCGGCCGCACCGGCGCCAGCGCTTCGCGAATGTCCCGCGCCGTCTGCCGCCGTTGCTGCAGCAGGCAAGAGAGAACGTCCAGTTCCGCTTCGGGCAACGACGGCATGCGCTCTTTTCTCACGGCCATAATCGACTCCAAAATGCACCCGTCTGATATTGGGCGCCAGCATATCGACATCTGTCTTTTTAGACCAGCAAAAATATTGACATTTGTCGTTTTTTGGTGAGTCAGCGAAGCTGGGCTCAGAGCGTGGGGAACGCCTGCAGGACGGCGTCTCGGATCGCGGCGGGGCTGTGGCAGATTTGGTCGGGCTCGGCGCCGGCCAATTCCTCGGCGCTGCCGAACCCATACGTCACGGCGATCGTACGCGTGCCATTGGTCTTGCCGGCGAGGATGTCGCTGGCGCGGTCTCCGATCATGACGGCTTGGCGCGGCTGGCAGGTAGTTTGCTCGAAAATATGCGCGATCAACTCGGTCTTGTCGTCGAAGCGACCGTCCAGTTGAGGACCGAACACGTCTGCGAAGTACTCGGCCAGCCTGAAGTGGTCCAGGATCTTCTGCGCGAAGATCTGGGGTTTGGAGGTGACAACAAAGAGATTGAAACTGTCGCCGTGAAGCGTTTGGAGCAACAAGGGAATTCCAGGATAGATGTCCTGCTCGAATAAACCCACGGTGCTGTAGCGCTCGCGGTAGTAGCGCACCGCTGCCTCGATCAGTCCCGGATCGTCGCTCTCAAGCAGGCGGGGAAACGCCGACCGCAACGATGGCCCGATGTATTGAAGAAGGGCCTCCGGCGCGGGTGCCAACCGCCCCAGGCGCTGCAGCGCGTGGAGAAGGCACTTGGTCATGCCTTCTCTCGGATCGGCCAGCGTCCCATCCAAATCGAAGAACAATGTCGGTGTTTCTGCACCTACCCTGGTCATTTGCCGCCTGCTCCACGAGGGAGAGCTTGTCATCTCCTGGCGCTCGGCCGCACCGATGCGCGCCAGCCGGAGGGCAGGTGATTATGCAGCTTTTCCCTCAGAGGTCAAGGCCTCAATGCCAGGCGGGTGCACGCGCTACATGCCTTTCGACTGCCGGCAGGCGGCGCATTCGCCGATCAGGGCTTCGCAACTGTCACAGACGCGCACGGTATTGCCTACGCCGGCGCCGGTATAGGCTTCGACCGCCGCGAGCGTCGGCGCATCGAGGGTCGAGACCTTCTTGCACGCCGGACAGATGCAGGTCGTGTACGTCAGCCCGGTGATCGGCTGCACACGCGTCTCGGTGTGGCAATTCGGACAGAGCGGGTTAGTCTCGATCGCGACGACGTTGTCCTCGGACTTGCAGCCGGGCAGAGCCACCAGGCCTCCAGCACACAGAATCAGAATCACCGTCATCAGCGATAGTCGCTTGAGGTTTTCTCCCATTACACTTCTCCTTACTCAGTCGGCACGTCAATTGGGTCTCGATACGCTCGATCCGGGCGGCAAGGCAACATCCACCGGGAAATTGCCTGTATCGGGTACGCCAATCAGCGGGGATTGTTCCATCCGAACGTGGGCATTCTGTGCCGGACGGCTGCTTTCTCGTACTCAGCAAACCACCGTCACCTGCGAATCCGAGTAGCGACACGCGCGTTTCGGCGCAAACCCATTATAGACAAGGTCTTGACGCCGATGAGATTGCCCACCTCGGACAGCCACTTAGTTTGGGGCACTGGGCTGGTGATTGCATCTGGCGCCAATTTTCCTACAATGGGCCTGATATGGGTCGAGTTTCGACAAGGGCTGATGGTTATTCGCCCCTGCCGGAGACAAGCGCGCCGGTCTCTCCCGGCAACGGGCGCACCATTCGTTGAAAAAGGGGACGTGATGAAGGCAAAACCAACTGCGTGTATCGTATCCGTCGCTGTTCTAACTGTCGGCGTGCAAGGCATTTGGGCTGCGGCCCGGGACTATCCGGTCCGGCCGGTCGCTTTCACCGAAGTCAAGCTCACCGACGCGTTCTGGGCGCCGCGCATCGAGACCAACCGCAAGGTGACGATCCCCTACGCGTTCGGCCAATGCGAGCAGACCGGCCGGATCGACAACTTCGCGCTGGCCGGCGGCCTGATCGAAGGCGAGGACAAAGGCGACTTCCCCTTCGACGACACCGACCCCTACAAGATCCTCGAAGGCGCCTCCTACGTTCTAAGCGTCCGGCCCGACCCCGAGTTGGACCAGTACCTCGACGCGCTGATCGCCAAGATCGCGGCGGCCCAGGAAGACGACGGGTATCTGTACACCTGCCGGACGAACCAGTGCGAGCGTCTGAAAGGCTGGTTCGGCGACGCACGCTGGGAGAAAGTGGCCGCTCACAGTCACGAGCTGTACAACATGGGGCACCTCTATGAAGCCGCGGCCGCCCACTACCAGGCGACCGGCAAGCGCAACCTGCTGGATATCGCACTGAAGAACGCCGACCTGCTCGCGACCGTCTTCGGTCCGGGCAATAACGAGGACGCACCGGGCCACCAGGTGATCGAAATGGGCCTGGTCAAGCTCTATCGCGTCACCGGGGACGAGCAATACCTGAACCTGGCGAAGTTCTTCCTCGACACGCGCGGGCCCGGCGGCGAGCCGTACAGCCAGGCGCATCAGAAGCCTTACGAGCAAAGCGAAGCGGTCGGTCACGCGGTCCGCGCGACTTATATGTACAGCGGTATGGCCGACGTCGCCGCCATGACGGCAGACGCGCGCTACCTGGACACGATCGGCAGGATATGGGACGACGTCGTCGCGAAGAAGCTCTACCTGACCGGCGGTATCGGCGCCCGCGGGCAAGGCGAAGCGTTCGGCGATGCCTACGAACTGCCTAACGAGACCGCTTACTGCGAGACCTGCGCCGCGATCGGGAACGTCTATTGGAACCATCGCATGTTCCTCTCGTCGGGTGACGCCAAGTACCTCGACGTGCTCGAACGCAGTCTCTATAACGGTGTGATCTCCGGCGTCTCCCTGGAGGGCAATCGCTTCTTCTACCCCAACCCGCTGGCGTCGCGCGGTCAGCACGAACGGAGTCCCTGGTTCGGTTGCGCCTGCTGCCCAGGCAATATCGCGCGGTTCATCGCCTCTGTCCCAGGCTACGTGTACGCTCAAACCGACAACAAGCTTTATGTCAACCTGTACGCCCAAGGGACCGCAACGGTCAAAGCAGGCGGACAGGCAGTCAGGCTGACGCAGGAAACCGAATACCCTTGGGATGGACAGGTGAAGCTCACCGTCGAGCCCGAACGGGCTGGGCGCTTCGCGATCTACCTGCGCATCCCAGGCTGGGCGCGCGGCGAGCCGGTGCCGAGCGATCTGTATCGCCATGTGGAAGCGCCGGAGACTCGGGTCGGCTTGAAGATCAACGACCAGCGGGCGCGCCTCGTCATGGAGAAGGGTTTCGCGCGTCTGGATCGCGAATGGAATGAAGGCGACGTGGTTGAGCTGTATCTGCCTATGCCGATCCGCCAGGTCCTGGCCCATGAGCAGGTAGAGGATAACGCCGGACGGGTGGCGCTGGAGAGAGGCCCGCTGGTCTACTGCGTCGAAGGGCCGGATAACGCCGGACACGTCTTCGATCTGATGGTCAACGGGAACTCGTCCTTGGCGCCGGTACGTCGGGCCGACCTGCTGGGTGGCGTCACGACCCTGGAAGGCAAGGCGGTGGCGCTGCGCTATGCCGAAGACGGTAAGGCCATCTTCGGTAGTGAGAGAGACGTGGTCGCGATTCCCTATTACGCCTGGGCGCATCGAGGTCCCGGCCCGATGGCCGTGTGGCTGGCTCATGATGCTTCCGTCGCCGAGCCGGCGCTGGCGCCGGGAATGCTCGCGAACCCGTCGTTCGAGACCGCCGCCGGTGATGTCCCCTCGGACTGGACGCGCCAGACCTACGGCGGACAAGCCGCGTTCGAATACGCCCAGAGCGGACACACAGGTGAACGGTCGGTCAGGATCTCCTCGACGGAAGGCGGCGACGCCGGCTGGCTGACATCCGTTCCCGTCAGGCCGTTCTCGCGCTATCGCCTGACCGGCTGGATCAAGACCGAGAACGTCCAGGCCGGCTCAGGCCAGGGCGCCCTGTTGAACCTGCACAATATCCAGCCCACCCAGACCCAGGCGATCACAGGCACGCAGGATTGGACCCAGCTCGACGTCGAGTTCGACACCGGAGGCAACGACGCTGTCCAGATCAACTGCCTGCTGGGCGGCTGGGGCCAATCGACCGGCGCCGCCTGGTTCGACGACGTTGCGCTGGAGCACCTCTCGACGCGCGAGATCGACCCGAAAGTGCGCATCGACGCGCGTGACACAGGCGAGCCGATCTCGAAGTACATCTACGGCCAGTTTATCGAGCACCTGGGTCGCTGCATTTATGGCGGCATCTGGGCGGAGATGCTCGAAGACCGCAAGTTCTTCCATCCCGTCGGCAGCGAGCTGTCCGCCTGGGAGACGATAGGCTCGACCAGCGGCGTGACGATGGAACGCAAGGACCCCTTCGTCGGCGCGCACACGCCGGTCGTTCACGCCGCCTCAGGCTTGCGCCAGCGCGGGCTAGGCCTGGTCGTTCAGAAGCGGTACGGAGGCTACGTCTGGATCAAGCCGGCGACCGCCGACGGTGTCAACGTGGAGGTCACACTCGTCTGGGGCAGCGCCCCGACGCAGCGTCAGGTGAACTATTTCACCGTCAACGGGGATGGTTACATCCAGTGTCCGCTGAGCTTCACCGCCGGCGACTCGACCGACCAGGCGATGCTGGAGCTGCGCGTCAGTCGAGGCAGCGCAGCGATTGGCACCCTCTCGCTGATGCCGGCCGACAACGTCAACGGGATGCGCGCCGACACGCTCAAGCTGCTCAAGCAGTTGAACGCACCGGTCTATCGCTGGCCCGGCGGCAACTTCGTCAGCGGCTACAACTGGCGCGACGGCATCGGGCCGCGTGACAAGCGCCCACCGCGCAAGAACCCCGCCTGGCAAGGGATCGAGCATAACGACTTCGGGCTCGATGAGTTCATCGCTTTCTGCAAAGAGGTGGGCGCCGAACCGATGATCGCGGTCAACGCCGGTTTCGGCGACGACTACTCCGCCGCCCAGGAGGTCGAATACGCCAACGGCTCGCCGGACACGTTGATGGGCCAATGGCGCGGCGTCAACGGACACGTCGAGCCCTACGGCGTCACCTGGTGGTGCGTCGGCAACGAGATGTACGGCACCTGGCAACTCGGTCACATGGCGCTCGATCAGTATGTGCTCAAGCACAACCTCTTCGCGCAGGCGATGCGGGCGGTCGATCCCAACATCGAGCTGATCGGCGTCGGCGCCGTCGGCGAGTGGTCCGAAGGCATGCTGACCGGCTGCGCCGAGAACATGGACCTGATCAGCGAGCACTTCTATTGCCAGGAGCGGGACTCGGTCATCGCGCACATGAATCTCGCCCCGGACGCAGTCCGACGGATCGTCGACGCGCATCGCGATTATCGCGAGCGTCTCGATGCGCTGGAAGGCAGGGACATCCGCATCGCGATCGACGAATGGAACTACTGGTACGGCCCGCACGTCTTTGGCGAGCTCGGCACGCGGTACTTCATGAAGGACGCGCTGGGCATCGCGGCGGGACTGCACGAGATGGCGCGCCACAGTGACCTGGTCTTCATGGCCAACTACGCCCAGACAGTCAACGTCATCGGCGCGATCAAAACGACGAAGACCGCCGCGGCGCTGGAGACCACCGGGCTCGTCCTGAAGCTTTACCGCAACCACTTCGGCACGATCCCGGCAGCGATCGCGTCGGACACGCACCCGCTCGACGTTGCGGCCGCGTGGACCGCCGACCGCAGCGCGTTGACGATCGGCGTGGTCAATCCCACCGAGCAAGCGTGGAAATTGCCGCTCGATATCGAGGGCGCCGATCTCACCGGCGCGGGTCGCGCCTGGATCGTTGCCAACGACGACCCGATGGCCTACAATCAGCCCGGCAAGGTACCCAGCGTGACGATCGAAGAGAAGCCGCTGACGGGCGTTTCTGATGCGCTGACCGTGCCCGCATACAGTGTGAATCTGTACGAACTGGACGTCCGGTAAGCCGCAATAGGTCCTATGGGACGAATAGGACCTATGCAGCTTGACTTTCTACAGGAGACCATCGCCTCATGGAATGCAACCAAGGCAAGAACATGACCAACTGCAACTGCTCCTACCCAGGCTGCAGCCGCAGGGGAATCTGCTGCGAGTGCCTGAGCTATCATCTTTCGTCGCAGCAATTGCCCGCCTGCTGTTTCCCCGACGCCGTCGAGCGCACGTACGACCGCAGCTTCAAAGCCTTCGCCAAGGCCTGGAACCTCTAAGGGCAGTCCCGATCTCACCGCGCGGTCGCGGGCTGCCTGAGAAGCGCGTTGCGTCTTGCCTGCTCGGCGGCCTGTTCGTAGCGACGGTGCTGGGTGATGTCGAGGCCGAGCACTTCGCTGATCTGCGCGACTTCTAACGCGGCATCGCCCGCAAGGGCTCGGACGGTCTGCTCCAGATACGTGCTGTAGTAACGGTTGTCTGACTTCTTGGGGGACATATCGTCGAGCGCATCGATCTGCCGAAAGAGCCTCTTGGCCTCGTCCAATTGCCCCGTCGCTGCCAGCGCGACAATGTGCTCGGTGAAGTGGTACCGCGAAGTTCGTGAGGCGTCCACGAGCAAGAGCGGCGTCAGAACCCGTCCGATCTTCAACGTCTCCTGGAAGTCTCGCATGCGGCAGGTTACTTCCTGCCAGAATAACAAGAGACTCGTGTCCCGGGGGTCTGCGTTCCAGTTTGGGATCGCCTGCAAGAGGCGCTCCAGACGCTCGGCGTGTTCAGGCCGACCGAAAAGGTCACGCGCCAAGGTCATCTTCAGGCGCACTACGTCGGCGTCGAGTCCCTCGTGCAATTCCGGACACGGGGCGTTCGGTTCCCAAGTCGTCAATTCCACCGTCCCGACAATCTCATCAGGCGTGTTGCCGACGAGCACCTGTCGGGGTGAACACACCAAGGTGATTCTCGCTGGACGACGCTGGTCGAACGGAAAGTCGATGGGCACAAAGATATCCAGCGACGTGTCTTCGTTGCCGTGGTATCCCCAGGTTGCCTTGACATACGTTCGACCGAGATCATCGGCGATACGTGCGAAGCCATAGAAGACACTGCCGCTGGCTCTCTGGTTGAGCCCCTTATCGGCAAGCACCCAAAACGCTCCCTCGTCGGTCATCCCTGCACGTTTGACCACGGGTAGATGATACCCCGACTTCTCGAACATCTCTTCCGGCGTCACGCTCTGGCCTCCGGGATCCTTGAGAAAGGCATAAGCGACATTCGCCGACCCGCTGCTGCTCGGCTTGGTCAGCAACGCACCGAAAGCACCAGCATCGAAGAACTCGGCGTCCTGGCCTTTGGAGTACTCGAAAAAGACATCGGTCGCAGCGCCGTCGCGCGGATCCCATACGCGAATCCGCATGGGTAAGCGGCTCTCCCGCAGCGCCCAGATGCGCGCCCATTGGTCCATGCCTGGCATGTCGATGTCGAACACCACGAGGTCTCGCGAAATCCCCACATCCGGGTTGACCAGGGGTGTGACATCCTCGACGGCGCCGCCAAACATGATATCGATCACCGCATTGAGCGAGAATTCATCTGCCCGGCCAACCCGCGCGAGCAACCCGGCCACCCGATCGCTCGGATCGACCTGTTGACGTGTCTCGATGTCGTAGGCCCGCACAACCTGCCCTTTCACGGCGAAGATCACCTGCGTGCCAAACCGCACGCGCATCCGGCCCCCCCGACTCCACCATAACTCCATCTGCTCAGGCTCGTCCGCCGCACCTTGCTCTTTGATGTAGATCGTGGCATTGAAAGACGGCACCGTCTGGAACTTGGCTGCGACATCGGCCCAGACTACACTGCCGCCGGAGAACATGGCGGTCAGTTGTCCCGCCAACGCCGCGAGCGCGAGTAGAATCACTGCCGCGGCAACCAGCTTGCCCACGGACATCATGCTCTTACCATGCCAGCCCACCGCCGCGCGTCCCGTCATTCCCGCCCGACGGCTGGGGTAGGCATTCAAGAGCTGAGCCTTGAGAGTGTCGCGGTGTCCGACGTCAGCATCCTCAAAGGGAATGTCCTTGACGAATTCTCCGATGTATTTCTCGTCGTCGTTCATGGTCTGTACCCTCTGCCGTTACCGCCGGCGCCGAGCTTCTGGCGCAGCGTGGCCGTGGCGCGCGAAAGCCACGTGCGCACCGTGGAGGGTCGCTCACCCAGACACGCGGCTATCTCGGTTAGTTTCATGTTCTCGAAGAAACGCAACGTGATGACGGCCTGATATTTGGGCTTGAGGCTCAGGAGGGCCTGTCGCAGGCATGCCTTCCGCTCGGCCAGATCCTCGTCGGAGCCGCCGGCGACAGCAGCTTCCTCCCGGGTGTCGGTGACGATTCTCTGGATCAGCACGGCGCGCCGTTTGGCTTCGCGCAGGTGATCGTTGACCGCGTTGGTCGCGATGCGCAGCAGCCAGTTCCGGAAACCGGCCGCGTGACCATCGAACGAACCCAGATTGTGCATGACCTTGAAGAAGACGATCGAGGTCGCATCTTCCGCCAGGTGCCGGTCGAACAGGCGCCGGACGCAGTAGCGAAAGACATCCCGGTAGTGCCGCAGATAGAGCTCCGCGAAAGCGTTCGGATCGCTACACGCCCTCTGGATCAGATCGCGATGCTCGTGTCCTCGGTCGTTCACGGCGGCTTGCCCTTGCATCCAGGTTGTGCACATTCTGTCCGTCATCGCGATTATGAACGGACCGAGGGCGCAAAACGTCCCAACAAAAAGCGGACAAGCAGGAAGGAATTCATGAATCACACCCGATCACGTTCGTATCGACCACGATCACGAGCGGCCTGCCCTCTTGGCGTGGATAGACTGACGATCCGTAATCGGATGGGCTGGGGTCTCGGCGCGAAGTCTACGAGCCTGGGCCAGTAGCCGGTCCGGATCGACCTGCTGGCTGCACACGGCCCGTTCAAGCCAAGCGATGATCTCGCTGTTAAGGCTGCGATGGTTGATCGCGGCGACCCTCTTCAGCTTCTCGTATAGCTCTGCGCGTATGTTCTTTACGGTTATCGTCGGCATGCTTGGCTCCAGAACGGTTTCGATATGGAACCATTATGACGACACCGAGCGGGACCGCCAGGATTGAATCCAGAGCAGGAGAGCCGAAGCCACTTGGGGCGCTTCGGCTCTCTCGAAGTACGTCGGGGAAAGACACCGGCGGAACAACTCAGCGCTCTGTCGGCGCTTTGAACTGCCCGGCAGTCTAGTCAGCAGTCACGGGCGCCTCGCTGGCTGGGACCTCATCGATGGTCAGGTCGGCGTAGATGACGCGGTAGGTTTCCGACCCTTTCGGGTGATACCAGAAGATCGGCGTCCCGACGGCGCCGAACGTCACGCCGTTACCGGCGTAGTGCCAATCGCTCTCGGGCGGCAGTTGTTGAACGAACGTCAGACCGCGACTCAGGTCCAGGATGGTCTGCTGCAGGCGGAGCACCGTCTCCGGGGATGTCTGCTGGCCGGTCCCCATTAGCTTCGTCTGTTGGGCCAGGACGAACGCCATGGGTGTATTCTCATCCAGGCTGGGCGGCAGGGCGCCGCCGGTGTGTTCGGCCCAGGTCCGGAACGTCGCGACCAAGTCTCTCTCTGTCGGCTCGCTGCCATCTACGTGCAGCGTACCGACTTCGTAATCGTCGGGGATGGTCAGGTCGAAGAGCGATTCGTCCAGATCGACGTTGAACACGATATCGGTCATCGTGAAAGTCGTCGGCCCGGAAACGCTCTTGAGCTGGACCGGCAGCTTCGTCTCCGGATCGGCCCAGATAGTCAGGTCGACTGCGGGTTTCTTGACATGATATCCAATGACGGTCCGCCCCTCGATGCGCTGCTCGCCGAGAAACGTCACGGAATCGTCCGGCGCGTCCTGGGCCTCCTGGATGCGTTTACGGATCTCGCCGAACATGTTGAACTGATTCTCGCTGGGGTCTTCCGGGACGTTCGTTATCTCCATCACGACGGCCCGTTTCTGCGACTCCATGAGCGTGACGATCCGGCCTGCAGTCAGGTCACTGATGACGACGACGCCTTGCCCGCGGCTGGTCTGCCGCATCCGGATCGGCTCGGCATACACGCAGTCGAGCGTCTGGGTAGGCGCTCCTTGCACCTCCATGGTCATCGTGAACGTCGCGGTCCGCGCGTCCAGAAACGGTTGGATAATGTCCGCCAGGGCCATGTTGGAGCGCCCGGTCAGGTTGATACCGATGAGCACCGCCAAGACGATTCCCGCCGCGACGGCCAATTTGGCTATTCTGCTGTTCATGGTGATTCTCCATAAGCTCGCAGCGCGAGCGTTCGGTCGTATTTCTTTACGCATCAGTGTTTGTCGGACGCGGTCCAGGGCCCGGCCGGTCGCCTCAGCCGAGGGCTGAATACCGGCAAGCTGCTCCAGGCGGCGTCGGATATCGGCTTCATTCATGCTCGACACGCAGCACCCCCTTTTCACTCCTCGGGCCACGGTTGCATCCCAATATCTCACGAACCTCTTTCATCGCTCGAAAGCACAGCGCCCGGACCTGATGAGGCGTCTTGCCAAGCTGCGTAGCGATATCCTCATACGAGTCCTGTTGCAGGTAACGCATCACAAAAAGCTCGCGCGAGGCGCCCTGCAGCCGGCCGATGGCGGCCAGAACCTGCTCGGACTCTTCGGCCTGCAAGAGATCGCCCACCGGCCCTCTGGTACCCGAGATCGGCTCGCTGACACCTTCCAGCGGCACTGTCTGGCGGCGGCGATGGCGCCGGCGCCAGTCGAACGCCAGATTGATCGCAACTCGCCGGGCATACGCGTACCAGCAGTCGATCGTCGCCTGCTGCGGGGCATGGCTGAGCTTCAGGAAAAGCTCCTGCATCAGCTCTTCCGCCACGTCCTCGCGCAAGGTGAGCCTGGTCAACAGCGCGAACAGACGCGCTCCGGATCGATCCAATAACTCCAACAGCTTCGTACGACACTCGTCCAAAACCAGGCTCCCGCGACGCGTGCTTGCGAACGTCACCATTATAGACGACCGGCTGCGCCGCGGCGCAACCGGCAATCCGCGTTCTGCGTGAATCAGCCTGAATTCGTTCGAACCGGAGGAGGCAGGACAAGAAAAAGAGCCGGACACAACGGGCCCGGCTTAATGGCGTGACGATAGGGTAGGGCACTATTTGAACGTGAACCTGTACTCGTAGGTCTGGTCTTTGGCCAGATCCTTGGCCTGACAGCGAAGGACGAAGCCGGCCGCGTCTCGCTCGTATTCGAAATCTTTGCCGCTGAAGAGGTCTTTGGGCATGCCCTCGGGCAGCGTCTCCGGCAACCGGCCGGTCCTGGCCCTGACGAGATACAGATTCAGCGCGGTCCCGACGGCGTTGAAATGCGTTCGCGCCTTCAGGTCCAGGCAGACTATCTTGTCGACGGCCGGGGCCAACACCGCCGCAAGGATCGCATCAGGATTCGTCTTGCTCTCGAGCGCGGGTTCCTCACCCAACGCGACCAATCGTTCGTAGGACTGTGGATAGGGAAGATCACACGCGGCCAACACGGCCGCCAGATGTCCCATGAAATACTGCCGGTTGGCGTTGAAGAACGCTTCATCGGCCTGCCGGATGATCCGAGCGCGTTCGGCCGTAATACCGAAGTCCGTCACCATCTCGAGAATGTAGCCGACCCGTTCCCGGCGCAGGTCTCCCCCGAAGACGTGCAGGTCTCTGTTGATGGCCGTCTTTACGGAAGGAATTCCTCCCGACACGTCGAGAATCAGACTTCTGAGCTCCACCAGCAAGTCCGGGGCGTCGCGCACGTGCGGAATGAGTTGCGTAAGGCATTGATTGGCCATCTCATTGAGCGAGATCGCGACCAAGTGCGAGATGATGATCCCGCCGTCGGCAATGTGAACGCCGGCCTTGTGTACCGCGAGGCACAAATCCAACGCTCTGGCGTAATCTCCCGCCTCGCCGGCTATCCTGGCCTCGGCCAGCACGATCTTGGCTATGTTCCGCAGCGGAGCGTATTGAGGCATCATGACGTCGAGACCTTCGGAGTAGTCTATCCCCCAGTCGCACTGCGGCGACGCGCCGGCATCGACGAACTGCTTGATCGCACGCGCGTTGCGCCGGACGTACGCTTCGATCTCTTCATCTACGCCGATATCGCCCCGGATGAACTGCGTCACCTTGTCCAACATCGGGTAGTTGGCGTCGTACGTCAGTGAAGCCTGATAGTACAGGACCGCGGCATTATCAGGCGGATAAGCAAAGAGCGCAGGTGTGCACATTGACATGATCGATACGACGTACAGCGCGTGCGTGACTTTAGCGTGGCTCAGCGTCTTCATGATTCCATCCTTATCACGTCTATAGGTTGTTATCTTCTGCGATTAATTCTTCGATGGTCAGAGCAGTCGGCCCGGGCCCCCGCTCTTCCGTTGCCTTCTCGTACAGCCTGTCTACCGCCTCCATTCCGCCTCGCTTGTAGGCTAGCGAGAGAGAAAGAGCGGTCGTCCGGCCGAGTGGAGATTTCGCGACCATTGGAGGCACAACAGGAGCAGCCTTTCGAGCTGTCACAAGGTGCACAGCCAGGATGCCGGTCCCTGTGACGATGGCGGCCGCAGCGGCCAACCGCACCGCACGGCTTTCAAAGACCAACTTCCAAACGTTGGGAGGACGTGAGGTCGAACTGGCGTACACCTCGCGCATCCGGCCTCGAACGCGCTCATTCATCGCGTCGCAGGTCTTGATCGACGCATCCTTGAGAAACCTCTCGATGTCTCCGTGGCGTTTCATCGTGTCACCTCACCGTTCAGGGCAGACCGAAGCTTGTCCAAGCCGTAGCGGTAGCGGCTCTGGACGGTCTTGATGGATGTCTTCTGCCACGCGGCGATTTCGCGAAACGGCATATCGCCGTACAGGTGCAACGTCACAACCTCGCGCTGCTCGGCAGGCAATTGAACCATGGCGCGGCAGACCTGCTGGAATTCTTCACTCAGCATAGCCCATTCATCGGGTCCGGCCGCTGTGCCAACCACGTCCAGCGCCTCAGCGAGACTCGCCGTCGTACGCCGTGCGGCCGCCTTGAGCCGGTTGCGCGCCGCGTTGGCCGTGCAGGTGGCCAGATAGCTCTTCAGACTGCCGGTCAGGCGAAACGTCCGGGCCGCACCGGCGAAGCCCACGAAGACATCCTGCACCACGTCCTCAACTCCGGCCCGGTCGCTCAGCAGCGATAGCGCCAGTCTCAGCAAGTCAGCACGGTACTTCTCGTAGACCCGCGACAGGGCCGTCGCGTCACCCCGATTGAGCCGCCAAACCAGTACCCTGTCTTCGAATCTCACCGAAAAAGCCCTTTCTCTGAGAGCGATCGCGTCTCACCAATATAACAACCGCGAACGGGGCTTTGCTTCAAGAGGCGAGAGGTTTCTGTAGGAACGGGGAAGCAGAAGAGGCACCGGGCCTCTGCCGTGGAGAACCCGATGCCTTGTGGGACAACTGGGCATACCTGGTCAGGGCCTCTCGATGCCCTTCTCTCTGGCGTGGGCCTCTCGAATCTGCTCGGCCAACTGAAGAACACGGTCGAATGTCAGACCCGCTGGTACTTGGCCGTCGTCGCTCGTTTCGCCGATTGCAGGAAGGACCCACCGATCGAAGTCCTCGGCCGTGCCGATGCGCCTGCCATAAGGCACCGGCAGGCTGATCTTCAGATGTGGCGTATGGTCGAGATTGAAGACATACAGCGCATCGTAGTCATACTCCTCGACCGTCTCGGCAGGAGTCTCGTCGGGAACGTACAGTACCCACTCGGTCAGTATCAGACCTCCGTCTGTGTAGGATTTGCTCGTGTAGGTCAGGTGATGACCCCAGTAGGTAACGTCGCTGGGTTCGCCTCCGGGAACGAGGGCGTTGAACTCAATGGGCACTTTGGGCAGAGGCCCTCCAAAGACGAGATCGGCGAACGGAGCTTCACGCGGCGTCTGCGACATCTTGTCGATACTCCACCAGCCCCAGATGACGCTCCCGTCGGCCAAGGTGAAGCTTCGCGCCGCGCCGTACGAAAGACTGCACCGGCCGTCACTGTACCCCCCTAGGTTGAAAGGACGGGAAGGAGGCAATGCCGCTGCCTCTGGGGTGTTCATGGCCGTGTATCCCACCGGTGTCTCCATCGCGAAGATACCCTCGCCAAGAGGCAGATCGAGCTCGATTCGGGTGTACTCCTGGGCCAGTTGCCAGTCCGCCGGTCCCCACTTCATCCACGATTCAACCCGCTTCGTCCGCCCGGTCGCAGGCGAGAACCAAAACCGCGTGCGGAACGCCGGCCCTGCGACCTGACTGTCACGCTGCCACTGCCAGATCTCACACTCCTGGCCGTCGATCTCTTCGTCGCCGACCTTGACGGCGCTGGCCAAAGCTGCGAAGTCTCCCAGTAGAAGTCGTACCGAGCGGTCCACAAGGCCTTCCGCCCCGGCTTGTATTCCCCGGGGAAAGAAGAAGGAAGTCTTCTCCGTGTGGTCCAGGCGAAACATGAACTGCGAGTTCTGGATCAGCTCGCCCACACCGACGTGGACGTAGTCCTTACCAGCGCTGAGGCCGGTGGTGGTCTGTCGCTCGCACCCGTTGACAAGGTCAACCCACAACTCAATAGGCACCGGCGGGATCGCACTTCCGTCGGGCATAGTGTGGCCGGGGAAGTAGCGCCAGCCTGAAGCATGAATGGTGGCCGCCCTAGCCAGGACTTCCGGCGCGTCAGTGAACGCATAGGCGGGAGCCACATCGAAGGGACTCCCCAAATGACTCACGGCCCACACGGCTACGAGGACAACCACCGCTGCGACGGCAAACCTGAAGACAGGACTCCAACGGAGTCGCCTCAGAAGAGACATTTGGCTGGAATTGAGGGACTCTCCAGAGACGCACTGAGCCTGGAATTGCTCAATCGCAGCCCGGTGCCCGTGCCGCCATTGCCCGAAATCGAAGGGGACATCTTCTCTGCCAATGGCAGTGCGGATCACGCTGTCGAGTTTGTTGTCGGTGTCTTCGGTCTTCATAGCATATCCTCCGGCACACCACGGCGGCGCAGATGTTCGGCAAGCTTTCGCTTGGCCCGCGTCAGGCTTCCGTTGATGGTTCTTTTCGGCAGGCCCAGCATGGCAGTGATCTGTTTGTACGAGTAATTGTTGTAGTACCGCAGAATCACGACCTCTTTCATCGATGCCGGCAGACGATCGATCGCTGCGCGAACGATCTGAGCGGTCTCATGCGCCTGGCAATCGCCCGACGTGCCAGATATCTCCTCGGCCGCTGCACTCGGACGCTGGGACTGAACCATGTCGCAGGCCACGTTTCGGCAGATCTGCGCCAGCCACGGAGCAGACTTGCGCACGTCCTTCAACTTTCTCAGATTCACCAGACCTCGGGCCAACGCCTCCTGGGCAGCGTCTTCGGCAAGCTGATGGTCGCCGAGTGCGTTGTACGCCACCGCCACAAGAGGGCTATAATACTCCTCGCACAACTTGCCAAAGCTGTCGATGTCGCCCGCCTGAGCGGCTTGCACAAGTCTCGTCTGCGATTCGATCGGTCACACTCCTAACGGGCCCGTATTACCGTGTTTCCGCCATATGGTCGGATGTCGTCGCGAAAAGTAGGCGCGGAAAGTTGGATTTTCCGGTCGGGCCGGACGAAATTTTACCGGCTGAGCGTTTCGACGAGCTCGGTGACGATTTGGTCGTGGTTTTTTGCGGTGCACTCGACGGTGATCTCGGCGTAGCGGTGGTAAAGAGGCTGGCGCTGGTCGTAGAGGGAGCGAACGGTTTGGCGGGGTCCGATGACGACCCCTCGGGTCTGGAGGTTCGCCAGGCGCTCTTCGATCCGCTCGACAGGCAGGTCGAGGTGAACGATGACACCGTGAGACGCCAGGCGCGCCATCGCTTGCTCGCTATAGACAACGCTGCCTCCGGTGGCGATCACCGCGTTGGTCAGGTCGATGCTCAGCACGTGCTCTTCTTCGAGCTTGCAGAAGGCGTCCAGCCCGTCGGCGTCGATGATCTCCTGGAGTGAGCGGGCCTGGATGGCCTGGATGAAGATGTCAGTGTCGAGGAAGTAGCGGCCGAGTGCCTTGGCCAACAGCACGCCCACCGTGCTCTTGCCCACACCCGGCATGCCGATCAGAACAATGTTCTTATTCGCGATGTCCATGTCACGGCACAGGGTAACGAAATGGGCGCAGGAGGGCAACCCGGCAGAAGCACCATTTCTTGCGTTCCTACGGGCGGCTGATAGTCACAGAGACCTTGAAACGATCCTGACCTTCAATCTGAGTGACGCGAATCATGACGGCAGTTTCGTTGATGTGCTGCTGAGATTCCACGTGCCAGAGGCCATTGCTTTGAGAGAACCCGGTGCGAGTGCCGTAGATGCTCCTGCCGCCCTGTCGCTGCAGACGCCTGAATTCATACGGGTCCCGATCGCTTGGAAGGGAAGCGATCTGGATATTCAGAACCAACGGCTCGTCCTCGGGATCGTCGTAGAACATCAAGGCCGGCTCTCCCACGCCCACCTCAATCTCGAAGGCATCTGTAGCGGGCTCGATCTCAATGAAACCGGCGTCGAGAAAATCCGGTCGAGTGGGCACCACTCCCGCCATGTCCTCATCACCGAGATTCTTAGCCAGGCTCTTGAGACGGCTTTGGTATCTGCTCTTGTCCTGCTCGGCCCAGAGCAGCGCCCGCGCTAGTTTCAGAGCCTCGGCCGCCTTATCAGGCAGGTCGCGGCGTTGGTACATCTCGCCCAGCCGGATTTGCGCGAAGACGTCGCGCGTAGGCAGCGATTCGAGGATTTCCAGCCAGCGCTCCTGCTGGGGCTTGTCGAACATACGCTCGAAGAGCATCAGATGCTCCAGCGAATACGGCTGCGTCAGGAGTCCGTCCAGTACCACCCGGCGTTCGTCGTAGCTGAAGGATTGCGTGTCCGCGATGCCGAACAGGTGCGCGGGTGCCGGCTGAGCCCGGTCGGACGTGACGGTCACGCCGCTGAACGGGTCGCGCGGGCGGACCTGGAAGACGTGAATCCGCCGGTTGTCCTTCTCCAGACGCAGGTCGATGCGCGAGGGTTCCCAGTCACTGGACAGCTCCTTCCAGCCCAGGTCCGTCATGGCGTCGCGCACGGATCGGATCGACTCGGCCGGCTCGCCCGTTAGACTGAATTGCAGGTAGGTCTCGTTACGCGTCAGCAGGCCCGTGTAGGAGCCGAGTAGCGTCGGCTCGAACCGGGCTAAGGGCCCCGGAAGCTCGTGGGGGACGTACTGGCCGTAGACGTCGGCCGGCAGTTCCGGCAGGAGGCCGTGCTTATCGGCCCATTGGTCGAGAGCCTTGGCGATCTGGCCGCTCAGCTCCTTGGCGATGTTCTCGGCGGCCATGCTGTAGCGGACTGACTCATAGCCGGTCGTGGTGCTCGTGTGCGTCAGCTCGATGTTCGTGCTGAAATCCAGCAGTGGCGGCATGAACGTGTCGCGATAATGATGCGTGCTGGCCAGAGGCGATTGACCGACCTCGGCCCCAATCTCGGCCCTGAGCTTGAGCGAGTACGGGATGGGCGTCTCCTGGATATTGCCGAGATAGAGGCGAACGAATACATCAGGCGCTCGCTGGCCGGCCGGCGGAAACGCACCATTAGCGTGGAGTTCGACTTCTTCGACGGCGGGAATCGCTTCGAGCCGCTCGGCCAGGGCCGAGCCGGTACGGACCAACAGGGGGTGCTCGCCTTCGACGATCACCGCCATCCGGCGGCAGGCCAGGCGGTTGTTGTCGCTGCTGCTGGTCATGCTCGACGCGCTGTTATTGTTGGCGGCTTCGATGATCGCGGCCCGCGCGGTCACGGCCGGCTCGTCGCCCGGCTCGGCCGAGCCGGCGGAACGGCCCATGAAAGGCTGCATCCAGACGTGCGTCAGGCCCGGAATGTTGAGGAAAAAGCCGGCGATGGCGATCACCACCGCCACGTCGCGGACCGCCCGGACCGGGCGGGCCTGGGGTGAGCGCAGTTGTCCGAAGATCAGATACAGAACCGTCAGGACCGGATTGACCAGAACGAAGGTCGCCAGCCAGAACTGCCGCGTGTTGCGCGAATCCGAGAAGATCGGGCAGAAATCCCGCTTACGCAGGCAAAGCACCAGCAGCACTGCCCAGAAGACCACGTATCCAATCAATACCACCCGTAACGCCATAATCATTGCCGGACCTCATATCTACTGTGCCGCAGCGCTGCACTCTACGAATGCAGCATCACCCTATGGGGGTAGACGGGCCCCACGCCCGAATATTGCTCGCGAATCCCAGATTTGGCCCGAGCGAAGCAAAGCTCAGTTGCTCCCCTCCTTCTTCAGCGGCGTGGTCCAGAGGTAGACGGTGTGTCCATTCATATTGACGACCTCGTCCGGGATCACGCCACGCATGTCGAAGTCGTGCGAGACGATCCGCGCGCCCGGCTTGAGCTGCTCCAGTTGTGGGATCAGCTTGACGTTCAGGCTCGGGAGCAAATAGAGCGTGATGACGTCGGCGTCGCTCAGGTCGAGCGTGAAGACGTCCTGGTGCTCGATCCGGACCAGATGGCCGACATTATTCTCCGCGACGTTTTCGCGGGCCTCCTGCACACGCACGGGGTTGATGTCATAGCCGACGGCGCGGCAGCCGTAACGCTTGGCGGCCTCGACCACGATCCGCCCGTCGCCGCAGCCGAGATCGTAAAGAAGATCGTCCTCTTTGACCTGCGCCAGTTCCAGCATCTTGTCCACCACGACCATCGGCGTGGGCACATAGAGAATGTCCGGCTCGCGGTACTTGCGTAGCTCCTGCCGCACCAGAAGGCCGGAGGGACTGATGACGTCCGCCGACCAGCCGCCTTTCGTACTGGCGCCGGGCTTCAGCGCCGCCGAGGTCTCGGCCAGATCGGCCACGGACCAGTTGCACCAGCTCAGCTCGTTTTCGTTCATGAAGTGGATCCACTTCTGCGTCTCTTCCCGGTCGAGCGTGCCGTTGCCGGAGGCTTCGCTGGCGCCCCACTCGGTCACCATCAGAGCAACACCTTTCTCCAGTGCGGCCTTCGCTTTGTCGCGCAGCGGCTGCTTGTGCGTGGACGCGTAGAAGTGCAGCGCGTAAGCGATGTTGTCGCCTGCAATCGGGTCCTGCGCCGCCTTGTCGACGTCCTGCGACCAGGTCTGCGTGCCGCAGACGATGAGGTTGTCGGAATCGCGAGCGCGAATCTTCGGGATCACCGCTTCGTGATAGGGTTTGATCACGGTGCTCCAGTCGTGCGTGTTCAGCGGCTCGTTCCAGGTCTCGTAGATCACGTTCGGGTGCTGGCCGTACGTCTGCGCCATCTCTTCGAAGAACGCTTGGGCCTGCTCAAGGTGCTGATGGGCGTTGTGGTCGTGCCAGTCGATAATCACGTACATCCCCAGATCGATGGCGGCCTGCACGACGGCTTTGACCTTCTCCTTCTCCCGCTCGGGATCGTTCAGATAGCCGCCGGCGCCGACCGCCATAGAGGCTCGCACGACGCCGCAATTCCAATCGTCCCGCAACCACTTGACGCAGTCGGGGTTGTAGAACTGGCCTTTCCATTGGCTCCAGTAGAGCGACATGCCGCGCACGATGGCCGGCTCGCCTTCCATGCCGACGATCCGGTTCCGTTCGACGCGCAACGAACCGTATGTCGCGACCGCGCGCTCCTGAGCGCATGCCCAGGAAGCCATGAGCAGGCAACCCAACAACGCTACGACGAATCTCAAACCAATGCCTCCCCTGACAGTACCCCAACGAACGCCTGTGTCCCGTTTCATCTGTGGTCCTTTCCCGGTGCAGTTCTGTGCAGACCGCTGTCTGTTGGCGACGCCTTATGTGGCACCCCCGCCCTCGGCGGTGAGTTGTCTGCCGCCTCAGCCGAAGCTGAGGCCTCCTTTTCATTCCCAGCCGAGGGCGGCTGGGCCACATAGGATGCCCTCACGGGCACACTACGAGCAGATTCTACCTGCCTATTGCAGATTCATGTCAGTACAATTTCGCAAATCCACCGGGCGACCGTCGCTCGTATCGAGCGAGACGTTCTCGAACCGCCAGCCTTGCGCATTGGCGATCCGGCCGGCCGAGCGGGTCTCGATCCGGACGTCCTGGAAGCGGAAGTTCTTGACGATCGCTTCCGGCATGCCGGAGGCGGAGATCGCGGTGCGCCCGCCGGTGACCTTGATGTTGGAGAAATACACGTCCTTGACCTCCGGGATGCCTCTTTCGGGCGGCTCGACCTTCTGGAGCATGGTCTTCCAGTGGGCCGGGATCGTGTTCGGATCGTACTCCTCCGGCAGGCTCGAATAGCTGTAGCTGGGGTTCCAGTCCATCGCGACCTCGACGACGGTACCGACGCCGTTCATCTCGATGTCGCGAAAGCGGATGTCCTCGACCGTGCCGCCGCGGGTCTTGGCGGATTTGAAACGCAGGCCGACCCCGGTGCCTTCGGCCTTGAGATTGTGCGCGATCAGGTGGCGGATACCGCCGGAAGTCTCGCTGCCGCAGGTGACGAGCCCGCCGCCTTTGCGCGAGATGCAGTCGCGGATCACCACGTACTCGGTGGGACGATTGACGCGCAGCCCATCCCAATCGCGTCCGGCCTTCAAGCAGAAGTTGTCATCGTTGCAGTCGATGTCGCAGTTCTGCACCAGGATGAACGAGGACGAATCGATATCGATCCCGTCGGTGCTCGGTCCGCTGCCATCGACGTTGTTGCGGATCACCAGCCCGTCGACGGTGACGTTCTGCGAGTAGAGGATATGGACGGTCCAGAAGCCGGCCTGCTTGAGCGTCAGATGCCGCAGTGTGACGTTCGTCGAACGCGACACGAGAAGCGTGCGCGGCCGCTTGCAGTCGTAGTCCACGATCCAGCGGAGGCCCTTGGGTTCGTATTCGTCGCGGCGCATCGTCCAGTACTTGTCCCAGAAGGGCTTGCCTTGCGCGTGAATCGTCCCTTCGCCTGAGATCATGACGTTGTCCTGATCCAGCACGTTGATCAGCGCGGCAGGCCAGCGCATCTCGATGCCGGCTACGCGCGTGTCGATCTCCGGATAGTCCGCCAGGTCCTGGCTGCCCAGGATCGTCACGTCCTTATCGATGCGCAGATCGACACCGGCTTTGACGAAGATCGAGCCGCTCAGATAGGCGCCACGCGCGAAGACGACGATCCCGCCTCCCTGGGCGGCGCAGGCGTCGATGGCGGCCTGGATGCCTTTCGTCGCGAGGGTCTCACCGTCATTGACGGCGCCGTAGTCGGCGACCTTGAAGACTTCGGGCCGGTGTGGCGTGCTCCGCGCGCCGGCTTGCCCGACCCATGACGGTAACTCAGCGCTTGGGGATTGAACGCCGACCGCGGCGCTGCACATCGCGAGCATGAGAATGAGAGCGGATCGCATAGGTGTCCTCCTCACAGGCCGTCCTGTGTGTGGCTTCAGTACCTCAGGCCGTAGCCAAAGGCAAAGAGCGGATCGTAGTTCTCATCGCCGACGTTGATCGGGAGTTGGTCCACCGAACGCGGCCAGGAGAACGAGAGTTTGCCGGACGGCTTGTAGTCGCCGAACAGGACGTCCGCGACCCCTTGGCCTTCCGTGCCGGGCAGCCACGCGGCGATAAACGCGTCAGCCTTTTCGATGGCGTCCGTTACGACCATCGGGCGACCCGAGATCAGGATCACGACCACGGGAATGCCGGCGGCTTTCATGTTGTCGATCGCGGCGACGTCCGCTTCGTCGAGCTCGAGGTCACCGTCATCGCCGTTGCCTTCGGCGTAAGGTCGCTCGCCGACGATCACAACGCCGACGGTCGCGCCGGCGCCTCCGGTGCCGTCGGCGGCGAAGGTCACTTCAGTATTCGCGGAAACCGTGTTCTTGATCGCGGCCAGGATGGTCGTGCCGCCGGTGGTAACGTCGCCGCTGCGACCCTGCCACTCGACGGTCCAGCCGCCGCACTGATTGCCGATATCGTCGGCGCTCTTGCCGCCGACGTGGATGCGCGCGGCGCTCTTAGCCAGCGGGAGTGTCTTGTTCTCGTTCTTGAGCAGCACGAGCGACTGGCGGACGGCGTCACGCGCGACGGCGCGATGCTCATCCGAACCGAACTTGCTCCACCGGCTGCGATCCGCCAGTTGCGAACGGCCCTTGTCCAGCAGACCCATCACGCACTTGACGCGCAAAATGCGCGTCACGGCGTCGTCGATGCGCGACATCGGAACGGTGCCCTCCTCGACGAGCTGCTGGAGGTTGTTGAAGAACTCTGCGTAGCGATTCGGGACCATGCCCATGTCGATACCGGCGTTGATCGCCGTCGCGATCGAGCCCTTGTAGTCCGACCGATCGATCATGCTGATCGCGCTGTAGTCGGAGATCAGGAAACCCTGAAAGCCCAACTCCTCTTTCAGGATTTCGGTGAGCAGCCGCTTACTGGCGGTACACTTGACGCCGTTCCAACTGCTGTACGAAGGCATGATTGTCGCGACGCCGGCGTTGACCGCGTCGATGTAGGGCGGCAGGTGAATGCGACGGAGCGTCTCTTCGTCGATCGGCACGTCACCGGCATTGAGCCGGATACGCACGCCGCTGCGGGTGGCCCGCGCCGTGCCGCCGAAATTGCGGTTGTCACCGGCCTGGCCGCCGCGCCGGCCCATCGAGGAGATCGGTACGGTGCCGCCATCGGCGATGTAGTGTTTGGCGCAGGCGGCAATCGAGAGCGGATCGCTCAGATCGCTACCCTGCAAACCGCGCACCGCCGCGGCGCCGAGCACCGACGCGATCTTCGGCTCTTCGGAAAAGCCCTCGTAGGTGCGACCCCAGCGCTCGTCGCGTACGACTGTCACACACGGCGCGAAGGTCCACTGGATGCCGGTCGCGCGCGTCTCCAGCGCCGTGATGCGCGCGATCTTCTCGACCAGGTCGGGATTGTTCGTGCAGCCGAGTCCAATGTTGTGAGGGAAAATCACGGCGCCGAGCACATTGCTGTGACCATGCACGGCGTCGACACCGAACAGCAGCGGGATACCCAGACGCGTCTTGAGCGCCATGCCCTGCGCGTGGTCGTAGACGTCGGTCCAGGCCTGGAGGTTGTTGCCCGCCTGCGGGTCCGAGCCGCCGCCCATCAGGACCGAGCCCAGGTAGTATCGTTGGATGTCAGTCTTGTCGCGCATGCTCGCGAAGTCAGGCTGGATCATCTGGCCGACCTTCTCTTCGAGCGTCATCTGCGCCAATAGCTCCTTGGCCTCCGCATCGTACGCGGAGAACGGCTTGGTCTGCGACGCGGCGGAAATCGTTGGACTCAGCAACAACAGCGACGACAGAAGGCCTCTAGCGAACAGCGGCATTCTCATAACGTGGCTCCTCGATTGGCGAAGGGTCGGATCCCTGTCCGGACCTATTGGATTCTCGTCTGCCCGTCCAGACGCCAGGCCGGACGCGTATATTTCTCGAATGCGTGAATAATCGGCTGAGCGTTGCCCTCCCGGTCGAAATAGCCACGGCTGCGCATCGTCGGCTCCCACCAGAAGACGCCCCTTCCCAGACCGTTGGGGGTAGCCATCACGATCTCGTTGACCGCCTCCAGCCACTGTCGCTGTCCCTCGGGGCTCTCGGGGAACGGGCCCGGCTGCTCGCGGAAATACCGGCTCGGCTCGAAATAGTAGCCGGTCTCGACCAGGATAATCTCCTTGCCGAATTCCAGCGCTGCGAATCTCAGGTTGTCCCACAGGTCCAGCAGCGTGCCGTGCGACCACGGATAGAAGGAAAGACCGATCACGTCGTAGTCGACCTGGTACTCGCGCATCTTCTCGAAGAAGTTCCTCGTCAGCGGAATGTCACCGCCGTGATCGACGTGGATCATGATCTTCGGCAACGCGTCTGAACCTGCGCCCTCCTTGACGCCTTCGATGCCGGCCTTCAGATAGTCGGCCAGGTTCGACCAGTTACTCTTCGGCTCGTCGCGTTCGGGATACAGCCTGCCGTCGGGCCAGAGGAAACCGTTGCCGATCTCGTTGCCGATCTGGACCATATCGGGCAGCGCGTTCGCGTCGGCCAGCGCCGCGATCGTGTCGCGTGTGAATTCGCGGACCGCCGCGACCCGCTGTTCGTGCGTCAGGTCGCGCCAGGCGCTGGGCGTCGGCTGGGTCGTGGGATTGGCCCAGCCGTTGGAGAACATGAAGTCCAGGAGGAACTTGAAGCCGGACTGCTTGATGTCGGCGCCGGCCGCTTTGACGTAGTCGAGATTCTGCGGCAGACGCCGCACCGGCGCATTGCAGATATGTACGCGGGCCCAGTTGTAGCCGTGATCCTTGAACAGTTGCAGGCCCGGCTTGACGACACCGTCGTCGCGGTACTGAACGCCCTGCTCGTCTCGTTGCTTGAGGAACGACACATCCAGCCCGAAGGCATAGTCATTCTCGTAGGGCAAGCTGTTCGCAGGACTGCGCAGCGGCGTCAGTGCTATACACGTGACGATTACGACAATTGTAGTGTGTGACTGTCTTTTTCTCATAATCTGGTCGGGAAGCTGGTCCTGGGCAGGGGCCAGGAATCATTTGCCGCGCGTCCACTTGTCGAACACGTTGATGACGGGCAGCGCGTTGCCGTCGTCATCGAACATGCCTCTGCTCCGCAGGCCGCCGGTGACGGCCGGCTCCCACCAGAAGATGCCGATCCCGCGATGGTTGGGCGTGCTCAGCAGCAGGCGATGCACCTCGTCGAGGAATTGGGCCTGCCCCTCGGGGGTCTCCGGGAACGGCGCCGGCTTGTTGCGGTATTCCGCCCGCCGCCAGTTGTAGGCCACCTCGACGAGCATGATGTCCTTGTCATATTCGTTGGCCATGAAGTTTAGGTTCTCGCGCAAGTCAAGCAGGCTGCCGTGCCACCAGGGATAGAAAGACTGCCCGATGACGTCGTAGGGCACGTCGTAGGTGTTGAGCTTGTCGAAGAAGTACTTGGTCCGGGCCAGATCGCCGCCTCGGTCGATGTGGATCATGATCCTGGGTCGTGGCGCGTCGCCGGCGCCGGCCTGGACGCCTTCGACGCCCGCCTTGAGCAGCTCGGCGAAGTTGTCCCAATTCTGAGGCAGCCTTCCGTCGGGCCAGAGCATCCCGGGCGTGATCTCGTTGCCGATCTGCACCATGTCGGGCATCGCGCCGCCTTCGCGGAAGGCCGCGACCGTGTCGCGCGTGTACTCGAGAACCGCCTGGACCAGCTCGGCGTGCGATTTGCCTTCCCACGCGGCGGGGATGTACTGCTTGCCGGGATCGGCCCAGGTGTCGGAGTAGTGGTAGTTCAGCAGGAACTTGTAGCCCATCGCTTTGGCGTCGGCGGCCAGGGTCTTGGTGTATTCGAGATCGTTCGGCAGCCGGGTCGGCGTGTGGAAGAGCCTCAGCCGAATCCAGTTGTACCCGTGGTCCTTGAAGATCTGCAGGCCCGGCTTGGGCTCGTTGGCGTCCTTGAAGACCGTCCCTCGGTCCTCCGCCTGCTTGAGAAAGGACAGGTCGGCGCCGATCGCATAATCGGCCGCGTACGCCATCGCAGGCAACGATACTTGCACAAGCAGGAAGACAAGGAGAAACAGAAGTCTCATGCGGGATGCGTTCCGGCTGTTCATGGGTCTTGACTCCTTTCCCGGTCGAATGGATGAGGCAACGGCCTACTTTGGAGAGAGATTTTAGCCCATCGGCCCGGCCGGCTGCAAAGGTCTTTTTTCGCGGGAGGGTCCGGCAAAGGTCTGACCGAGCCTCGTAGGTGGAGTGCGCGGGCCACGACGGCCGATGACCATTGTCATTCTGACCAGGGGCGAAGCGCGCGGAGGAATCTGGTCGAGAGCGGAATCGACGCGCACGAGAAAGGGCCGGTGCGTGTGGTCCGGCCCGTGGGTGTTGTCGTTTGTAGTGACGCCGTGAGGCGTTGTTGCGACGGACGAGACTGCCTCTCGCCCGTGCCTCTGCCCTTGCGGGCACACTACAAACCAGGGCTACCGGCTGCCGAAGCCGACCGAATCTTGATCGACCCGACGTTGCTCGTCACATCCAGCTTGTCGGCGCCGGCGCCCAGGACGCCGGTGGCCGTGCTGCCCAGCGCACCTCGCGCGTCGCCGGCTCGTATGACGCTGGCGCTGGTGATGTCGAGTGGCACGTCGCTCTTGATGGCGCCGACTCTGGCTGACGCGTTGACCTTGATCGAAGGATCGGGCGGCAAAATGACCTCAATATCACCCGTGTTGGAGGAGAGGGCGACCTTGCCTTGCAGGTTCCGGGTGCGGATGGCTCCGACGTTGGTCCTGACCTGCACCGTCGAATCGTGCAAGTCGGCTACGCGGACGTCGCCGACGTTCTGTATCGCGCGCAGGATGATATCCTGCGGGACCGTCATGTCGAAGTGTACCTGAACTGTTTGGCGCTGCTCCTTGGTCATCTCCTCGGGGAACTGCACGCCGATCTCTACGACGTTGTCCCTGGGTGTGACCTGAATGAGGACCTGCTTGGCGATCTCCTCGGCCTGCTGCGGCGTGGCGCCCTTGGCCTCGATCTTGACCTTGATCGCGCAGTCCCGGCCGGGACCGCCTTGAAGCTTCAGCGACCCGACGTTGTTCTGTATTCTCAGCTCGGTCCCGCGTTTGAGCGCTTTGACGACGTAGTCGGCGTCGACCGCCGCGGCGGCGGTCAGGGCCGGCGCGGGCGGACTCTCCGGAATCGCAATCTCAAGCAAGTCCGTCCTCGGCGACTCCTTCCTGGGCACAATCGCCACGATGTCACCATCGTGTCGTTCCATCGCCAAACCCTTGGCCTGTAACGCGGATTCGAGCAAGAGGTACAAATCGCCGACCCGAATAGGCCCGCTGATCTTGAGCGCGACTTCTCCGGTGACAACATCCGGATCATAGATGAAGTTCAAGTTCGTGTGCTTGCCCAGCAGGTCCAGCAATTGGATCAGTTGCACCCGTTCGGGCAAGGTGATATCGAGCACGGCATCCTCATTCGGCACATTCACGAACAGGCGTCCCATCATCGGCAGATCGCCCAAGATCGGGACCCGTGACCTGGTGGCCGAAGT
This sequence comes from Sedimentisphaerales bacterium, assembly GCA_016927855.1. Classification (GTDB taxonomy): domain Bacteria; phylum Planctomycetota; class Phycisphaerae; order Sedimentisphaerales; family Anaerobacaceae; genus JAFGLV01. Next base: position 39,606 of record JAFGLV010000139.1, read on the forward strand.
GGAGGTGGTACGCCCATGGGTCTGAGCGCCGGCCACGGTGTGCTCCGCCTCGCTCAGGGCGTGGTCGGCGTCAACCAAGGCGCCCGACATGTCATGAACCCTTTGCTCGGCCGCATTCAGTTGTCTGTGAATCCTCTCGACCTGCTCGTGCGAGGGCCCGGCGGTTTCGTTGTCCGTCATCATCCAACGAACGGGAATTCTCAGCCATTGCCCCGGCCAGAGTCGGTCGGAACTATCGAGATGATTCGCTTTGGCGATTCGCTCAATGTTCTCGGGCCGGCTCCCCAATTCCCGTCCGTAGAACGTCTGGGCAATACTTGCCAGCGTGTCACCCTTCTTGACGGTGTGTGCGTTAAAGGGCTCGGGCCAACCTCGTTCTGCGACTTCCGTTTTCGCCTCAACCTTCGATGGGCCCGACTGTTGCTGACTTTGACGGAGCGCATCGAGCTGCTTTCGCAACTCCCGTTGCTGAGCCGTCAGCTCTTCCAGACGAGCCTGCAAAGCAGCGATCTCCGCCGCCGACTGATCGTCATGTTGCACGACTTCGGGCGACGATTCACGTGAAACCGCGTCCTGGGCCTGCCCCATGGGTAGCACACAGGCCAGCATCAGGCCGACGATTGTGATAACGATGGTACGTTTCATTCTTCTATACCTCCAGGTAGGCTTGTTCAGCCAGTTGAGTCGAACTAATAGACGATTGGAATCTTCAAACAAACCGAGCAACCCCAGGCCCGGTTCGGTCCGCGTCGCGAGGAAACGTCGCGCCGTTTCGAGCAGCGTCTGGCGATAGGCGCCGGTGTCTTCGCGCAGCAGATTTGCCACCGTCGCGTCGCAACACAGCTCGCGCAGGTGATGGACCTGGCGGCGCACCAGCCAGAGCAAGGGGTGGTACCAGTAAACGATCTGGAGCAGCATGTAGACGCCGTGCGCGAGCAGGTCGCCCCGCTTGACATGAGCCAGCTCGTGTAGGAGCATGTGCTCGGTGTCCCGGCGGGACAGACGCCCCAGATAACCGTGCGGCACGAGCAGGACCGGACGCAGCACTCCAAAGACAGCCGGACAGGTGACCTTGTCCGTTGCCACGACCCGAGGCAGATGGCGCAACCCCAAGCGGCCGGCACAGCCGCTCACTTGATTGTAGAAGGATTCGGGTAGTGGCGGCGCCTTCGATGCGCGCTTGTCCGCCTGGCTCAGCGAACGCAATCTAAGTACGAGAAAAGCAGCCAATACCGCCGCACCCGTCAGCCACAGCGCCATGGCATAAAACTGCCAAGCCAATTGCGGATTGGGGATTGCGGATTGCGCATGGACGGACGCAGGCGGCACGTCGGGTGTGCCTAGCACACCGGCTTCTTCCGGCGCGACCTGTCGGTGGGCGAGGCCCATCCTGCTGTCGTCTGCCGCAAGCGGCAGCATGGGCAACTCGCTTGCCCATGCGGTCTGACCACCGCCGTCGCCAGGATCAGCATGGGCAAGCGAGTTGCCCATCCTACGGTCGGCGGCGGTGTTCCATACCTCAGTTACCACAGGCGTCAGCCTGGGCGCGACGCTGCTGGGAAGCGACAACGTCGGGGGGAGAATCAGCTTGATCAGCACCAGCGACCACAGCGCGTACCGCAACTGCGGCCAGGTCCACTTGCGGGTGAGCCGGTCGATACAAGCTATCAAAACGATAAGCAAACCGACCTGCCAGAACATGGCTGCGGCCCAATTCCACCACAGGCCGCCGATTGTATTGAGCTGCTCAATCATGGTCGCTCTCCCTTAGGCTGGGCCTGGCTCTGCGCGAGCCTGGCCAGCTCTTGCTTCTGCTTGGGCGTGAGCTGCTCTTCCTCGACGAGGAAGTGTACCAGCGGTCCCATCGCGCCGTCGAAGGCGGTCTCCAGCAGGGACCGAAACGCACTGAGGCGGGCGCCGCGCTGGGAGATCAGCGGATCGTACACGCTGATATTGCCTTGCTTGGCTTCACTGACGGCCTGCTTCTCCACCAGTCGCGTCAGCATGGTCTTGATCGTGGTGTAGGCCCATTTGACCCCCGCCGGGAGTCGATCCATGACCTCCCGTGCCGTGGCGGGGTGCTTGGCCCACAACGCCTTCATGATCTGCCATTCTGCCTCAGTCAACTTCATAAATCCTTCTCCTTCTACAATCGTAGAAGCCATACTACTACATATGTAGAAGCCGTTCAAAGCAAAATGTTTCAAGATTTCCAAAAAAAAAGTTGCCCACCCGCAATCTACGAGAAAAACGGGGTACTCTTGTGGGGTGTGCCATGCACACCGCCCCTGCCGTTGGGGGCAGAAGGGAGCCTTCAGCGATGCACCACATGGGAGAGCCAGAGGCCCGACAACGAGCCGCGACACGCAGATCGTACCGCGCTCTTCTCCCCGGTCCACCGCCGCTTGTCAACGACCACGGCTTCACCCTGATCGAGCTGCTGGTGGTCGTCGCGGTGATCGCAGTCCTACTGGCTATTCTAGTTCCGGCGACCCGCAAGGCTCGAGAACTGGGCCAGCGTGCGGTCTGCCTGAGCAACCTGCGTCAGCTCAGCATGGCCTGGATCGCCTACGCCGACGACCACGGCGGCAAGCTGGTCTCAGGCAGCGCCTTCGCGGCAACCGTAGCTAACGGGACGCTAGAAGGTTGGGCGCAGAGGGCCTTTTTCTTCCCGAAGAGCCGTTCTGATGTTGTGCAAAGCGAGGGCAAGGGCCCCTTATGGCCATACCTGCGCAACATCGACGTCTACCGGTGCCCGCGAGGCGTCTGCGGCCATGCTCTCACATACGGAATCGTCTCCGCAGCGAACGGCGGCTGGGTGGAAGGAACCTGTGTGCCCGGCACGAACAAAACCGAGTACACGCCGGCCGGCAAACGCGTCGGACGGACCGTCCTGCGCTTCACCCGGCTGACCGATATCGTCAGTCCAGGCCCCTCTCAACGTGCGGTCTTCGTGGATCTCGGTTTCACCCCAGTGGACGACTTCACCGTCCTTTATCTTCGCGCCGAGTGGTGTCCTCCCTGTCCCCCTCCGATTCACCACGCCCAGGGTGTGACACTCTCCATGGCGGATGGACACGCCGCATACTGGAAGTGGAAGGGCCGAGAGACGGTCAACATGCCTCGCAAGCCGGCGAGCATCAACGGCCTGTCCTTTGAAATGCTGGATCCGAGCTTCATGCCTTTCCAACCTGAGACGGAGGATGGCCGCTACGACCTGCAGCGGTTGCAGAGGGCCACCTGGGGCCGACTGGGCTACACACCGGATGAGAACCCCTGAGCCCACGCATGGAGAGGATTGAGTCGGGTCATCTCCGCTATGGGTGCAGTGTGACGGTGATCGCGGGAGACGTGGAGGTGGCGCCTTCGTTGTCGGTGGCCTCGGCCCAAACCGTATAGGTCCCGTCGAACGGCACGTTCGACCAAGTACTGAATTTGGCTTCCCAGCTTTGTGCAAAGGCCGAACCAAGTAGTTCCATACCCCACATGGAGCTATCCCAGCGACACTCGACGAAATAGCGCACCTCTAAGACCGTCCCGTCCGGATCGGTGGCGTCGGCGCGCAGGATCAAAGCGGCCGGACGGAAGATCTCGACCCCATCTTCCGGACTGATGAGCGTGATCGTGGGCGGGCGGTTGGGCACCACCGTTGACTCCATCAGCCAATGCGAGAGCAGAATGTCGAGATCGGTCTGGTCAACGTTGCAGTCACCGTTGATATCGCAGGCGAGTTGGTTCTCGCAGACAGGTCCGCCGAAGTACGACCGGCTGGCCTCCAGCGTGCCGCCATAGGCGCCGAGGTTGACGTAGCCGCCATTGGGGAAGCGCTCGTCGCCGAGGAAGCCGTTGGGATCGCCTGCGTCGATGCAGGGACTGGTCCATACGAAGAATCGGCTTGAAGGGGTTGTGGACTCTGAAGTGGAGCCTGCTGTTCGATACCAGCGGACCGTGGACCAAGGCCGGCGGTGCCGAATCGGGGGACTGGCCTCAATGGATGCGCCGGTTCAAGGACTATTGAGTGAGGTCCGTTGCTCGACAAGACAGAAAGGAGGGCAGCGCCAATGGCCGCTGTATCGACGTAGATGACCTGCCCGGCGGCCTGCACTGACGTCGTCGCGCCGATGACGACTACCAACATGACAATCCATGAACTCCGCATGGCTCTTCCTCCCGATCTAGAACGTCGCATCAAAAGCCAGCGCGCATCACTTCTATGGATGAAACGTCACTGTAATCGGAGCCGAGGTGGTCTCGACGCCGCGGTTGTCTACGGCGGTGGCAGTGATCGTATGTGGCGCATCCAAGTGGATCTTCGACCATGCCAAAGAGATTTTCCAATCCTCGAACCCGCTGTCGCCCACAACATGGTATCCCTCACTGCCGGTGTCCGTGGATGCCTCCAGCCGATACGAGACTTCCCAGATGTATCCATCGAGATCCGAGGTTTCGACACGCAGTTCGATAGGATCGGGATACGTCAGTTCGGCGCCGTCGATCGGACTGACGATGCGAATCACAGGCGGGATGTTTGCCACCTCAGTCGAATCCATGAGCCAGTGCGACAGCAGGATGTCCAGGTCCGTCTGATCGACGATGCAATCACCGTTGATGTCACCGGCAAGCTGATTCTCGCAAACGGGCTTGCCGAGGTACGACCGGCTGGCCTCCTGGGTGCCGCCGTAAGCACCCATGTTGACGTAGCCACCGTTGGGGAACGGTTCCTGCCCCAGGAATCCGTTCGGATCGCCTGCGTCGATGCAGGGACTGGTCACGTCATCGAAGACCCAGGTCTCGGCGTCCCGGTCCCAGTGGCCCGCCTGCGACTGCAGGTGGTAGTCGCCCATCACCCAAACGGCTTGTGGGTCGTCGGACCCGACTTCAACATCGAGGTCGTTCGGGTCGGCCCAGTAGCCCGGCCTTACGAACTCAGGCTCCACGTCAATGTTGCCCGGCCCCGGATAGCCTCCCTCGATATTGCTGTAGGTTACGGCGATATTCTCGGGGTAAGGAAGACTGTCATCGAACAGATTGGGGACATCCTGGAGAATACACTGAGTCAGACTCACGTTCTCCCAGTATCCCCCGATCGCGTTGGACTGAGCGCGATTGTCGGCGAACGTGCAGTTGGAGACCTCCAGAGTCGCGCCGATGCGTATACCTTGAATCGTACCAGAGGTAAAGGGGCCGCCCGAATTGCCTGTGAAGAGACAGTGTGAAATGCGCGTAAGCGCCGCACGGCTTTCAATGAGCCTGCTCGATCCTCCCTCGTTCGTGTTGCCGACGAAGGAACATCGTGTCACAGTGGCCACGTTTCCAGACGTCCGGACCTTCGGACTGCCAGCATTCCCGGTAAATTCACAATCGGCCACGGTCGCGTCGCCTGAGAGCCGAAGAGCTGCTCCTATTTCCCCGCCGGTATTGGATTCAAATCGGCACTGTCGTACCGTTGCGGTTCCTGACCAATCGAGCGCTTCGTCGCCCCCGATACTGTTATCGACGAACTCACAGCGCAGCAGGTCGGCAGTTCCGAAACCGTATACCACGCCGCCCTCGTTGGCTCTGAAGGTGCAGTCCACGGCCACCAGCGTCCCTCCCATACTTTCAATGGCGCAAGCGAGATGTCCTTGGTTGTGCTCGAAAAGGCAATTGCTGAAGGTGGCCTGGCTGGAAAACACGTCCGCCGCACATTCTGCGTGATGAGCGAAGTAGCAGTCGGACAGTGATATGTTGCTGCCATGGAGCCAGCAAAAAATGCCGTATTCGTCGTTTCCCTCGAATCCGCAGTTCAGAATGACGACGTTGGCATCGACGATTTCCATACCCACATCGCCCTCGGAAACGATGACGCCGTCAAGCGTCGTGCCGGGCCCCGTCTCTCGGGCCGCGATGACGTACTTGGGCAACACGGAGTCCCCTTCGACCGGCTTGAGAACGGTTGGGTAGAGCGACACGTCACGCGCATCGGCGTCGGCGGCTGCAAGCCCGGCATAGCCCCCGCGCAACACCGTTCCACTGGGGAGCAGAAACATCAGGGGTCTTCCCCGCGGGGGCCGGCTGCTTTCGTCGGGACGGTACGTTCCCTGAGCCACTCGGATTTCGACCAATTCACCTTCGCCGGATGTAGCGGCCAAAGCGTCTTGGAGAGACACATAGGCATCCGCCCAAGACGAGCCGTCGTTGGCACCGGTCGCGGTTGAGTCTACGTATATGACAGGCAGATCCGCAACTGCCACCAGAGGCGCAAAAACACAAACGGCTACAAACACGAGACTTACAATACGTTGACTCCGCATGATACTGCCTCCTAATCATGGTTGGGGCTTCGGTGCATCGTCGGGCCCGGATGTGCAGGCCGCTCTTCGGCCTCAGCGCCTCCGCATCCGCTGAGGCCGAAGGGTAGCGACCTGCCGGCATGCCGATGACACCAGGCAGGCAGACCCGACCACGTCTTCGCGTTGTAAGGTCCACCATCGCGATTGCGTGTTACAGGAATTTGCGAAAACCCGGCCACATCGTGACAAAAAGCCGTCACGGGAAGATTAGGGTCGCCGGGGAGGTGGGTCCGGGCGTATATTTTCTCTGCCTCGGTCAAGATTCCTGTAACGCGGCGCAACAGCGTGGACTAAGGAAGAACAAGTGAATGACATGACGCCGGAGATGAGTTTCGTCGAGTTGGTCAGGCACGCCCAGCGTGGGGACCGAGAGAGCATTGAACGCCTCACCGCGATGGCCAGGCAGAGGGTCGCTCCCTACATTTACCGCCTGACGCTCGACCACGATTTGACCGGCGACCTGTTGCAGGAGACGCTCCTGAAGATGATCGAGGCCCTCAAAAACATTCGCCAGCCTGAGTCCTTCTGGCCTTGGCTCTTCCGCACGGCCCTGGGCGTCGTGCAGCACCACTACCGCGACCAGGCGAAACAACAGCAGGTCGAATTCTCGGCGCTAAGCCTCAGGCGTTTGAAGCAGTACCTGGACGGAGACCACGAGGACGGGCTCAATCGTCTGATGCGCCAGGAGCTGTCCGAAGCGGTGCTCGCGGCGGTCGCTCAGTTGCGGCTGAGCCATCGCAGCGTGCTGATGTTGCGGTGCTATGAGCAGATGTCGTACGCGGAGATTGCATCGCTGATGGACTGCAAAGAGCTGCGGGCGCGGATCCTGTTCTACCGCGCCCGACACGCGCTGAGTCGCCAGTTGAAACGGCGCGGATTCGGCAAGGGCCTGCTGCTGACGGCGCTGGGCCTGTTCGAGATCCTGACGGCGCCGGCCGACAGCGCCGCCGCGGCCACAGTCAGCGCCTCTTCGCTGCACGTGGGTCTTGCCGGCACGCTGGCCGGCGCGGCCGGAACGCCGCCGGGCATCGCGCTGGTCGCTACCGCCGCGGGCCTGGGCCTGTCCCTGACCCTGGAGCATTTCATCTACACCGCCCTTTTCGCCGGCTTCGTGCTGGTCTCCTTCATTGTCGCGCTCTACTGGGACTGACACATATCGATCAGGGTGCACCAGACCGACGCCACCATTTGATTGCGAGACGGGACGTACACTCCCCTGGGCATTTTTCTTCAAGAATTTGCAGCATTGCGTGTCCGGCTGCGCTTTATTATGGGCATGCGTGTGTTTCTAACCGGTTGGTGCGGCCTGGTCGGAAGGAGAATGACATGAGAGACAAACGAATCTTGAGACGGTGGTGGGTTTGGCTCGTTTTGTTCACGGGGGTGCTGGTGGGTCTGGTCATGGGCGGCGGCGGAGCGTCTGACCGGGGGCTGCCCACGGGCGCCCGACAGATGCTCGATGCGCCGGGAAGCGAGAAAGGTGCGGTCTTCCGCGACCTCACCTACGACTACCGCGTGACCGACGGGGCCTTTGCCTTGAGAGAGCAAATGTACTTCCTGCTGACACCTGCGTTGCTGGTGCAGGAGGCGGTCTCGGACAACGTCGTGCTGACCTATCCGCAGGAATGAGGACCATGAAGAAGATACGCGCATACCGGGGGTACTGGATCGCGGTGGCTTTCGTGGGTCTGTCGGTCGCGGCGGGGATCGGAGTCGGGCAGATCGAGCCCTCCGGGCGCAAAGCTGGTGTCGTCCAGTTCGACGCCGTAAACGAACTGAGGCTCAGCGATGCGTTGCCCTACTGCGTCATCTTCGCCAGGTATTGGGTCTGCAGCGACTTCTACGCGATATCCATCCTGTGGACCGAGCCCCACGGAGGCGGGCTCCTCCTAAGGACCACGGTGATCCTCAGCGACGAAAATGGCTTTCGGATCGAAGACCCGAGGCGGTCAGAGATAATTCCCGTGAACACCACGTACATCAGACCTTTAGGTGAGAAAGGGGCCTATCCCAGAATGGGACTCCGGCCCGCGTTCCAGGACATCCGCTTTGCCGAGGCTGACGCGCTCTCCAGGCGCGTCTACGTCAGCGATCTGGCAGCTCTGAACGAAGCAGGTGGGCAAGCAGAGCGGACGGTCAACCTGAAAGTGCCGCCGGGTCCGCCCGGTCGCAAGAGGAGGCTGGCGGAAGTGAGACTCCAGGCGCAGGGCCGCCGGATCGACTCGATGGAGCTGTTCGATGCCCAGCGGCTGTCGCTGGGCCGGATGAGATACGAATACGAGGCGGAGGGCCCCCCGCCGCGCCTGGCACGCCTCGTGGCCGATCTTCCTCCCAGGCCCGTCAGACTACAGCCCGATGATGCCAACGATCCGGAGATCGACTACGTCTCCCACAAAGGGGGCCGGACCTGCACTGTGGCCTACCAGGACGTGACCATCGGTGACCGGACGCTGAGACTTCCGGCGCGGATCGAGGTACGTGTCGCCGGAGAAAGACAACTTCTGCGGTCGGCGCGGCTGCTGAACTTCAAAGGCGTCGATCTCGACAAAGCGAGCGCCTGGGAGGCGGCCAGAGCCTTTTCGCGCCTGGACAGCGAGTTTCCCACTTGGGCACGACTCTTCGACAAGTACCTCGATCACCAGCCGAAACTGGGTCCCCCGTCGATCGACCCCAACGACCTGGCCTCCGTCCGGCGACTGATCGCCAAGTACCCCGTCCCGCAACTCACGCCGCCGTCGCCTGAGGCGATCCGGGGCGAGAGGTCATCGAGCCTGCGTGAGCTTGGGCCTGAGGAATGGGCGCGCCAACGCCGGGCGCAGTCCGAGGCTAGGCGAGAAGCCGCTATGGACCGCAGCAGGCTGGCGCGGATGACACCCAGACCCGAACCCAAGGACATTGAGCCCAATGACGCACGGATCATGCGCCAACTGCGCGCGTATTACCTTAGAATGCTACACCCGCCGCTGACCGAGGAAGAGAGGGCCACACTCAGGCAGCAAGGCTGGTACGAGCGCCGAGGGACTGTCCCGGAAGACAAACGCGAGGCTAGCGAGCTGCGCCGCCAGTTGGGCCGCGTGCTGGGCTATCATCGTGCGCCGGTCCTGCCCGAGGACTTGCCGCCGGCGCTGGACCCTGGTGACCTCGAACCGATCCGGCGTCTGCAAAAGCACTACGAGGCGCTCGCACGGCAGACGGATCACGGCCTCGGCGGCCAACTGCGCGCGCTCCATCACCTGCTCCGTCTCGACGAGATACTCAAGGACTACGACGCCTTCGAGGCGCATACGCTGCGCTATCTACGGTTGCTCGAAGAAGCCGACCTGTTCGCGATGTACATGACAGGCGGCTGCGACCATATCGGGACGCTCTTGGAGGCGGGCCAGTACGCCAAGGCCAGCCGCCTGCTGACCCAGTGGGCCGAGAAGGCTGCGACCGGCAACGATCCTGACGCGATCTTCCACTTCGTCGGCGCCGTCTTCGGCGGCCAAAGCAACCCCTGGGCCAGCGCGCGCCTGCTGGAGCGATCGCTGAGGCGCTCGGGTCTGTCGGCTTTGCAGAGGTACGAGGCACTGGCATTGCGCGCGATCGCGCTGGACAAGATCGACAAGCTGCTGGCAAGCGCGCAGACGACCGAGAGCCAAACGAGCCAAGCTCAGGCCCGTTGGATTCTCAGTGAGACCACCCGAGCGGCGCTGGCACGAACAATCGAGCTGGCCTTACGCCAGGCCCTCTCCGCCTGGCAAACACTCGGGTCGGCTGATCGGTTCGAAGCCAGACCCTACTCCACCGCCAACACGCCGGCGATGCCCATCAATATGATGGGCGCGCCCGAAGCCACGCCGCTCCAGGAGACATCGGCGCTGCTGGATCAGATCATTCAGCAGCGCACCGGCCGGACCAACGTCAACCTGCCTGGTCCAGGGCGCTGACGGGGCGAGTCCCAACGAAACAGGCTCTCAAGGGCGTCGGCGCACCACGATGCACCCCTGAGAGCCAAACACAGGTCGCGATGGCCTAGGCGACCTTCACATCACCAGGCCATCTCGACCGGCGCCACGTCAGAATCCAGGCACAGGAATATCCGCGAAAACGAACTGGACTTACCGCTCCGCATGGCTCTTCCTCCTAAAGAATCGCCTCTCGATGAATGAACGTGTTGCACAGCCTACGCAGACCGCTACATTTCGGCCATCTCCGTTCCTGTGCTCTGCCGACGTCACCCATTACGATTTCGGGCTCCCCGCAACGATTGACCCCTATTGCGGCGGATGCAGCGTAACCGTAATTTCCGGCGAACTTGTGGTCGCCCCGTCATCGTCCACCGCCGTGGCCCACATCGTATACTCTCCCTCGGCGTGAATGGACGACCAGTCGATCTCCTTCTCCCAATCGTCCGTCGGATCCCATTCGCTTGTCCTGAACGTGTGGGTGCCGCCGTCTATGTAGGCTCTCAGGGTGTAGTTGACCCGCAGAACGCTGCCATCCGGGTCGGATGCCTCGGCACGCAGAACGATCGGCTCAGGATACGCAAGCTCGGCGCCGTCTTCAGGACTGGTCAGCATGACCGTCGGCGCGACGTTGGCCATTTTGCCGGCGTCAGCCAGCCAGTGTGAGAGCAGAATGTCCATGTCCGTCTGATCGACGAGACAGTCGCCATTGATGTCACCGGCAATCTGGTTCTCACAGACGGGCTTGCCGAAGTATGACCGGCTGGCCTCGAGCGTGCCACCGTAGGCGCCGAGGTTCACGTACCCGCCGTTGGGGAAAGGCTCGGCACCAAGGAAGCCGTTGGGATCGCCTGCATCGATAAGAGGACTGGTCGTCGCATCGAGCACCCACATCTCGGTCTCGCTGTCCCAGTGACCTGCCTGCGACTTGAGGTGGTAGTCGCCTGCGACCCAAACGGCATTGAAATCGTCCGGCCCCAGTTCGATGCCCAGATCGTTCGGGTCGGCCCAGTATCCGGGACGCACGAAATCGGGATCGACGGCGATATTGCCTTGACCGGGGTAGCCGCCTCGAACGTCGCTGAAAGTCACCGCCAGGTCCGCAAGGGAACTGTCCAGACCCGCGAACGGTTCAGGACCGTTCCAGACAATGCACTGCGTGAATCTGGCGACGGACCACATGCCATCGATGATCCTCGACCCGCCGCGGTTGTCTGCAAACGTGCAGTTCGACACGCGCAGGACGGCACCGAAGCCGAAGACAGGGGATGACAGACTGCCCCCGATGGTATTGCCCGTGAAGACACAGTGGGATAGGCGCGTCACGGTGGAATACGTGTTGAGAAGGGCCGTGGCAGGTCCGTCAGCAACATTGCCGGTGAACGAACACCGCGTCATGGTCACGACGTTTCCGGTGGTCTCCACGATGCCCCAGCGCGAGGAATTGCCAGTGAAATCGCAGTCGATCAGCGTCACATCACCGCGCGCCTCAATGCCCACGCCGCGAGAATACCCCGTGTTCGATCTGAAGGAGCATTGACGCGCCGTCAAGGTTCCGCTGCAATCGATGCCACCCCCGTTGAAGCCGGTGTTCTCTATGAAAGAGCAACGTAGCAGATCGAGATCGGTCATTACCCGAGCTTCGATCCCCATCCCATTGTTCGCCCTGAATACACTGTCCGTCACCGCAAGGGTGCCGCTACTGCAATCGATGGCGGCACCATGTTCCGTGCCTTCGAAGAGGCAACGCCTTACGACCACATCGCAGTTGGATGTGTCGAGGGCATGGAGTCTGTTGGCAACGAAGTGGCAATCCACGATCGTCAGGTCTCCGCCCGCCCAGCCATCGATGCCGTCACGGTTTTCCTCAAACCTGCAGTTGGACACAACCAGACTGCCTTGTCCCATCCGCACGCCCGCTACGGCGCCGCGAGCGATGGTGAAACCGTCGAGCACCACGGCCGCATCCGCGTGACTGCTCGTGACGATGCACCATGGCGCGGGCCTCTCGGGCGGCGGGCTGTCAGGGGACCCGCTCAGGATGCTGGGGTATTGCTCCACATCACGGCGGTCGGGATCGGCAGCCGTCGCCCCCGCGTAGCCCCCCTGCAAGACAATCTCGTCGGGCAACATGAACGTGGCCTCACGAGCCGACCTTATCTCCACGCCTTCGTCCGGGCGGTAGGTGCCTTGGGCGACGCGGATTTCCGCAGGCTCGCCGGCTTCCGAGACCGCCGCCAGGGCATCCTGGAGCATCACGTAGGCATTCGACCAGGATGAACCGTCGTTGGCTCCGCCGGCGGCTCCATCTACATAGATGACCCACTCGGCGGCGTGCGCTCCTGTGGCCACACACGCCCAGAATATGAACCCAATTATCAGGCTGACACGTTCGCTCCGCATGGCTCTTCCTCCTAGAGAATCACCTCGCGACAGTTGAATACGATCGCACAGTCTACATCGACTGAGCTGTCCCTTCTGCACTTGTCACCATACATGTCGGGTGGTTGGCGAACCCGACGATGTCACACCAGTAAGTCCTGCTCCGCGCTTCAACGTTACAGATATTCTTCGATTTCGCGTGCACTTCGTCTGATTGCGGCAAGGTCGGGTAGAGGCACGTCCCGTGCCGGCGCGCACCGGCTCCCTACGGACTGGTGACGTGCATACTGCGGCAGCGCAATCAGTCCAGATAACCCATCACGATCAAAGCGGCTTCCTGCTGGGGGTTGACCATCGCACGCAGGCCGGTGCGCTCGCGTTGGAGCTGGCTGGCGGCGCGCTGTTTGGCTTGGCGTAACGCGGCGACCTTCTGCGCGATCTGTGCCGGCGGTGCTCCCGGCGCCTGGATCAGGTTGTACAACTCTTCGCAGAGGGTCTCGGCCTGGGTAGGCTCGCCGCTGCTGCGCGTCGAGCGCGCGGAGCCGGGACCGAACGTCTCGGTCCGGCTCCAGCTTTGGCCGGGTCCGCTCGAGCCGCCGAAGGTGGTGAAACCGCCGGAGAAGCCGCCGCCGAAGTTGCTGCCACCCGTGACAACGTTCGCGCTGCTACCATACGAGCCGGGCTCGATCGAGGCGTTGACCTCGTTCTTGAGTCGCTCGATTCGGTCGATTCTCGGCTTGATTCGCGCCCATTGCTGGTCGTTGACACCGAGATTCTGGCGGATCGCGTTGTTCTTGCTCTCTTCCGCCAGACGCTGCATGTCCTGGAACTGGCTCTGCATGTCGAAGAACCGGCCCTGCATTTCCTGCATGCGCTGCTGCATGTCGGCCGGCCCGAACATCGGACCGGACCCGCTCATGCCACGACCGAAGCGCATAGGCCGGTTCCGCCTGGGCGCCGGCGCCGTGGTCCAGTCCTCCTGCTGCCATTCGTCGCCGGGACCCGGTGGCGTGGCATCCTGCGCCAGTGTCTGTGCTACCACGAAAGCGAGCACCGTCAGTGCCATCGCCATACAACTTCCGTTCATGCGTTTCATCGTCGGTCTCCCTCAGAAGAAGTTCTCAGTAACTGAACGTCTTGACCTTGGCGTTGAATTGCTCGAAGTCGAGATCGCCGCGGGCGAAGGCGTCGATGTCCGCCTTTCCGGCCTGGATGGTCAGAACCGTGGGTGCGGGCGCGGCGCCGGACACGCGCCGGCCGCCCACAGACCCACCGACACGGCCGTAGGAGCTCGAGTCCGAGTAGAATGTCGTCCCGCCGGAACTGGAATAGCCTCCGCCGGCGCTGTAGCCGCCTCCGGTAACGAAGCCTCCGCCGTAGGGTCCGCTCCCATAGGGCCCGCCGGACATGCGTCCGAACGCACTGGCGGGATCCTGCATCTGCCCGACGATCGTCAGAATCACGGACTCATCCGATCCCAAATGGCGGATGTTCGCAGCGTGCTTGAGCGTCTTGATCATGTCGTCGGTGAACTGCTCGAAGCTGGCCGGGTCCGCCTGGGTCGGCACGGCACTGCCGCCATACGGGCCGCTGCGCGGTGCGTACAACCGCCGTTGGGCCCTCTGCCAGACCGGATCGACCCGCTGCTTGGGCTCGTTGGCATCGATAGACCGGGATGTCGCGCCCGGCGACAACGGGAAGCTCACCTCCAGCACGAACACCGCGCCATAGCCCTGCAGGTAAAGCGCTTCGGGCTGCCGACCGCCTGACCCGAAGAAGTCGCCGAAGTCGTAGAGCACACCCAGAATCGTGCGTGGCTCGCTGATCTTCTCGCGCAGGATTTGCAGCATGATCTGCATGTCCTCTCTCGTCTGGGCGAAAGCGGTCACGTCGACCTGCTGCGTGGGGACCACCAGGATATCGGCCGCGGCCCCCAGACCCTGCGAGCCGGGAGCTCGAATGCTGGCGACAACGTAATTCTGGTTGTCCTGATCGGCCGTGACCTTAGCGTACTGACGAGACGCCGGCTCGAACGCGCAACCCTCTCGCTTCGGAGCAACCGTCCCCGTCCAACCGTACGGAACTGCCGCGACGTAGCGACCCTCCGCGTCGGTTATCGTATTGTTCGGCAGTCCCTCCATCACCACGCCGGGCCAACTCACGGTGCCGGAGATCCTGAAGGTGACAACCTCGGCGCTGTAATTTTGCCCGGTCAGATCATGTGTGACCTGGCTATACTGTATCGCCGGCGGTGTGAAGGTAAACCCTTCCTTGACCGGTGTGACGGTGCCCGACCAGCCGTACGGCATGTTGCGGCGGTAAGTGCCGTCCGGACCGGTCACGCAATCCGGCAGTCCCTTCATGAGCACCCCTGATGCACCGACATTGCCGGCGATGCTGTAAGTCAAGAGTGTCACTGAATAGTCCTCGTTTCGAAGATCCTGCCGGACGGAGCGATAGCTCCGCGAGGGCGGCTCGAATCGGTATCCTGCCCTCGTTGGCGCGACGTTGCCGGTCCAACCAGACTGCACTTCCACCTGGTAGGCGCCGTTCTCGTCCGTCACAGGGTTTTCAGGCAGCCCCTTCATTGTCACGCCAGGCAAGCCCACGCTTCCGGAGATCGTGACGGTACTCCCGGCGTCGTCTTGGCCGGCCTGCCCGACGGCGCCGAGGCTCAGAAGCAACAGGCCAAGGATGGTTGAGACGGCAACGGCTCGTTTGTCGCGTGTCATGATGTCACCCCTTCACAGGCCTCTAAGGCATTTGTTCTTTCGTACGGTGTGCCTTGCACACCTTCTCGCCGAAACGGTGGGCATGGCCCACCCTACTTGTCTATCCCCTTACGGGCACACTACGAACGGCGGAACTCCGAACGGGTCAATTCTGCAGCGCCTGCGGCGTTTCCTCCGTCCAGGCGGCCAGACGCAGCAGGCCGATGCCGGTCTGGGTCTTGATCTGGTCCAGCGCTTTGGCAACCTGGCGGCGGTCGGTCAGACGGCCCGCCTCAATGAGCTGCACGACCTCGGTGAACCGCCGGTCCACCAGCGTCTGCGTACCCGACAGTAGTTCGTTCGCGAAGACACGCAGGTCCCGGTGCGTCTGCTCGGTGATGTCGGTCACCATTTGCGTATGGCTCGCCTCCAGACGCTGGTCCACCTGCGCAAGCACACTCTCCAGCACCGCCGGCTTGAGCGATGCCAGGACCGACGCCTGCACGTCCGCGCGCAACTGCTCCGCGTCCACCGCTCGCGGCGTGGTGAAGCGTCCGATGACGATGCCGGCGCCGAGGATCAGCACCGCCGCGACCGCTGTCCGAACCAGCCTGCCCAGCAGTGGCACGATGCGGGGCACGCGCACCGGCGCAACGTCACCCAACGCTTCTATCGCCTTCTCGCAGCGTGCGGCCATGTCGGCCTCGACCCGGGCGCCGCAAGCGATCAGGGCTTTGCTGTGGTCTTCCAACTGGCGGAGGTACTCTGCGCAGCCGGCGCAGCCGGCAAGGTGGCTCCTCAGCGCCTGCGTCTGTTCTTCGCTCAGAACGCCGAGCACGTGATCGGCGATCGCATTTTGCATATTCGTACACGCCTGGTTCATGGTGTCTCTCCTTGCGCGGTCAGGATATCATGAAGTTCCCTCAGGGCCATTCGTAGCTTCAGGTAGACCCCTGAGGTGGATATATCAAGCGTCTGGGCCACCGACTTGACGCTGCGACCGTCGAAGTAGTACATCACCAGCGGCAGGCGCAGGTCGCGCGGCAATCGCGCCACGGCCCGGTGCAAATCGTCGGCAGCGGTGCTCTCGGCCAGCGGCTCGTCGCGCCTTTGACCCACCAGGCGCTCGGCAGCCGCGCGCCGGCGCAGGCAATTGATGCTCAGGTTCCGCGCGATCTTAACGATCCAATGGCCGAACTGATCGGGGTCACGCAACTGTCGAATTCTCTCAAGCCCTTTGACCATAGTATCTTGCGCCACATCTTCCGCATCGTGCACGTTGCCGACGACGCCGAGACAGACGAGAAAGACCTGGCTGTAGTACCTCCTGACCAGCACGGCGTACGCCGACCGCTGTCCCTGGCAGACCGCTTCGACCAAGTCTATGTCGCTACGTTGCTCCAAACGCCAACTCCGCCATTTGGTTCTACCCTAAAGACACACTCCGACCGGACAAATTACAGCAAATGGCAGAATCTCCGCAACCATCGAGGTGCGCCGGGCGATGCGCCCGGATGTAGCTGGTTCGCGTCCACGCTGTTGTTCTGGGCGCCGACAGCGAGCAGGCCGACCCACAGGGGTCGGCCTGATCTGTCCGCATCGAGATTCCAGGATCCTTCGACTGCCGTGACGCCGCGACTACCTTGGAGGGCTGAGGGTGTAGTCGGCGGGAGTGTTGGGCTCAAGCAGGTTGGGATCAATCTCATCGTGCCAGCGTCTTCCAGGTGAAGGGCTTGCCGGTCAGGCGCTCGTAGGCGTCGATGTATTTGGCGCTGGTCTTCTCGACGATCTCCGGCGGGAGCGTCACGCCGGGACCGGACTTGTTGAATTTGATTTCTTCGAGGTAGTTGCGGACGAACTGCTTGTCGAAGCTCTCCTGGTCCCGCCCGGCTTCGTACTTGGCGGCAGGCCAGAACCGCGACGAATCAGGCGTGAGCACCTCGTCGATCAGGATGATCTTGCCGTCGGTCAAACCCCACTCGAACTTCGTATCCGCCAGGATCAGCCCTTTCTGCTCGGCATACTCGCCGGCTTTCTGGAAGATTTCGATGCTCCGGTCGCGCACGTACTCTGCCTTATCCTGTCCGACGATTTCAGCGGCCTTCTCGAAGCTGATGTTCTCGTCGTGCATGCCGCGCTCGGCCTTGGTGGCTGGCGTGAAGATCGGCTGGGGCAGCTTCTGACACTGCTTGAGGCCCGCCGGCAGTTTGACGCCGCAGACTGTCCCGTCGGCCTGGTACTCCTTCCAACCCGAGCCGGCCAGGTAGCCGCGTACGACGCACTCGATAGGGAGGACCTCGACCTTCTTGACCATCATGCTGCGACCGTCGAGCTGGTCGGGATGCTCGCGGAAGGGCCTGGGGAAGTCGGCCACCTGGTCGCTGAGCAGGTGGTGCTCGACGACGCCGGCGAGGTAATCGAACCAGAACTTCGAGATCTGGGTCAGCACGACGCCCTTGTACGGGATGCCGTTGGTCATGACGACGTCGAAGGCACTGATCCGATCGGTCGCGACGATCAGTAGCTTGTCGCCCAAATCGTATACGTCGCGGACCTTGCCCTGCATCGGCTTGGCACCGGGTATCTTCGTCTGGAGGATGGTCTTCATAGCGATTCCTTTCGATAGCCGGTCAGTAAGGGCCGTATCCTAAGCCCAATGCCCTTGCTCGTCAATGCCAATGCCTCGCGATTAGCCTGTCCGTCCGCCAGCGGTTTCTTCTGAGGCATCCCACCTCACTCACCGACGTCTGGGGTGCCAGTCGTGATCTCGAATTCGATTTCCGCTGTCCGCCCGGCACCATGAAGCGCGCCAAATACCCCTCCGCCAATCTGATAGAGACCCTCACCAAGCCACGTATCCAGAGAATCTACGCGCTCACCCGGCCGGCGGCTGTCAGCATCCGGGACACTGAGGACTTGAGCTCGAAGCTGCCTTAGGTCCGCATCGAGAAGTACGATCACCTTGCCCGGATCGACGAACGTCTTGCTTTCGTTCATCAGTTCTTCAACGATACCGGCCCCAGACCATGAACTCGCTTCTCTGCCAGCCTCGTCACGGACCCAGATCCCTGGAGGCATTCCTGTGTTTCGATGAAGCGGCTTGATATTGTCCACCAACAAGGTCGCTGGACCGAGGTTGGCCACTTTGAGTTGAACGTGAATGGGTTTGTCGGTTGTGAACTCGGTCTTGTCGATTTCGAGCACGAGCTGCAGGCCACGATTGCCCAGTGGCGCGACCGACGTCCTGGCGGGGTCGATGCGTTGCGCGTCCCAGTCTTCCTGCGTGACGATGTTGTAGTTGGCCTCGAGGATCTTCTGCAACGTGGCCACCAGAGTATCTCGTCCGCGAACAATCCATAGGCTGGACTCGACCCCGGCGTTAAGGGCAAGCCGGATCCCACTCTCGGGCTCGCGAGTCCAGCCGCCTGTAACGGTTCGCTCCCACTCGTACAGCGGGATTCTGCGAGTCTCCGAAACGTCCTCAAAGGCCAACTCGCCGACGACGCGCGCATCCGACGGGATGCGGTCCTCACTGACATTGGCAAGCCCCGCTCGCTTGACAAGCCTCTCGTAGACTCCCGTCCGCAGGCAACCAGCAAAGGCCAATCGAGTGTGGTTTCCGTCAAGGAGCCTACACCAATACCTGACCTGGCCTTCTTCACAATCGCCAGTAGATACACTCCCCACCGGAGACAATGCTCTTCGAGGGTGCAGGCCGCATCCGGTGAGCATGGTCGCAAACACAAGGACCAGGCATACCCAAAACGATTTCTCTCCGATTTCACTATCTAATCGCATCTTCGCCATCTGTCTTCTCCCATTGCACGTTCTCGACTTCGCGGAACAAGCCATCACGACACGGCATAGCCTCACAGCCGCAACAACCCGTCAAGCGGTCTGGCTGTGGGTGTCGAGCCATTGGAGGAAACGCAGCGACGGCTCCGGCTCGAGTGTCACGCGGCAGTCCGGACCGGCCAGGTCACCGCCTCCGACGGCGAAGTGCACGATCAGCCTCCTACGCTTCGGTTGGACGTAGGTCATGCGGTCCACATTGATATACGTCTGCTCGTCCACTTTGACAATCGTCATAGAATCTCTCCGTCGGCTGTCAGGAATTATCGCTCGGCAATGGGTTCGAGCAGCACGGCGCGACTTGTGCGTTTCTTCCTCGATTGGATCGCGCCGGCGAAGCAGCCCTTGTTGTTCATGTCGGTGATCCAAAGCTGTTCGCCCCGTTTGGTTCGCACCGAAACAGCCACTGGCTTTGTGCCCAGGCTGGGGTTCCACAGATAGTTGGTCCGCCGGGCTGCGCCGGAGCGGAAGAGCCCCGTTCGCTTGTCCGAGGTCTTGGAGTACAACACTTGGCCGGCATCGTTGATTTTCGGAAAATCCTCGTGGGAAATGTCGAAGGGGAACGTCTGCAAGCCTGAGCTTGCCTGCCAGAGGCCCAGGTCGAATCTGTCCTGGCCGGTCTGTATCCAACTAACCACACGGCGGGTAGCGCTGATATCCTGCGGAGCGCCCAGCGGCAGAGCCTGGCAATCGGCGACCATCCCGCCCTCGTCCAACGTGACAAGGTACTGAGTTCTGTGACCCCAGACGATTATCTGTCGGGCGTCATTGATGGCGTTGGCGTGACGCAGGGTGTCGCCTGGGGTCTCGAGCGTTCGCATACCGTTGACGCGATCCCAGACGAACGCGTGTACCTCTTTGTCGGCGGCTCTGTAGCTGCCGACGATCTGGCCGCGATTGTTGATCTCACAGCCGCGCGAGTAGGTGCCGCCCATAGCGCCGAGCAGGTGCAGGCCGTCATTCGGGTCCCAGAATAACGCTTGTTGGATGTCCTCAGCCTCGGCGGCGCCGGTGATCTGGCCCAGGTCGTTGATATGGGCCTCCTGACCGGTCCAGCCGAGATCGCGCATGCCGTGCGCGCGGTCCCAGAGAAAGAGATGATACACGCTCCGCGCCACTTCGGAGAAGCCGGCGACCTGTCCCTTCTCATTCATGCCGGTAGCCACGGCGTAATCCCCGCCGCCGAGCGAGGGCAGCATGGTGACGGTGTATGGACTTGGCGGCCGCAGCCACCACCCGACGAGCGCGACAGTCCCGATCAACAGTCCCAGCACTCCGAGGGTAAACCATAGGCTCCTACGCTTCATGTTGCCTGCACGCACATCGACAGCACGTCCTGACGGCAACCACGGGCAACCGCCTCATCGAACCGACGTAGGTTTCCGCCGTAATGCCGCCTGCCCATTGTCCCGAGAAAGGACCGCTGGAACAAACAAAAACCAGAACCGTGGATTTTCTGGGCGATTTGGTTGTTTTTGCGTTGACAGCGTTATGAGCATATGCTCATAATGCGCCCGGAAACAGACTGGTGAAAGGAAACAGGACATGGCAGGACAAAACGGGACGGCTACCGTCGCGAAGCAAAAATTCAATTGGCGCGGGACAATGAGCTTGCTGGCGGCGGTCAGCTTTGTCGTTATGACGGTGACCGGCGTCGTGCTCTATGTCTCGCCGCAAGGGCGGGTGGCGCACTGGGCGGATTGGCGCGTCGCCGGTCTCGATAAGGAGCAATGGGGAGCAGTGCACACTACCTCCAGTCTGCTTTTCGTGATCGCGGCCGCGGTGCATCTGTACTTCAACTGGCGGGTGTTCTTGCACTATGTCCGCGTGGCGCGGCACTTCAATCTGAAACGCGAGATGGTCGCGACGCTGCTGGTCACGGCGGTGGTCGTGGCCGGGACGGTGTGGGAGGTGCCGCCCTTTAGCACGATCATGGCTGGCGCCGAGCGGATGAAGGCCTACTGGGAGGCGCGCAGCTACCAGGCCCCCTACCCGCACGCCGAGGCTGCGACGCTGGAGGAATTCTGCGAGCAGACCGGCACAGAATTGGATCGCTTCAAGACGCGACTGGCCGCGATGGGTGTGGATGTCAATGAACCAGGTACAACCGTTGGCTCGGCCGCCCGGCAAATCGGGCTCTCCCCAGGTGAGCTGTTCGAGCGGTTGAGAATGTCCGGCGCGGGTGGAGGCGGTGCCGGTCGTGGCGCAGGGGGAGGAGGAGGTACCGGGTTCGGGCGACAAACGCTCGAGCAGGTTTGCCACACGACAGGTGTAGACGTGCAGCAGGCAATTGCGCTGCTCAAAGCCGAAGGTGTGCAGGCTGAAGCGGACGAAACGCTCAGAGACATCGCCGACCGGGCCGGGGTCAGGCCGCCGGAGATCGTGGACATGATCGAGGCGATGCCCCGTGCGGAGCCTCAATAGTCACAAAACTAACAACCATAGATACGAAAGAAGCAGGATTATGCCAGGTGGAGATAGAACAGGTCCGATGGGAATGGGCCCGATGACAGGACGAGCAGCGGGCTATTGCGCCGGGTTCGCCCATCCGGCGGGCGGTCGCGGCTTTTGGGGATGCGGTCGCGGCCGGGGGTTTCGTCACTGGTTTCACGCGACCGGGCAGCCCGGCTGGATGCGTAGCGGCATCCTCGCCGGACCGGCGGCACCAGAGCAGGAGTTGGAGACGCTCAGACAGCAAACGGCGAACTTGCAGAGCGAGTTGAACCGGATCAACGAGCGCGTCGAGCAGCTCCAGGCCCAGAGCGACACGTAATCGATCCTTACATCAGGCGAGGAACTGCCATGAGAGTTGCATTCGCTGCGTCAGAGGACACATTGGAAGCGGCGCTGGATCACCGGTTCGGGCGCGCCGCGAAGTTTATCGTCTACGACACGGATACCGGCGTCTTCGAAGCCGTTGACAACGTGCAGAACGTCAACGCTGCCCAGGGCGCCGGCATCCAGGCCGCGCAAACGGTTTCACAGACGGGCGCTGAGTGCCTGGTGGCGCGCCATTGCGGCCCCAAGGCGTTCCGCGTGCTATCGGCGGCCGGGATCACGGTCTATAACACTGACGCGCCGACGGTGGCCGCGGCGCTGGAAGCCTTCCAAGCCGGGAGACTTGAGCCGGCAACGTCGGGCGACGTTGAGGGACATTGGGTATGAGCGCGTCGAGCCAGGCGCCGGTGACGTACAGGCCGATCGGCGTGATCCGCAGCGAGCACGAGGCGGCCGAGCGAACGCCGATCCAGCCGGTCTACGCGCGCGGTGTGTCCGGGCGCGCGGAGATCCTGCCTGAATACATCGAAGGCCTGAGAGACCTAGGAGGTTTCTCTCACCTGATTCTGCTGTACCATTTCCACCGGGCCGGGCCGGCGCAGTTGATCGTGCAGCCCTTCACCGACGACAAGCCCCGGGGCCTCTTTTCGACGCGGCATCCGCAACGGCCCAATCCGATCGGCCTGTCCGTCGTGCGACTGCTGCGAATCGAAGGCGGCACGCTACACCTGGAGGACGTCGATATTCTGGATGGCACGCCTCTACTGGACATCAAACCGTATATCCTGCGGTTCGACGGTGCCGCCGAACCGCGCAGCGGATGGACCGAGACCATCGATGAAGACACTGCTCAACGGCGCGGCTTCAGGGGATTTCAACCCGGAGGACTGTCATGATTGTCGCAGTCGCTTCGGGCAAAGGCGGCACGGGTAAGACCACGGTCGCGACGAATCTGGCGCGGGTGTGCGCCGAGGCAGGTCGCGCCACGCAGTATCTCGACTGTGACGTAGAGGAACCCAATGGGCATATCTTCCTCAAGCCACAGATCGAACGACAGGCGGACGTAACGGTCGAAGTACCCGAGATCGACGCGACCAAATGCACCGCGTGCGGTCAGTGCGGCCAGATTTGCCAGTACAGCGCGATCGTCTGCCTCCAGGACCAGGTGCTGACGTTCGAGTCGCTCTGCCATTCATGCGGCGGCTGCTGGCGGGTCTGTCCGAGCGGAGCGATTGAGCGGAAGCCCTTACGCATTGGGCAGATCGAGACGGGTCGCGCCGAGACCCTCGGTTTCGTCGGTGGGCGGCTGGAGATCGGGCATGTCCGCACGCCGGCGCTGATCGGCCGGGTGAAAAAGCACATCGAGCCGGACGCGCTGGCGATTGTCGATGTGCCACCAGGAACATCGTGTCCCGTGGTTGCGGCACTGAAAGGCGTCGATGTCGTAGTGCTGGTGACCGAGCCGACACCGTTCGGGCTCAACGATCTGAAACTGGCCGTTGAACTCGTGCGCGAGATGGGCCTGCCATTCGGCGTAGTCCTCAACCGTGACGGCATCGGCGACGACGAAACGCAGAGCTACTGCGCCGCCGAGCAGATCGATATCCTGGCACGGTTGCCCGACGATCGGCGCATCGCGCAGGCTTATTCGTCCGGGCAAATGATCGTCGATGCAATGCCTGAATACGAAGATCACTTCCGCCGGCTGGCGGCTGCGATCGGGTGTTTGGAATGAAGGAAATTGTCGTCATCAGTGGCAAAGGCGGGACAGGCAAGACCAGCCTGACGGCTGCATTCGCGGCGCTGGCGCGAGACGCGGTGCTGGCGGACTGCGACGTCGACGCGGCGGATCTCCACCTGCTGCTGGAGCCGGATATCCGCCAGACCCAGGCCTTCAGCGGCGGCAAACTTGCGCGCATCGATCCGGCCCGGTGCACCCGCTGTGGAGAATGTCACGAGGTGTGCCGATTCGAAGCGATCTGCTTGAACGAAGGCGCTTATGCCGTCGAACCAATGGCCTGCGAAGGATGTGGTATCTGCGTTCACTTCTGTCCGGCAGGCGCGATCGAGTTTCGCGACGCGATCAACGGTCAATGGTCCATCTCGGATACGCGCTTGGGGCCAATGGTGCACGCGCGCCTCAAGCCGGGCGAAGAGAACAGCGGCAAGCTCGTCACGCTCCTGCGCCGGGAGGCGCGACAGATCGCCGAGGACCAAGGGCGAGAGATGATTATCGTGGACGGCTCACCCGGCGTAGGCTGTCCGGTGATTGCCTCGGTGACCGGTGCGGACCTCGTTCTGATCGTCACCGAGCCCACGCTGTCGGGCCGGCACGACTTGGACCGCGTGGCGAAGCTCGTGGCCCATTTCGATATCCCGGCGGCGGTCTGCGTGAACAAATGGGACATCAATCCCGAGATCGCGCATGCCGTCGAAGGGGAAGCCTCTGCCGCCGGGCTGACCTGGGCAGGCAAAATCAGTTACAACCCGGCCGTCACCGCGGCACAGCTTCAACGCCGGACCATTATCGAGCACGGCGACGACGTCCTCCGTCAGGAAGTCACAAGCATTTGGAATACCGTTTCAGAGCTATTGAAGGCACAAGTCGGAGACACATAACGTGGCGAACAGCATCGAACACAGGCTTCTCGTCATGAGCGGCAAAGGCGGGGTCGGCAAGAGCAGTATTGCGGTCAATCTCGCGGTCTGGCTGGCGCGGCAGGGCAAGCAGGTCGGCCTGCTGGACGTGGATATCCACGGTCCCAGCATACCGAAGCTGCTTGGTCTCGAAGGCGCGCGACTCCAGGCAGGCGACGATGGGATAGAGCCTCTCGCTTTCGATCGGGCGCTGAAGGCCGTAAGTATCGGCCTGATGCTGAACAACCCGAACGAGGCGGTGATCTGGCGCGGACCGATGAAGCACAACCTGATCCAGCAGTTTGTCGAAAACGTCTGCTGGGGCGCTCTCGACTACCTAGTCGTGGATTGCCCACCGGGCACCGGCGATGAAGCGCTTTCGACCGTCCAGGTGCTTGGCGCTATCGACGGGGTGTTGATCGTCACGACTCCCCAGGACCTGGCGGTGCTGGACGTACGCAAATGCGTGACGTTCTGCAAACAACTGAGCCTGCCGGTGTTGGGTGTCATTGAGAACATGAGTGGGTTTGTCTGTCCTCATTGTCTGAAGCGAACCGATGTATTCGCCGGCACTGGAGCTGAGCGCATCGCGGCGGATTTCAACGTCCCCCACCTCGGCAGCATCCCGCTGGACCCCGCACTCGCACTGGCGTGCGACGCGGGCAAGCCCTTCATGGATTTCGCTGCCGACAGTCCCACCGCCCAGGCACTCGCGCACGCCTTCGGACGGATGCCCAACGAACCGAAACGACAGATTGAAACGAAGGAGAACCACCAGATGAAGATCGCGATCCCTCTGGCCGGCGGCAGGCTGTCGGCCCACTTCGGCCACTGCGAGCAGTTCGCTCTCGTGAGCGTCGATCCGGAGAGCAAGATCATCACCGAGCAGGTGCTGTTGAATCCCCCGCCGCACGAGCCCGGCGTGTTACCGAAGTGGTTGGCCGAGCAAGGCGCGACCGCCATCATTGCCGGCGGCATGGGCCAGCGCGCCCAGAGGCTCTTCGCCGACAACAACATCGAGGTGATCGTCGGCGCCCCGGCCGAAACGCCGGAAGAGCTCGTCAGCAACTATCTGGCCGGAGCGCTCAAGACAGGAGAGAATATCTGCGATCACTGAGCTTCGTATCTCGTGAATCGACATGCCAGCAGCGAGATACGAGCGACGAGATACGCGCAACGGAACGTCGATATGCCCAGACCGAGACAGTGCCGGCGGGTGGGAAAACTGCCCCAAGCCACGTACTACAAGCCCCGGGGGGTACCGCTGCGCCTTCTGGAATGCGTCGAGTTGACGCTCGATGAGCTGGAAGCCGTTCGCCTGGCCGATCTGGTGGGCCTGTACCAGGAGGAGGCCGCGGCGAAAATGAACGTCTCGCGCCAGACGTTCGGCCGGATCGTGGAGGTGGCTCACAAGAAGATCGCCGACGCCCTCGTGCATGGCAAGGCACTATCTATCCAAGGAGGCATCGTCGAAGTCGCCGGACCTGGAGGCGCCGCACGTTGCCCTCGAGGCCATGGCGGTTTCGGACCCCGAAGAGGCCGCTGCCACAGGCGTGGACAAGTCTGAGCCGCCAGCAAGCCGTTCCATTCACTCCCTCCTTTCCGCCGTCCCTGCAAAAAGATAGAAAGAGCCAAAATTATTATTGACACGCTCTATACGGATCGAATATCTTCGCCATAGATAGAATACTCGGAGGTTCAACCATGGCATCATCAGTGAAGGCGAGACCTGTTGAGATCACGGAAGCCGAATGGGCGATCATGAAGGTGGTGTGGGAGCA
>JAFGLV010000140.1 GCA_016927855.1 Sedimentisphaerales bacterium
GGGCTGGCTGAGGCCCTCGGATTGGTGACTTCCGTTGTCCCAAGCCGCACGCCGAAGCCGGTACTGCGCTGCGTTCGGATCGCGGCCGGGCCCAAGGACGTCACGATCTGCGCGACCAACCTGGAGGTCGGCCTCAATTACCGCCTTTCTGAGGTCGAGGTTGCCCGCGAGGGTGAGATCGTCGTTGAGGCCAATCACTTGGCCGACATCGTGCGCGAGAGTACCGAGGATGTTCTGGTTCTGGAGGCCAAAGACACGACCTGCGAAATCCGCGGGTCCGACAGCCGGTTTACGGTCTATGGACAAGACCCGAAGCAATACCCGAGGGTTCCTTCACTGGAGGAAGGCGAGGGTGATTTGGCCATCAGTCTCGAGCAGTTGCAGAGCGGCATTCAGCAGAGCCTATTCGCAACCGCCAAGGAGAGCAGCCGCTACGCGATCAACGGCGTGCTCTGGGAGACAAAGGGCAAGAAGCTGATGCTGGTCGCGACGGACGGAAGGCGGCTGGCCCGCTGCCGGGTGGATCTCGAAAAGGCCCCCAAGCAAGAGAACGCGGCACAGAAGATTATTGTGCCGGCCAAAACAATGGCTTTGCTGGAGAAGCTCACAGCTCATGACAAGGAGTCCGTGACGGTCAAGCTCGTCGACAACCAGATTCTCATGAGATGTGCTAATGTCGTGATAAGCTCCAACCTGGTTGAGGGCAATTTCCCAAAATATGAGGACATCATTCCTTCGGACTACGACAAGAAGCTGACACTGACGCGGGAAGCGGTGCTAAGCGGTGTGCGGCGAGCGGCGCTTTTGACGAGCGACGAATCCAAGGGTATCAAGCTCTCGGTCAACGGGCAGAAGAAGACGCTGGTCTTCTCCGGCAGTTCGCCGGAGGCCGGCGCCGCGGAAGTCAGCATGCCCATTGAGTACGCCGGTGAATCTATCGACGTCGGTTTCAACCCTCAGTTCTTGATCGACGTCCTGCGGGTTATGCGCGCCGACGCGTTCGAGTTGGAGTTGGGTCAGCCTGATCGACCAGGCCTGCTCCGGTGCGGTCCGGATTTCCTGTACGTCCTTATGCCCATCAACCTCGGTTGAGGAATGTCTGCGTAAGCCTTGGCGGCGCAACCACCGTGCAGGAAGGACTTTCATTCAAACGCAGCGAACGATGGGCCCGGCTTCGGCCTTCGATGGGCGGCTGCTCGTATACATCAGGACAAGCACTCATGGATCGAGAAGAATGGCGTGAACCGTGCAGGATGGGCGACATCGCGGGTGGGATCCTCGCCGGCCTGACACCCATGTACGAGCGGTGCAGTACGGTCGCGGAGGCCTGGAACCAGGTCCTGCCGCCGGGCCTGCGAGCGCACTGCCGCATCGGGGGTTTCAAAGGCGGATGCCTCCGCGTCGTGGTGGATGCCGCCAGTTACATGTATGAATTGCAGTTGTGCAAGGCTGAGTTGCTCAAGGAGTTGCAGAGGCTCTGTCCCGGTACAGGCCTGCACCGCGTTCAGATAGGCATGGCGCGGGAGTGAGGTACCCAGAGGCCGACCGCCGCCAGTGCTGGGGTGGGCCTTCGGGAAAGAACCGCTGGAAGGGGTACGAGAGTAACATTCGAGATAGATATGGACACCCATAAATACGATGCTAGCAATATCAAGGTCCTGGGAGGCCTGGAGGCCGTACGCAAACGGCCGGACATGTATATCGGCGACCGAGGCCTGGCGGGCCTGCACCACTTGGTCTACGAGGTCCTCGACAACTCCATCGACGAAGCGATGGGCGGTTACTGCGACGAAATCACGATCCGCATCCAGGTGGATGGCAGTTGCTCCGTCGAAGACAACGGCCGGGGAATCCCCGTCGAGCTACACAAGGAGGCGAACCTCAGTGCCCTGGAAGTGGTCCTGACGACCCTCCACGCCGGCGGCAAGTTCGATTCCGACAGCTACAAAGTGGCCGGCGGTCTGCACGGCGTCGGCGTCAGCGTCGTCAACGCGTTGAGCGAGTGGCTTGAGGCCGACGTCTATCGCGACGGTGGCCATTGGCACTTCGAATGCCAACGCGGCAAACGTCGCGGACCGGTCGAGCGCGTCGGCGATACCTCCAAACGAGGCACGAAGATCACTTTCAAGGCGGACGACGAGGTCTTCGGCGATATCGAGTTCGCCTACGACACCCTGCTCAAGCGCATCCGCGAGCTGGCGTACCTCAACGCGGGGCTCAAGATCACCTTCCGCGACGATCGCTCCCAGAAGAAAGAGGTCTTCAAGTTCGACGAAGGTCTCCGCGCATTCGTCAAGCACCTCAACGACGGCAAGAACGTCCTGCACAACGACGTCATCTACATGTCCAAGGACGATCCGGACTCGACGATGACCTGCGAGGTCGCGATGCAGTACAACGACGGGTACAACGAGAACGTGCTCGTCTTCGCCAACAACATCCGCAACATCGACGGCGGCACCCACCTTTCGGGCTTCCGCACGGCGCTGACCCGAACGATGAACTTCTACGCGCGCAGCAACAACCTCGTCAAGGAAGGCCAGGGGACTACCGGAGACGACCTGCGCGAGGGGCTCACGGCGGTCGTAGCGGTGAAGCTCACGGACCCGCATTTCGAGGCGCAGACGAAGGTGCGCCTGACCAATCCCGAGGTGGGCGGGTTCGTGGAGACCGTCGTCAACGAGCAGCTCGGCCACTACCTGGAGGAGCATCCGAGCGAGGCCAAGCGGATTCTCAATAAGGCCATCCAGGCTGCGGCCGCCCGCGAGGCGGCGCGCAAGGCTCGCGAGCTGACGCGGCGCAAGGGCGCCTTGGGCAGCGCCAACCTGCCGGGCAAGCTCTGGGATTGCGCCAGTAAGGAGAAAGCCTCCACCGAGATCTTCATCGTCGAGGGCGATTCGGCCGGCGGGTCCGCCAAAGGCGGCCGCGACCGGAGCATACAGGCCATCTTGCCGCTCAGAGGCAAGATCCTCAACGTCGAGAAGGCACGCCTGGAGAAGATGCTCAGCCACGAGGAAATCCGCACGATGATCAGCGCGTTCGGCACCGGGATCGGCACGGACGAATTCGACGTGGAGAAGTGTCGCTATGGCAAGATCATTCTCATGACCGACGCCGACGTGGACGGCGCGCACATTCGCACGCTCCTGCTGACGTTTCTGTTTCGCCAGATGCCGATGCTGCTCGAAAGGCGGATGGTGTACATCGCGCAGCCGCCGCTGTACGAGGTGCGCGTCAAGGGCAGGAAGAAATCCGAGTACGTGTTGACCGAAAACGAGATGCGGCGGCGCATGATCGCGCGCGGCCTGGAGGGCGCCACCTTGGTGATCCGCAACGGCAGTGCCGGCGAGGCTGTCTCGGAAGGCAGAGAAAAGCGCAATGCGAACGAGATATCGGGCGACCGGCTGACGGAGCTGGTCAAGGCGCTGGCGGACATCGAGCGCATCGTCGGGGTCCTGAATCGTCGCGGTGTAACCTTCATCGATTTCGTCAGGGCGCACTATGACGGCCAGCGGCTGCCTCGCTTCCTGGTGCGCTACCAGGGAGCGGAAGAGGTCTACCACGAGGTCGGCGAGTACGAGAAGCGTCTGGCCGAACTGGGCCAGACCCGGGAGGGCGCCGAGGACGAGGATGGTGAGGAGTCGTGCATCGTCGCTGAGGAACTACATGAGATCACCCGTGTCAACGAGATCGACGACAAGCTCAAAGCTGACTTCGGGCTCGACCTGCGTGATTTCTTGCTGCAAGTCGAACGGGCCGAGTCCGGTGAGGCGCTGCCGACCAAGTTCCAGCTCATTCACGGCGAGGAAAGCCACGAGATTGCGTCGCTGGGCGACGTGTGCCCGGCGATCCGCCAGATCGGCGGCAAGGGGATCGATATCAAGCGGTTCAAAGGGCTCGGCGAGATGAACGCCGACCAGCTCTGGGACACGACGATGAACCCCGACACGCGAACGCTCCTGAACGTCCGTCTCGACGACGCCGGCGAAGCCGACCGCCTCTTCAGCATCCTGATGGGCGACGATGTCGAGAAACGCCGCAAGTTCATCCACGACCACGCCCTGGAAGTCCAGAACCTCGACGTGTAAAGAGAAGGCCCCCAGCGTCGAAACACCGGGGGCTTGATTCAAGCCAGTCTGTTCGCCCGTCCTATCGGCGGTAACCTGTGCTGATGGAGGTCGTTACACCACGACCAGCGCCGGCGCCGAGCTGCGGATGGCTGATGATCTGGACCTTCTGGCGGAACTGCTCCAGGCTGGAATCACCTTTGGCGTAAGCACTTATGTCGGCAACCTTCGCGCGGATCGTCAGGACCGTCGCTGCCGACGTGCCGAGACCCGCCGGCAGGCCTCCCCTGTAGACCTTGGTCGCTCCGCTCTTCTCGACAACCAGGACGTCGTTCGATCCCCGAAGGGTCTCGATTTGCGTGATAGTCGTCGGAACCGGCGCGCCGGTGACGGTCACCACCACCACTTCTGCCGGTGCCAGGACGCGGATGTTGGCGGCGTGCTTCAACGCCGTGACAAGTGAAGTCTTCAGGTCCTCCACCTGCTCGGCGTTGTACTTGATCACTTCCTTGCCGGAGTCGTTCTCACGCTCCGAGGCCCCCGGATCGAAGATCTCCTGCTGCGCCTGCACCCAGACGGGATCGACATCCGTCTTGGGTTGCTCCTGCGGGGTCTCTTCTGGTTCGTCCGGCCCTGGGGCGAGCGGGAAATCAACCCTCATCGTGAACAACGCCCCGAAGCCCTGCAAGTAGATGCTCTGTGCCCCGCGGTCACTCGGCCCCAAGAACACATTGCCATAGAGGCCCGCGAAATCGGGCAAGACCACGCCTGACGATCGCGCCTGTCCCAGCTTGGACTGGAAGATGCGCGCCATCACGGTCATGTCTTCTGTAGCGGCGGCGAGATCCTCCACGCCGATGTCCGCCGCCGGTACGACCAGCACCGAGCCGGCGTCGCTCGGTGACGACCCGAACTTGGTCATCATGCCAAGACGCGACAGCCTGTCAAGGTCTGCCTTCACTCGCTGCGTTTGGACTGGGACGCTGGCGGGTGCCGGAGGCGCCGGCGCGTTAGATGACCCTGAAACTGGCTCTGGCGTGGGGACGACCTGGCTCAGAAGGCTGCCGGCGCCAATCAGAACCGTGCCTGCGGCCACGGCGACAATTCGTGTCATAATCTTCATGATCTTCTCCTCTAATTCATAGTATCTGGCGTGTCTTGCTTGGGAATGGACGTATCGGTTCGCGTATTGGCCAAATAGCTCACGATCTCGTTGGTCCGTTGCAGCTCGGTATGCGTCTGGGAGGCGAGCCTCGTCACGGCGGTGCCGAGTGCGGCGTTCTCCGCGGCGCGGCGCGCCTCGATTTCCTCCAGCGCTGACGCGAATAGCTGTCTATCCTGCTGCCGACTGGTCTTGAAGTCGTCGATGAGCTCGCTGAGAAGCTGAGTCGTCACCGTGTTGGAGGCGGTGAACGCCTGAACCGCGGCGCGGTCCAAATCGGCACGGTATTGCTCTGTCAGCGCATCGCTCATGCGGATGTAGCCTGCGACCATCGCCTGGCGAAACTCCTGCATGACCTCTTCGGAGACGCGCTGGCGAATGGCCGGCTCCAGCGAGGCTGTCAGGGAAGGCAACAGCGTCGCGCGGAGTTCATCGAGGTCCGGCTTGGGCGCGGTGATCCTGCCGAACGCGTACCCCGCGGCAACGAGCACGACAGCGGCCGCGGCCAACCTCGTCGCGGACCAGAGCACCAGCCTCGTCGGCCGGGTCTGGCCTGCCGTAGCGTGCGATCCTGCGCCGGCGCGCTGCGCTTGAGCCTGGGCCAGTTGCGCAAGTGTTTCATTCACAATCGCTTGAGGCGGCTCGGACGATACGCCGCGCTGCTTCAAATCGGCGATGGCTCTTTCCAGAATGTCGTCTCTCTCATCTTTCATGAGAACACCTCGTCCTTTTCGCTGTCGGCCGGCGCCAGCATCTGCCGCAGCTTCGCTCTGGCGCGGTGCAGCAGCACGCCGGCGGTAGCGCTCTTGATATTCAGTTGTCTGGCGATCTCGCGGTAGCTCATGTCGTGCAAATACCTCAGGCAGAAGACGTTGGCCTCCTGCTCAGGCAGTTGGCTTAGCGATGCAGTCAATTGCTCGGCCAGTTCGAGGTTCTGGCTGCGTCTCGACGGTCCCGGCGCGCCGCTGGGCATGTCCTGCCAGTCTGCCGCGTCCATCTCGCGCTGCTTGCGCCGCCTTCTTCGACGGATGCGATCGATCGCGCGCATCGTCGCCAAACGCGTCAGCAAAGCCGCCATGTTGCGCACGCGCTGGCGCTGCGCCAGCTCGAAGGCCGCGAGGAACGTCTCCTGGTAGCAATCGGCCGCATCATCTCGATTCGCCAGCAGCCGATAAGCCGCCTTCCAGACGAGCGGGCCGTGTTCCGTCACGATCGTTTGCCAGTCACACGTCTGCAAGTGTCGTCCTCACCTCAGCTTGACTCGTTTCGGCTTCTTCGCTGCGCGATCGCGCCTGCCGGCAGCCGGCTGTGCCGCGACTGCCACATAATACGTCGTCGCACGCTTCGGTTTTATTACAGCATGTCGCGCCGGCCGCTGAAAGCAAGAGCCGATGTCACTCGGGGTCCAAAAAACTCTCACTTTCTTCCAACACTTTCTGTTTTTTGCTTGCATTGAATCACGTCCGATGGCAAGATGCCGCTGTCAGGCTCAGGACGATATGGATGCATCAGCGGGAATGCTGGGACATGGAGGCGTTGAATGACCGGCAAGGACAAGAGCAGGATTCACGCAATAGTCGGCGCATTGCCGCTGTTGGTGTTTCTGGGCTTGACGCTTGCGTTTTCTCAAGGGTGTGCGCAGGGCGGTTCTTCGTCGGCCGGTCTCGAGACGGCACCGACCGTTCCGTCCGTGAAGACTGAGAGGGAGTTGCTGCTCGAGATCGACAAGAAGTTCGAGAACCCCGAGGCGCATTACGAGCTCGCGCGTTACTATCACACTGGCGGCCAATGGACCAAGGCGGAGTATCACTACGACCGAGCGCTGGGGTTCCGTCCGGGATTGGCGGCGGCGCAGGCCGGTCTGGTGAAGCTATACGTCGATCACGGTCAACCCGCCAAAGCCGAGCAGTTCGCCAACGGCTATATTGGCCAAGCCTCGCGCAACACGCGCACCACGCTGAGACTGGCCTGGGAGTTCGAGAACCTGGGCCTCAGTGAGTACGCGATGCGCTGCTTCCGCCAGGCGCTGGCCGGGGCACCGGATTCGTACGAGGCCAACAGGCAAATGGGCCTTTACTACCTCGGCAAGGGCCAGGACGACCAGGCCCGGCGGTATCTGGCGCGCAGCTTCGAGTTGAATCCGCGCCAGCCCGAAGTCGCCGGGGCCTTGGGCAGGCTGGGCGTGGTGGTTGAATCGCCGGAGCCCGAGCCTAAGCCTGAGGGGCAGGAGAGAGAGGCGCAAAGATAGCAGTGGTGGTAGCTTAGCGACCACCGATCGTATTGAGGTTTTTCATTGCCCCGTGGCGAACGGATGCGCTGCGGGGTTTTTTGTTGCGCCGCGCAGGCCGGCCGACGCGGAGATTGCTTGCTTTTCGCGCGGCATCAATTATGTTGCTACTGCGACAGCCACGCGTCGCAGGCGCTTGGCGCGGACGCCCGCCAGATCCGCCGACCGCTTTTCAAGAGGTGCTGCATGATTCTCGGCAAGTACTCGTTTGGCATCGGTGACCGGTTTGGCCACCAGGGCAAGGCGCAGCTCGCCGGTCTGATCAAGGCCAAGACCGAAGGCGTGGACATCACGCCGGTGTGGAACAAGTCCAACCGCGAGCACAGCATCATCGGCACGAAACCTGCCGACGTTCGGCGCGAGGCCGACGAAGCGGTCGCCGCGTGCGGGTGGACCGGTCCTTACCTCGTCGACGCCGATCACATCGGGCTGTCCAACGTGGACGGGTTTCTCGATGCCAGCGACTTCTTCACCCTTGATGTGGCCGACTTTATCGGACGACCCGCCGGCGCGAGCGACGTAAGTGCCTTTTTCGGAAGGCATTCGGACTTGGTCGGGACGCTGGAGATCCAGGGAATCGAGAAGCCGCTGGATGTGAGCGAGACCTCTCTCCAGTCGATTGCATCGAAATACCTGGTCGCAGTCAAGGAAGCCGGCAAGATCTATCGTCACGTGGCCTCCAAGAAGGGCGCCGACGCCTTCGTGACGGAAGTGTCGATGGACGAGACAGATGCGCCGCAGACGCCGGTAGAGTTGCTGGTGATCCTGGCCGCCCTCGCGGACGAGGGGATCCCGGCCCAGACGATCGCGCCCAAGTTCAGTGGCCGGTTCAACAAAGGCGTGGACTACGTCGGCGAGATCGACCGCTTCGCTTGGGAGTTCGAGGCGGACCTTGCAGTGATTCAGTTTGCCGTCAGCCGGTTCGCGTTGCCGGAAAACCTCAAGCTCAGCATCCATTCCGGCAGCGACAAGTTCTCCATCTACGAGCCGATCCAGAAGGCGATGAAGCAATTCGACGCCGGCCTGCACCTCAAGACCGCCGGCACGACGTGGCTGGAGGAGCTGATCGGCCTGGCCCTGGCCGGCGACGACGGCCTGACCATCGCCAAAGAGGTCTACTCGACCGCACTGAAACGTATCGACGAGTTGTGTGGGCCCTACGCGACCGTGATCGACATCAAGAGGAGCTGGCTGCCGCCCTTGGAGGAGGTCACGAGCTGGGATGGCGAATTGTTCGCACAGGCCTTGCGCCACGATCCGTTCTGTGCCTGCTACCGCCCGAACCTGCGACAACTCCTGCACGTCGCCTACAAAGTGGCCGCGGAGATGGGCTCGCGCTTCACCGACGCGCTGGAGCAGCACGAGGACATCATCGCCGAAGAGGTCACGACGAACATCTTCGAGCGGCACGTCCGACCGCTGTTCCTGGAAGAATAGATAGGATGGGGTATATAGAGTTTTTTGTGTCGCTCGGCGTGATTGACTTCAGAGGAACTCGACCAAGGCAGCAAAAGCGGTGAAACCGGCGCCGAAGGAAACGAGCACCGCTTTCCCATTTGCGCCTGGGCGCGCGTCGCGGAGCGTTCGGCTCAAGACGAACATCACCGAAGGCGACGACATGTTGCCATAGTCGCGGAAGACCTCGTAGCTGAAGCGTAACATCTCCGGCGTCAATCCGAGGTGCTTCTCGATAGCTCTGAGCACTTGGGTGCCGCCTGGGTGAACGACCCACCGGCCGATGTCGCCTGGCGTCAGGCCGTGTCTGGCCAGCAGGCGGCCTGTTGCCTGTGCCACAGCTCTGGCGCCGATGGCTGGGACGCTGCGAGCCAGGACGTTTCGCAACCTCCCCCGTTCCGTGGTATAGCGGAGGTGGTCGCGGTACTTCGGTTGTGTCACCGACTCGAAGTCGACGAGCTTCAGGAGACCGCCGGCGCAGTTGCCATTGACGTTAGCCTGCAACACCGCGGCCGACGCGCCGTCGGCGAAGATGCTGTTGCTGACGATCAGGTCCGGATCGGGGCCCTGGAAGAACGTCGCCGAGCAGATCTCAACGGACAAACACAAGACCGTCTGTTTGGCGCCCGACTGGATCATCCGGCCAGCAGCCTCGAGGTTCGGAATCGCGCCGCCGCAGCCCATCCCCATCAGATCGAGAACCGTCGCGTGGCTGGGCAAGCCCAAGTCGCCGAGAAGATAAGACGACAGCCCTGGGCACAGGTAGCCCGTGCACGTGTTGACGATGAGGCCCTCGACCTCGCCTGGCGTCAGTCCCGCTTGATCCAGCGCGGTCCGCGCCGCCTGGGCAGCGATATGCCGAGCGTGCCTGGCAAAGCGCCGAATGAGAAGCTCGGGGTCGGTTGCGCAGATCTCCTCATCGGCATCCACCCCGATGTAACGCCCTCGAATGGGACCGTCCAGCAGCAGTCTCTCGTATAGGTCTTTCTCTCTCGGCTCCAGGGAGAAATGCGCGTCGAGGACGTCAAAGACCTCTCGCTGCGAGGCGTAGCGCGCCGGGTTCGCAGTAGCCAGGGCGGTCAGAATCGCCTGCATGATCCCTCCTGGCGGTCGAACCGGACGATGCCTGCCACCCGACAGAACCAGTGTCTTTCCACTCGCGGCGCTGGGTCGTGCGCCAGCAGAATCATCGACAGCTCCAGCGGTCTGAATCCGCGCGCGATCGAAAGCAAAGCGTCGTGCCGGATCTCCGGCTCGATCCCGATCGTCAGCAGCCGGCAAACGAGATAGTTCAGTGCGCAGCGGCGCAGATCGTTGATAAGCAAGGCCTTGCGTACGAAACCGTGCAGGCGTCCGATCACCCGGCCTATGCCCTCGGCGCTGAGATGGTGGAAGAACATCGAACCGATGGCGTAGTCGAACTCGTGGATGGGCTCATAGTCGAGGATGTCGGCCCTCTCGGTAACGATCGCTTCGCGGCCCTCACGCTCGGCGGCCTCTTGCGCCAGCGCCAACGCCTCGGCGTGGTGGTCGAGACAGGTGAATTCGAGCCGGTAGCCGTGCTTGGCGCCCCAGCGCGCCAGAGTCAACGGGATCTCGGCGCTTCCCGACCCGAGATCGAGGATGCGCGCGCTGCGCACGTTGGACCGGGCCAGCTCGCGCGCCAGGAAGTTGCGCACCACGCGCGTGCCTCCGCCGGCGCTGTTGGCGAACTTCATGAAGCCATAGCTTCGCTCGACCAGCCCCCGGTCGGCGTCAGGACGATCCAGAAGCTCCACATCGCGTGCTCGCTCGTCAAACATGCCAAAGTCCTCCATGAATCAGGTCCTGATGGGTCTGCCTGAGCCGCGCCAACTGTTCGTGCCGGAATTCAGGTTCAACCCGGACGGCACCTGCGGCGATCCCGTCGCAGTAGCGACATTCCGCGCAAGCCAGAGCCGAGCAGCGGCGCTGCGCGAAGCCCTCGATGAAATCGGCGGGAATCTTCTCCGAATCGATGTAGAACGGGTTCCGGTCCAGGGCGAAGAGCATTCCCTGGTCCTTCATCATGCCATAGAGCGGCGCCAGCCGAGACAAGCGAACCTGTCCCGGCCGGAAGAAGTGGCGCAGCAGCCAGAACCGCCGTTTTGCCGGCGCCCGCTTGAATCCGTACGGCAGGATCAGTTCCGCCAGGTTCGGAATTGAGCGGCGCCGGCTGTAAGCCGCGACGCGCTCGGCCAGGTCCACCGAAGGAATGCCTCGTTCCAGCAGCTTGAAGCTGTCGTAACCGAGCGACTCGTAAAACCGGGTGTCCTCGGGCCTTATCCACCCTGCCTTGATCAGCAACGACGGGTCCTCCAGCCGCCGGAACGTGCACTGAAGAAAGCAGTAGTCGACGAAGAGGCGGCGCGAGCCATCGGAGCTATGCGCGAAGCCGTTTTGGTGGTATGGCTGCATCGCACAATTCGGCAGGCACGGATGGTTGGCGACCAGTTGCAGCTCGCAATCGACCGCGGCCCGGATCGCGCGGAGCGCCTCGAAATCGCGATTGATCGAGAAGCTCTCCAGTGTCAGCGCGTCGGCGCCGAGGTCCCGCCAGAACCGCGCCCGCCTGGGTGTGTCAATCTGGGCAAAGATGCCGACCTTGATGTAGAAATCCGGGAAGGCCGCCTTGATCCGTTCCAGCAGGTAAGACGTCGAGACGGTCAACCGTTTGATGCCCATCGACGCCAGCCCTTCCAGCAGGCGCATGAGCTTCTTCTGCCAGGACCGGCTCCACTCGCGATTGCCCAGGCAGGAACTGTTGAGCAGGTAATTGAACGCGATCCCATGCCGACTCAAAGCCGACGCGTAAACCGCCAGGTAGTGCGCGGTTAGCGGCGTACCCATATAGCTGGGCCGCCCGCCGCCGACCAGATCGGTGGGGAACTTGCCATAGACTTCCGCCACCGGAAACCCGGCCAGCGTCGCTACCAGGTCCAGATCGTAATTGGCCGCCACCGAAAGCTTCATCCCTGCTCCCACGCCGACTTGGCACCCCATGTAGCCCAGCCGTGCCAGGCTGGAATGACCGAGAAATCGCCTCCGAAGGCGAAAATGCTACATGACGGAAGGCCCGCGCAGAACGTGCCTTTCGACGGCATATACAGCCGAACCACACCCAGGGTTGCCAAAAAACGCCGATGGGAGCCAAATCCGGCGCCCAGAGAAAGCCCGCAAGGCCCTCATTCACACGCTTCGTTACCTGAGCACCATCGTTATGATCGAGTGGGCGGGGCTGTTCGTCCTGGCCGCCTTCCCGTCCAGCCAGACCTGAAAGTCGCGCG
Organism: Sedimentisphaerales bacterium; assembly: GCA_016927855.1. Taxonomy (GTDB): domain Bacteria; phylum Planctomycetota; class Phycisphaerae; order Sedimentisphaerales; family Anaerobacaceae; genus JAFGLV01. Next base: position 12,277 of record JAFGLV010000140.1, read on the forward strand.
CGCGGTCGCCGAAGTTCGCCACCACCACCGCAATGCCGCCGTCCGGGTTCACGAACGCGGTGGCGAGCAGGTTGTCGGTGTTGGACGAGCAAACGATGCGTTTGGCGCCCTTCTTGATGAAGCGCGAGAAATGGCCGAGATACCAGTACGAGCTCAGGTAATGCAACTGGCCGCTCTGCGTGTCGGCGATGACGGGCGCCATGCAGTAGTTTCGCACGTGATTCGGGCCACCCCGTTCGTCCAGCAGCACGTTCCAGAAGATCCAGCCGTTCGCCCAGTTGTTCATGTCCATGATGATGTTGCGCGCGAACTGCTCGCCCCAGCGCCAGTCGCCGAGGCGGTTGCGGTTGAAGCTGGCGACCGTGCCTTCGGTGAACACTAGGCCTTTGTCGGGATAGGCGTCGTGCACCAGGCGGACGTTGTCGTACGTGTCACTGACGTACCAATGGAAGCCCAGTCCCCAGACGTACTTCGAGGCCTCGGCATCGTCGTATACGATCTTGGCGCGCTGGTACATGATGCCGCGATTGTGGTCCCAGATGATGAGCTTCACGCGGGACAGGCCGGCTTTCTCGAGGGACGGGCCCAGGTAATCGCGCACGAAGTTGCGCTCGTCCCCGGCGGTGTAGATGCAAGACTCCCACCGCTGCACGGCCATGGGTTCATTCTGCACGCTCAGTCCCCAGATAGGTACGCCTTGTTTCTCGAACTCCTGGACAAAGCGCACGAAATAGTCGGCCCAGGCCTGACGGTATTGCGGCAGCAGCACGCCGCCGTGCAGCATATCGTTGTTCGACTTCATCCATGCCGGCGGGCTCCAGGGAGAGCCGAGCAGGTCAATATGCCCGCCGCTGGCGGCGATGGCCTCCTTGATGAAGGGAATCTTGAAACGCAGGTCGTGCTCGATCGTGAAGTGCTCGAGGCTGACATCGCCGGGAGTTTCATCATACGCGTAGATATCGCTGGAAAAGTCGCAACTGTTGATATTGGTCCGGCAGAGGGTGAACGCATTGCCCTCGTTGGGATCGAACAGGGCAGTGATGATCTGGCGTTGCTTTTCCGGCGACATTTTGTAGTAGGTTTCCGCGGAGGCGTCGGTCAACGCGCCGCCGAATCCCTCGACCGTCTGGAAGGTCTTCGAGGCATCGAGAATGATGGTCGGGAAGCTCTCCTCAGGCTGAACCAACTCTTCAAACGGCACGGAGGCTTGTTCGCTGATGCGGCTATCGGTATTCTGCGCCGTCAGAAAGATACGAGCGGGCCCGTACGCGCGGGGGGCTGCCGGACTTTGCACTCGCTCGGACGCAAAAGATGCTACGACGCACGTTGCCGCGAAACCGGCTGCGACCGCAAGTCCTGATACCCTCATGAGCGTTCTCCTTTCAAAGCTCTGGCGATACGGTCCTCGATTCGACGGTGTCTGCGGAGTTCTTTCACAACTGGAGTATGCCGCCAAGACCGCCCAGGGTCAATCCTGCTCGCGGCGATCAGCAATCTGAAAACATCGTCCTCAATTTGCGACCGAAAAAAGTAAGACGTCCCCAGAAGTGCCTCCGGTTATTGCTGCCTCTGTCCCTTCTGTAGCTGCTTCGCCTCGGTGACGTTGATACGAGCTCTGTGCCCATGCTTCTCCAGCAGTGCCAGCAGGTTACTACCGCTGAGAAGAGTCATAGGCTTGTCTTTCGCAAACGCGTATGAGTCTTTGCCATAGTCTGAAGTAGTCACCAAGATACCTTTCGTGGCGCCCTCATTCAAGATCGTACCGTAAAGGTCTCGTACTGCGGCAACCCCAACAGTATTCGTGTACCGCTTCGCCTGGATGACGATCTTCCCTCCTCTGATGGGATCTGGATCAAAAGCAATCGCATCAACTCCGCCATCCGAGCTCGCTTGGGTGACTTTCACCTCGCCGCCGCTCGAAGCAAACTCCTTCTCAAACAGTTCACGGATCAGGTGTTCGAAATCCTCCCAATCCATTGCGGCAAGGTTCACCGATTCGTCAAGCTCAGCGGCAATAGCCTTCGCGTCAATGAACCGCTTATCTGTCGTATTCAAGTGAATAACCGGCGGAATCGGAGTCAAGTCAATGAGTGTTGCCGCAGCCACCCCTTTCAGGTGTTTGAAAGTGGCCTTGGCATCCACCCTGGACAGATCGAAAGTGAGAAATTCTGTCTTATCTGCCATGACCGAGAGAATAACCTTGGTTTCCTTGATACCGGTCGCAGGGTTCGTGTGCGTCACGAGGCCGTTGAATGCGACCGCGTCAATCCCGTTGACAACATCGGCTTCGACAAGTTCATGAATCGTTCGGATACATACCTGGTATATGACAGATTCATACAGCTGCTTTTGTTCAGCAGCCGACGTCTCCTGTGCTACAACTGCATCTTTGGACTTGACGTACTTGTACGACTTGATCTTCGGCAGTTTACGAGGGGAGGGCAGATAGTATGCTACGACTACAGTCCGGGTTTCAGGGCGGTATTCGAGCACCCAATCTTTCGGGAAACAGTCCGGGTACCTGGAACTATTCAACACCAGGTCGCAGTATTCCTCAACGGCCTTCGGGTCACCACCAGTATAGCGTAATCTAATGTCCTCAAGTCTGTTGTTGTCACGCTGCTTTTCTTCCTCGAATGAATTCTTTGCCGCAGCGAAAGCCTCATCGAGCGTTCCGAAAACTGACTTACGGAGCACGTTCTCTCTTTCCGTCTCCTCGACCTGCTGGCACCAGAGTCGTAGCCGACTATCAAAGTCGGTGCGTATAGCTTTCCTTCGGAACAGTCTTGAAAGAAGACCGTACTCCAGTCTTACGTCAGCGATATCGGGTTTTACTGGAACATCCATGTCTTGATACTCTACAGGCCTTCCGTAGTTATTGAATGTGATGAATCCTGGTCGCGCGAGATTCGTACATAATTCCTCTGGTTTGACGCGGAACGCATCCTTTCGCCCTATAACGTCCCAATCGACGGCATCGTTCACGGTGAGTGTCTGTGCCAGAATGTTCTGCAGTTCATCAATTGCCAGTTCTGCGATCTTCCGATCCATGTTTTGCCTTGCGAACAGGTAGCTCGCGAGATTGAACAGAATCACCACGAAGAAGAAGATCCAGGCGAAAAGGATGAGCACAAAGCTAAAACAGTTAAAGGGCTGCCCGATCTTGTCCAAGAAGGCGATGGACAAGGCCAAGCTTCCGGTGGCAAGGCTCAAGATGGCCTTATCGAATGAACTGAAGGAATCCATGCGGATTTGCAGCAGTTCGTCTCGTCTCTTCAGGTACTCATCGTGCTTCATGCTTCCTTGGACACCACACTCATTTCCTGTTCCGTCAATGCATCCATCGGGTTTTCCACCTCCAGCACCGGTCGCATTCATTTCAACCTCTGCACATCCAAGCGCCTCGCGGCCGGCCCCGACTTTTTCGTCGCCGGTCGATCCGGGGGCATCTTCCTGAGAGCATTATGGCGGGGGTGAGGGCGGGGAACAAGGAGAAAATGCCGCGGGACGCCGGGGTCTGGAGGACGGATGGCAGAGGATAGAGGACGATGCGCGGCCGGAGGGCGCGGTGAGTGTGAGAGCGTGGGCAGGTAGGGTGTGCCCCGCACACCGCTTCCGCACGCTAGCATCGGTGATGACCTGGCGTGCTGCACTTCGCGTGTCATTGCGCCTGCTCATCCTCATCAATGCGACACAGCATGAATTCATAGACGTTCACACAACAAGGGCGGCGCTTTCCCGAGGATAGCTGTTCGACGGTCCGTGTGATCCGGCGGGCGCGGGTCTGCGGTTTCTTGGCCGCGTCGATCCAGCGGATCCAATCGCGACGACCCATGGGCGTCAGGTCGCTCCACAGCGCCTTGGCCTCGTCAGAAGCGCCGAGGGCGACCCGGAGATCGGCGGGGACTTTGGCTTCAGGCTCTGGTCCCAGGATAGCGAGTTGGACCGTGTCGCCCGCGTCGGCACCGGCGCCCTGGCACATCGCCTGATGGTGCCTTCGACCACGCTCTGTCCGCGCGCGGGAAATTGCTTGCTGACCCACTTCGGGATACTGAGCAGGGTCCGGGAACCGGTCTTGGCCGTCTCAGGATGCCGAAAGAGCCGTGCCTTGAAGCGAAAGACCGAAGGGCCGTCGCTGTCTTTGTTCTTATGTGTTGCTTTGGTCATGTTGATACGTTTGCTGGCCGGGAGCCAAGTCGCGCAGGGCTCCAGACGAGCCGTCGCGAATTGATCCGAGGCAACTTCCTGAGAGCATTATGGCAGAGGGAAGGGCGGGGAACAAGGAAGAACGGCGGGGCGCAAGCAATAGTACAGAGAAAGCGGTCCGTCTGCCGATATAACTGCAAAGTGGACGTGGGCGGGGGAGCGTATCGACTCTTGGAGCCGCGTCATTATAGGACTTGTCACGAGGGTGCATTGTGGGAAAGGCTAAGAAATCCCGGACGAGCAAGAAGAGGCACAACCATCATATCGGGGCAGGCGTCAAACTCGCGGTTCTGTGCCTGGCGGTGGTGCTGTGTCTGGTTCTGCTGTTTAGCTGCTTGAGTTTCAACATCGGTGATAGGCCCAGCACATACGCATATCCGCCCAACGACCCGCCGGCGAACTGGTGCGGCGCGATGGGCGCTTTTGCGGCCTACTACCTGCTTTACTACATCGGTCCCGGCGTCTTCATCGTGCTGGCGTCACTGACCTTCTTCTTTGTCGCGCGACTGGCCAAGCGGCCGGTCGGGCAGCCCGTCTTTCGCTTCGTAGGCTTGGCCCTGCTAACGGTGGCGGCCTCGACGACGTTCTACTTCTTCTGGCCGCACAGCCTCTATACGTTTCCGATGGGTTCCGGGGGGGTCCTGGGGATCGCGGCCGCCGGCTTCCTGCGCAGCAAGTTCGCTACGCTGGGGACGTTCATCCTCGTCACGGCGACGTGGTTCGTGGGGCTGGCGCTGCTGGCCGACAGCATCATCGTCGGCCTCCTCGCCGCGTGCGGTTTCGCTGTGCGCCGAGTGGTTGGCATTGTTGTGCCGGCCTGGGCGGTGGCAAGGGAGCACTCCGAGGCCTTGACCGACATCTGGCAGAGGCTCAGTGCTCGGCAGAAGTCCATGGCCTTCCAGAGCACAGGCCGGCCGGCAATGCAGAGCGCCGTTGAAGACGAAGCCGAGGATGTGCGCGCGGATGTCGAGGAGGAAGAAGTCTCGGCGGAGGCGGCCGGGTCGGCTGAACCTGCTGCGGCGCCTTCGGCGCGTCCTGCTCCCGTCGAGGTCCGGCGGCAGATTGCCAGGCGCGAGCCGAAGCCTTTCGTGCAGCCTTCGTACGACGACTATACGTTGCCTCCTATGACGCTGCTGGCGGAGCCCGAGTATGGCTATGCCGCGATCCAGGAGAAGGTCGTCAAGTCGAAGGCCGCGGCGCTGGAGAAGCTGCTCAGTGAATTCAACGTCAACGCGCGGGTCGTCGCGGCCGAGACCGGGCCTGTCGTGACCATGTTCGAGCTCGAGCTGGCGGCCGGCGTGAAGGTCAGCCAGATCTCGAACCTCTCCAACGACATGGCACGCGGCTTGGGCGCCGGCGCCGTCCGCGTGGTGGCGCCGCTGCCAGGCAAGCACACCATCGGGATCGAGGTGCCCAACAGCGCGAAGGAGAAGGTGCGGATCAAGAGCCTGATGGAATTGGCAGGCAACAAGCCGGCCAAGATGGAGATTCCGCTGTACCTCGGCAAGGACTCCGCCGGCGAGGCACTGGTGAGCGACCTGTCGAAGATGCCCCACCTCCTGATCGCGGGCACGACCGGCTCGGGTAAGAGCGTCTGCATCAACAGCATCATCGTCAGCGTGCTGATGACCAAGCGGCCCGACGAAGTCAAGCTGATCCTGATCGACCCGAAGATGGTCGAGATGACCGCCTTCAGCGCTGTGCCGCACCTGATGTGCCCGATCGTGACCGAGACGCAGATGGCCGTGCAGATTCTCGAATGGGCAACGGTCAAAATGGACGAGCGGTATGCGTTGCTGGCCGAGGCGCGCGTCAAGCATATCAGCGAATACAACAAGCTCGGGGCGGAAGAGATCATCACGCGGTTCGAGCCGGGTTCGGAAGAAGAAGAGGCGAAGATTCCCAAGAAGCTGCCTTACATCGTGATCGTGATCGACGAGCTGGCGGACCTGATGATGACTTCACCGAAGGAGATCGAAGCGTACATCGTCCGCCTGGCGCAGAAGAGCCGCGCCGTCGGCATCCACATCGTGCTGGCGACACAACGGCCGCAAGCGACGGTCGTCACCGGTCTGATCAAGTCCAACATGCCGTGCCGGATCGGCTTCCGCGTCGCGGCCCGCATGGACAGCCGGATCATCCTCGACCAGAACGGCGCCGAGACGCTCTTGGGCGAAGGTGACATGCTGTTCCTCAAGCCCGGCACCAGCGACCTGATCCGCGCGCAAGGCACGTTCCTCGACGAGAACGAGATTCGCGGGATCATCAAGCATCTCAAGGAGATCGCGGAGCCACAGTTCCATCCGGAGCTGACGCAGTTGAAGCGCACCGACGCCGGGGATATGCCGCGCGACGAGCTGTTCGACGAAGCGGTGCGCGTCGTGCTGGAATCCCATCGCGGCAGTGTCTCGCTGCTCCAGCGCAAGCTCAGTATCGGTTACGCCCGCGCCTCGCGCATGATCGAGCTGATGGCCGGCGCCGGCATCCTGGGCGAGTACAAAGGCAGCCAAGCCCGCGAGGTGCTCATGACGCTGGAGGAGTACGAGCAGTTGCGCCAGCAGATGGAGGCCGAGGCCGGCTTCGCCGACCTAAGCGAGGACGAGCACGCCACCGCCTACGCCAGCGAAGGCCAGCAAGGCTACATCTCCAGCGCCGCCGATGACGACGACTGAGCCGGTTCGGAGTTCCGCGTTTACGCGGCTCTAACCCGCCTGAGGGCGGGACTCCAAACGGTGCTACCGCAGGCCGCCCAATAGGGTCTTGATCCGGTTGTCGGGATCGGCACGGTGGTAATCGGCCGACGGACGACCATTTCGCGCGATGCATGCGGCGCGCATTCGCCTTGATCGTGAATCGCTTCATTGACAGGGCCGATTTGCCGCCGCGCCATTCCCTCGAATCCCTCCATCGCCGCCCGGAGCTGTTCCTTGCTTTCCTGGACCTTGTCGTGACTGAGATTGCTGGCGTCGGATAGCGTGTCGCCCAGGTGCGCGCGGAATCTCTCGATATCTCTCTTGGGCGCTTCCACGTCTTTCTCCCGGTTCTGTGGCCATAGCGTTCCTTCCTTGACCGTGGGGACGGACCCGCCAAGCCTCGAGCCTTCTCCGGGCCGCCTCCTTGCGCGTTACGACTAGCCGCCCTGATTTCCCATTTGATCCGCGGCGTCTTCGGCGGCGTCCTGGACCTCCTCACCGGCCTCTTCGACCGCGTCACCGGCTTCCTCGACTGTGTCTTCCATGTCTGAATCGTTGCCGCACCCGCCCAAGGTTAACGTAGAGCCCACCAGCATCAGCGCCAGAACGAAGAGCGCGACGATCTTCCTGCATAGTGCTTTCATGATGATTGGCCTTTCAATAATGTCCCATTCGGTTGTGAACCGTTCGTCGTCTCAGGTCGCGGCTCGTGTGAAATTCATAATCAGCAATGCGACGAAAACCACCAAGAAGACGAAGAACAGCACTTTGGTGATACCCGCCGACGCCGATGCGACGGCGCCGAATCCCAAGGCCGCCGCGATCAGCGCGACCACCAAGAAGATCAGTGCCCATCCTAACAGAGACATTTTGGCTTCCTTTCCTATAGTTTAACTGGACTATCGAGGCGGCGCCTCGGCGGTGCTAGTCCGCCGCGTCCTGAATGGCCTCGCCTCCGGCCTCGATGTCCTCGCCGGCGCCCCTGACCGTATTGCAGCCGGTCAGCGCGACACTTCCGAGCATCAGGGCCGTCATCAGGAAGATCACATACCGCTTTACCTTACCCATGTTCTCACCTTACGAATCCACTTGCTTTCGTGCTGAAGCCAGCGACTGTGGCCTGCTTCCAGGTCCTAAACATATACTCGCCAGCGGCATTTGCAGTTGTAGGGTTTCGCCCTAATGCCCACGAGGCGAATACTGGCAGGCCGAGCCGGGTTTTGAACCTTCGTGGCGAGCGGTCGCAGGATGATCGCAGCACGAACGAGGCGATCCGGCAGCATACTCCGTGCCCTGCCGGATCGCTTTGGCTTCAGTTGCAGGTGGAGAAGGATGCGATGGAATCAGCCCATCTCGGGCTGGTCGGGGATGTCGAGCGCGAGGCGCAGAGCTTGCGCCAACCTGTGCATCTTCGCAGGTGGGACCGTTCCGACATAATTCGTGAGCATCGACTTGGGCAGGCTCGCCAATTCGTCGCAATGAATGCTGCTGGCGTGCTTGAGGCCTTCGGCCGGACCAACAGGCACTTGTGTAGCCAGCCCCTCATAGGCGGTGTCGACCGGCGCGCAGATGACGGTGGAATAGCGCGACTCGATCAGAACCTGCTGGCTGAGAATTACGAACACCCTGTACTTCTTCGGACCGCGCTATTCCGCCGCCGGCTGCGCTTGTCCACCGCCTTGAGCACGTCTTCCGATAGTGTGATAGACGTCTTGACTTTCATACTACTAACACACTACCAGCCCCGATGTTGTCAACCAGAAGCTCGAGCCAGTTTGGTTCACACCAGAAGTCGACCATCTCGGCGAAACCGTCGACGCTGCAAACCCACGTGGCGTGGAGTTTCATGCTTCTGAAATATTCTGGCACCGCGTGAAACGCCGGAAACGCATGAATCGTGCCAACGCACAGGGTATCATTCTGGGCGCGCTCGATGCGTCGAGACGCTCTTAGCCGTCGGCACGGGCCTGATCTTGCAGAACAGGTTGCGGTGGACCGGCGAGAAGGCGTTACTTGCTTGTGGCTTTTTTGATGAAACCCACGATCGCCATCAAGACGCCGCCACCTACAGTACCGCCGGCGATACTGCCCACGATACTGCCAGCATCCATTCCGCCACTGCCTGTGGCTATTCCCAGAAGACCGAGCAGTTGTCCGCCAATCCCACCGCCCAGAATACCGGCAATGGAGTTGCCGAGCGTCCCCAGGGACAGGTTCTTCATCAAACCGCCTGCCACATTTCCACCTACGGCGCCGCTGGCTAATTGTAATGATCACCGACAGCAAGTTTCCCATCAGATTTCCCTTTCAGGACGACAGAACTTGTCTGCTCCCAGCGGAGATAGTTGTCAACGACGACGCCTGAGGTGCTACGGGCGATCTGCCCTTGGCAGCTATCCACGGCTATGTTTCGGTGTTTCTCGACGGTCAGTATTCGATCCCGGCCGGTAACTTCTTGGCCTGTTCGATCCAATCCGCCACCGCCGCCTCCGTCGGCACGCGACGCGTGAGCTTCTTCTGGGCGTTCACTTCGGTTATCTTTGCCGCCAGATTGGCCGGGACGCGCTTACTGAGTTCCTTGACCGTGTCGACGCCAGAGGCTTCTAGGAGTTCAGAGAACTCCGACCCGATGCCTTTGATGCGGTACAGGTCGACCATATTGACCCACTTGAGAATCAGGGACTCGCTTATGCCTGTCTTCTCGGCAAGCTCGGCTCGTCCCTTCCTTGTCTTTCCCTTGGCGAGCAGATCATCGGTGTTGTTCACCCCGGCGATCCGGAGTTTCTCACCGTAGGTCGGACCGATTCCTTCCACATCTTCGATTTTGTACTGCGCCATTTTGCAGCTCCTTTCATCTGAAATCCTACAATGCTCCCGACTGAAGATACCTGTATTCCTCAGCCATCAGCCGCGCTCGCAGGGCATGACATTCCCAGTCGTTCTCCACTCTTCCAACGACGCCATCGCCACAAAACGCGCCCGTGATATCAGACGTCCGAGGTTTTGCCCAGCCACCGGTAGGCTGCGCCGGCCGCCAGCGCGCCGGCGATGGGCGCGACCCAGAAGAGCCATAGTTGAGCCAGGGCCCAACCGCCGACGAAGACGGCCGGTCCAGTGCTGCGCGCGGGATTCACGGACAGGTTCGTCACCGGAATGCCGATCAGGTGAATCAACGTCAGAGCCAAGCCGATAGGAATGGGAGCGAACCCTTGTGGGGCCCGTTTGTCCGTCGCGCCCAGGATGATCATCAGGAACATGAACGTCAGGACCAGCTCAGCCAGCAGCGCAGATCCCAGGGAGTAACCACCCGGTGAATGCTCGCCGTACCCATTGGCCGCGAACCCGCCGCTGAGGTTGAACCCCGCTTTGCCGCTGGCGATCAAATAGAGCACGGCCGCGGCCGCGATGCCGCCGGCTACCTGGGCGCCGATGTAGTGGGGAAGCTCCGCTCCCGGAAAGCGCTTGCCCGCCCAGAGACCAAGCGAGACCGCCGGGTTCAGGTGGCAGCCCGAGATGTGCCCGATGGCGTACGCCATGGTAAGCACCGTCAGGCCGAATGCCAAAGCCACGCCCAGAAAGCCGATGCCAAGCTGCGGGAAAGCGGCGGCAAGGACCGCACTGCCACAGCCTCCGAACACGAGCCAGAAGGTGCCCATGAATTCTGCGACCGAACGTTTTGCCAGTGACATAGAAGTACTCCTTCTTCTCTTGACCCCAACAGGTTGCGCCTTGCACACTCGGTGCCCTCAGGCAGCATCGTGCAGGCAAATGGGCCGGGCCCCGTTGGGTGGACAGGCTCGGCTGCTCAAAGTGGCTTCCGCTTCAGGTGATATCGGAGGGCGCCGCCGCCCAGCCCATGCTCGGCGCCTATGTTCGTCGTATGCGGGAAGAGCCGATCAGTACTGCCGTGTGGCTTCCGTTTCCTCGACGGGGCGGCCCAGTTCTTCCGTATTCATGATGACCCTGATGCGGATATCGCCCGCCGCGAGGGCTCTGACGACAACCCGCCACGTTGCTTTCTGCCCTTGCGGCAGGACCGCCAGCGGCGCGAACCTGACCATCCGGCCTTCCACCGTGGCTCGGGTCGGGCCGTCCGAAGAAACGTACTCCTGCGCCTCTTCGAGAATGCAGGTGATCCGCACATTGGTGTCTACCGCGGAACCTTGATTGGTTGCGACAATGACATACGTCTCCTCATTTCCCACTTCAATCGGGTCCGCCACGTCGATCACTTCGAGCAACACGGCGGCAATCCCCTCGGCGCTGGTCCTCGCGGCGGCAGTCACCACATCCGCACACTCGGCGCTGGCATTGGCAGTGTTGCTCAGGGTCCCTGCTTGCACCGGGGTATAGGTTATGCTGACGGTCCTGGATGCATTGACGGCGAGCGTGCCCAATTGCCATACCACTCTCGGGCCGGACACGGTTCCGCCTGCGGACGGCTTGATCGCCTGAACTCCCTCGGGTATCGTGTCCTGGACGACGGTGTTGACTGCAGCCCAGTCGCCCTTGTTCGTAACCGTGATCTGGTACGTAACCGGGCGACCCAGAAACAGTCTCTCCGGTCCGGTCTTCGTTATAGTCAATACCGGCCGGCGGACAAACGTCGTTGTCTCTGCCTCCGCCGTCAGGCCGCTGCTTGAGCTGGCGACGGCTCTGTTGGTGTACTCGCCGGTTTTCGAGGCCTTGAGCTTGACCGATGCCTCCTTCGATTGTCCCGCCGCCAACGTGCCGGCGTCGAACGAAAGCTCGCTCCTGCCGTCCTCCGTCCTCCACCCGACGGGCAGTACATCCACGATCCGGACACTCTGTAAGGTGCCGGTTCCGCTGTTGGTGACAACGAAGCTGACCGGAATCGGATCACAAAGCAGAGCTTCCTTCGGGGCTGTCTTGGTGAGCACGAGCTTCGGCTCAACCACCTCGATGTTGGCGCAGGCCGGGATAAGAAACGCAACCGTGGCACAATGCTCAAGGCAATCCGTCGTGCTAGCCACGCCCGAGACGGTGATATTTCGGCTTGCCTTGGGAGCCAGGGAGTCCAACATCCAGATTAGGCTGGTCTCGCCTGTCCTGGCCGCGGGCTCTGACCTCTGGAACTTGAAGTTCCTGGGCAGACGCTCCGTTACGATCACATCGCTGACCGTCACATCGCTGACGTTGGTCACCTTGATCGTGTAATCGAACGGCGCGTTCAGTATGACTTGGGCAGGCGTTTGCACGTCGAGTCGCACCGTGCCTTGCGCGGGGTACGTCTGCGAAGCCAGATAGGGACCGCATCTGTTTGCAGACGACGTGGTCGTTTGCTTGCGTGCGGCCGGGGGATCGAAGACAGCCGTTTCAGCTCGCGTGCCGGACGGGGCGGACGTCGCCGTCGAGGCCCGATAGGCGGCAGGAGTGCGTGTGTGTTTAGAGGTTCTGGCCGCCCCGCAACCGCCGGACAGCAATGATTCTGCGAGGAGCAGAACCACCAGTAAGGGTACACAGCGCGCTTTCATGGCAGGGTCCTTTCATAGGGGGTATGGTCAGCGACACAGCCGGCCCGATTCTCAGCCGAGACACAGCCGCTCCTTTCTTCCTATCAATCCCTCGCGCCGGATCATAAGCTGCGCCCGAATTCTCGCGCTCATCCCGCCGCGCGTCAAGCTACTCATCAGAATTGATGATAGGCGCCCCGCGCCGCCGAAGCAGGTGAACGTCGGTCCAGCATGCTCTCGTCGGGCAGCAAACGGGAGCAGGTTCACCCGCATCTTGGGGTAGTCAGCGTACTACAGCGCGCACGCCACACTGATTCGGCTGGATTCTCCCTGCGTCAAAGCGGACGTTCTCCCATCGTTGATCGGGAGAAGGCAAGCGGACAGGCGGCGAAAAGACCCAACTCTTCGCGCCGACCTGGAGGCCACCTTCGGGCCTACGCGCGCTCGATGTGGCCCAGCCGTCCTCGGCTGGGGGAGCGCTGCGGGGTCGGTAGGCCCTTCCGAACCATTCACAGCCGGGGACCGGGGTGCCACATTGGCTTAGCTTCCACGGAGTGCCGGGTGGCGGAATGGGGGTGAGCCGTCTATAATGACGAGTCTATCGAAATGCTGGAGAAGTAGATATGGCAGATGTGGCGTTTCAGAGGTGCATCAATCCGGCGTGTGGCGCCGAGTTCGATCGCGCGCAGGCGATCTTCAAGTGTCCTCAGTGCGGGGACCTGCTCGATGCGCAGTATGACTGGGACCGGGTGCCGGTGCCGAGCAAGCTGGCCGACTTCGGCAAGCGCTGGGCGACGCGCGACCAGCGGCTGGACTTCTCCGGCGTCTGGCGGTTCCGCGAGCTGCTGGACTTCTGTCCCGACGAGCACAAGGTCAGTATCGGTGAAGGCCAGACGATCCTCCAGCAGAACTGCGCTATTGCCGAGCAGTTGGGGATGAAATCCGACGTGCTGCACCTGCAGTACGAAGGGCTCAACCCGTCCGGCTCGTTCAAGGACAACGGCATGACTGCGGCGTTCAGCCACGCGATGATGGTCGGCGCGACCTCGTGCGCGTGCGCCTCGACCGGGAATACTTCCGCGTCGGTGGCACTATACGCGCACAGTTGCGGGCTAAAGTGCACCGTCTTCATCGGGTCCGGCCGGATCGCGTTCGGCAAGCTCAGCCAGGCGATGGACTACGGCGCTCAGACCATCCAGATCCAAGGCGACTTCGATGACTGTATGAAGCAGGTCCAGGACGTCTGCACCAAGCTGGGTCTCTACCTGCTCAATTCGCTCAACCCCTTCCGCCTCGAAGGCCAGAAGACCATCATGTACCGGATCATCGAGGCGCTCGGCTGGGAGGTGCCCGACTGGATCGTCGTGCCCGGCGGCAACCTCGGCAACTCCAGCGCGTTCGGCAAGGCGTTTCTCGAACTGAAGCAGCTCGGCCTGATCGACCGCGTGCCGCGCCTGGCGATCATCAACGCCACCGGTGCCGATACGCTCACCGACCTCGTCAACAACAAGAAGCTCGTCTGGAATGGCGGTAACGTCGATAACAAGATCATCGACGGTTTCTATGCCGACCTCACGGCGCGGAATTTCTCGCCGCACACGTGCGCCTCAGCGATCGAAATCTCGCGCCCCGTGAACCTCAAGAAGTGCCTGCGCGCGCTCGACGTCTGCGACGGCGTGGTGCGCGCTGTCACCGACGAGGAGATCTGCGACGCCAAGGCGCTGATCGGCAAGTATGGTCTGGGTTGCGAGCCGGCGTCGGCCGCGACGATTGCCGGTCTCAAGCACCTGCTCGCGGAAGGTACCATCGCCAAGGACGAGCGCGTCGCCTGCGTCCTGACCGGTCACGCGCTGAAGGACCCGAACGTCACCGTCAACTACCACAAGGACAACCAAGGCGAGTTCAGTAACCCCCCGATTGAAGCCGCCAACGACCTCCACGAGATCATCAAGCTGATCCGCTAACCTTTCGACGCCGGGGGCCTCAACGGCTGACCGCAAGACCGATGTCGAGAGGCACTCCAGCCGTCGGCGGTGAGGACAACCGATGCAAGTGAAGGACCGGCACTGCCGGCTGCCGACAGCAACTGCGCTGCTTTCGCCGATGGCATTACGAAGAGGACGTGAGATCGGTCATTTCTTCCCGCCCTTTTCGACCACAGTGACAGAATCACTACCCTCGAAGGAGGCCCCATCGGCCAACCGGCCGGTCACAGTCAGCACAAGGTCGCCGGGTTGAAGGCCGAGCCCCGTCGTCGCGAACCTCACCGCCAGCATTTGTCCTTTCCTTTTGATCGAACTGCTGGCAGGTGCTACTGTCCCCTGAAGGCGGATGCTCTCCACAACGATGTCTGTGACGCTATAGCCGTCCGGAGGTCGGATATTACAGGCGATCGATCTAGTACGAGGCGTGATGGTGTCGCCAGCAACCTCAATGACCGCCGGGATCGGCGATGACAGATCTCCAAGATCCGTGAGGTCCAGAGTCAATCGTACCGAACCAGAGTGATCAAAGCCAGCACCGGCACCGACTTGTAAGTCCCAATACAAAACATAGAGCTTTCCTGGTGTCAAATCTAGCGCTACCGTATCTTCAAATTGAGAGCTGACATCGTAATAGCATATGTACGCGAGCGTTTCCCAATCGTGCACGCGCAGTTGGAAACCGTTGGGAAACACCGAGTCGCCGTATGGACCTCTCTCGTAGTTCCAGTGCAGGGAGAGTGGGCCGTTGTCCACGGTGAAGCAGGCTGTCCCGGCTGCCTGTGCGGCTCCCCACTCTCGGTATCCTTCACCCAGCGGGATGACATTGGCGTAGGCTTCAGCGTAGAGGAGCCCCACCTCACTGCCGGCGAATGAATCCACGACCCCATCCTTGTCCAGGTCGTATTGTATGTCCTTAGATAGCGGAGCGGCGTCTATTCTGCCGGGGATCCTGTAGTATTCGAACGGTGTAGGAAGGGCGTCACCGCCCAACGTTCCGTTTTCGAAGTGTCCGACAATCTCTCCCCACGGCGTCTCGCCCGGTCCCCCATACACCCATGAGTTGATGAGTCTCACTTCCGCCCGGGCGGGAGGGCAGGATAGTACAGACACCACGACGAGGAGCCCTCCGATCGCTCTTGTTACTCTGGTCGACAAGGGCCTTGTTAGGCACGCACAAGACATAGCTTGTCCTTTCAAAAGAAAGCCGAGAAGTAACGGGGATTTCAGTGAGATAGGGCATTGCAGCGCGTGTTGGTCCGCCGTCATCGAGAACCAGCGGGGGCGAACTTCTGAATGCGCTGGTTGTGGCTATCGCCGACGTAGACGTTGCCTTCCTTGTCCACGGCGATGCCAAGCGGGACATTGAACTGGCCCGGAGCCTCGCCGAACTCGCCCCACGCGGTCAGGAATTTGCCGTCGGCGGTGAACTTCTGAATTCGGTGGTTGTTACTGTCGGCGACGAAGACATTGCCCTCCTTGTCCACGGCCACCGCCCCCGGGAAGTGAAACTCTCTATCGTCGCTGCCCTCTTTGCCCCATTGGGCCAGGAACTTGCCGTCGGAGTCGAATTTCTGGATGCGGCTGTTCTGGCGGTCACATACGTAGACATGACCTGCCCCATCCACCGCAATGCCTTCGGGCGTGTCGAACTGGCCGTCACCGACGCCCGGGTCGCCCCAACTCGCGACGTATTTGCCTTGCGCGTCGAGTTTGTGGACGCACTCACTGCTTTGGTCGGTTATGTACATATTGCCCGATCCATCCACCGCGATTCGGACAGGATACCTGAATTTGTCCTTGGCCGCCTCCGGCACTCCCCACGTGGTGATCAAGTCACCGTTCGGCTGGAACTTCCTGATCGAAGGGATGCCATAGCCCCATTCGACGTCGACGCTGTCCACGGCGTAGATCTTGCCGGAGGCATCGACTGCCACACCTCCGAGTTCACTGAAGCCGGCCTCGCGTGACGCTGCGATCTGGAACTTTGCCACAGGCTTTCCCTCGGGGGTGAGCTTCCATATCGGTATGCCGCCAACGTACGAGACATATATGCTCCCGACCCTGTCCACAGCGATCGGCCCGTTGCCAAGTCCTTCTGTTCCTTCCGCTGTCCACGTGCTGGCCAATCTGCCGTCGGCATCATACTTCCTGATCGAACCGCTGGCATTGACTCTATTGCCCATGGCGGGCAGGTCATGCGGTGCCGCAGGGCCTGCAACGTAGAGACACCCCGCCCTGTCGACGCACATTCCCCAGACCTTTCCAAGCCTGTGCCCGGTGAACTTCTCCCGACCATAGGTGCTGATCAAATCGCCTCTGGCGTCGTACTTTTCGACGTGATCCTCGAAGGCATAGTAGCTGTTCCCGGAAGAATCGACCGCTACCGCACCAGTCAGTGGCATCCCGCGAGGTGTCATTATCTTCTTGGTCCACTTCGTCAGAAACTTGCCGTCGGCGTCGAATTTCTGCATGCGGTGCGTTTCATTGGCAAGCTGGTCCCCGACCCACACATTGCCCGAATCATCGACCGCGATAAAGACCGGTTTACTGAATTGGCCGTCCCCGGTGCCTTCCGTTCCCCATTTCGCGAGGAATTTCCCGTCCCCGGTAAACGTCTGCACGCGATTGTTGAACATGTCCACCACATACACGTTGCCCGACGGGCCGACGGCAATGGCCGCAGCATACCGGAACTGGCCGTCGCCGCTGCCGCCACTACCCCATCGGCCGACAAGTTCTTGATCGCGGTTGTACTTCTGCACCTCGTTGGCGTCGCCGCAGGCTACGTAGAGGTCCCCGGACGCATCGGTAGCCAAGTCGCTGACCCCAAGCCAGCTTTCGCCGCCCCATTTAGAGATGAACTGGCCCTCGGAAGTAAACCGCTGGATATGGTATCTCCAGTTATCCGCAACGACGAGGTGGCCTGATGGATCGACGGCAATGCTGCCCGGTTCCACGAACCGACCGTCTTCGTTGTACGCACTTCCCCACTCCGAGACCACGTTGCCGGCATTGTAGAGCTTCAATACGGCGTGTGATTGCCAGGTAGTCACGTAGACATTCGCGTGAGAGTCCAAGGCAATTCCATGCGGGGACCCCTTTGCTTTCCATCTGGCAAGAAATTCGCCCTCCGGCGTGAACTTGTGAACGCCGTAGATGTCACGGACATAGACGTCTCCTGACCGGTCGATGGCTATGCCATAGGGACGAGAGAAACGGCCCTCCCCTTCGCCCGATGTTCCCCACTTCATGAGGAACTTGCCGAAAGGGTCGAACTTCTGGACACGATCGTTGAACAGCTCGGTGATGTAGAAGTTGCCTTCCGCATCGATGGCTATCGCCCCAGGCAACTGCAACTGCCGATCTTCGCTGCCGGCGTCCATCCCCCACTGCACGATGAATTCGCCGTCGGGGGAATACTTTTCAACCGCTGCACGCCGGATGCGACCCTCCTTCTTGACATAGTCGACGGCGAGCACGAAGATGTTGCCCTCGTCATCCTCCGCCACGTCTATGGACAGATCGGCTTTGTTGACGTCGGGAGCGGTCCTCTCAAACAACCCGATGAACTGCCCGTAGGGCGTGAACCTCTGAATCCGACTGGTGGTAGCATCGGTTCGGTTATCTTCGTCGACGACATAAACAGTTCCTGACCGGCCCACCTTCACAAAACGAAGGGAACGGAACTGTCCGTTTCCCTGGCCGGGGCTGCCCCATTGGGTGATGAACCGGCCTTGGGAGTCGAACTTTTTGATGCGGTAGTTGCCGCTGTCACCGACGTAGACGTTGTCTGACTGGTCCACGGCGACGCCGAACGGCTGATAGAAGTGCCATCCCTGCGGCAACTCCGGCCAGATCTTGACGACATGGTACGCTTGCTCCGCCCGGAGGAACCCTGAGAACATCCCCAGCACCGTTGTCGCAACGAGCAGTGTTATCGCGCGCATTTGTTCACCTCCCATTGGCTCTTCAAGTCCGTTGATATTTTAGAGGTTGCCTTGTGTCTTCGGGCCTTCGTACCCTTGAGACCTAACCGACGCCCTCTGCGACGGTGAGAAGCGGTTGACGCGCTCCTCCAACTCGGCCATGCGGAAGTACAGCGCAGAAATCGCCTTCCGCTGTCGCTCCTCGGATTCCGCCAGTTGTCTCTGCTCGTGGATGGCCGCGACCTGTTGCTCGGCGGTCCCGAGCTTGGCCCGCAACTCTTTCGCCGTTCTGTTCAGAGCCAAGCACGTCAGCGCCAACAGGCCGATGGTCAGCACTGCCGCCCAGCGCATCAGCCCTCCGGTCCTTGGGAATCGTTTCCTGCACCCTGCACGTACCTTCGTGTGATCGGCGCCACCATCCCTGACTCTGTCGAGAACCATCTGGCCGACCGCCTGGGACAAGCGCGGCAGTGGAGCGCACGCCGTGCCCCGCCTGATACGAATCAGGTCCAGACAAAACGCCCGGCAGTCCAGGCACTCCCGAAGGTGACCCGCCACGGACCGGAGGTCATCGTCCCCGGCCTCGTTGTCGAAGAGAGCCACCATCTTCATTTGATATTCGTTGCAGAAATCCATCGTTCACCTCACATTCGTCGATATGCCTGCGTCGCTAGCCTTTTCCGCCGCCGAGAAGATCGTTTCGTAAGGGCCGCAGCAGTTCACGCAGCCTCCTGACGGCTTGGACCTTCCTTGAGCTGACGGTCCCCACGGGACAGTCCAGGACCTCCGCCACCTGTTTGTATGACATGCCTTCCTGCTCGCTCAGAACATAGACGAGCCGCTGGGGCTCCGGGAGCCGGGCCACCGCCTCCTGCACCGCGGTCTGAAGTTCCCCGGCGACCAATTGCCTGTCCGACCCAGAGGAGGGGGCTTCGGATGCAGGTGCCTGTTGACAATCCGTCCGGCGGTCCTGTTTCTGCTGCTCGTGAAGAAAGTGATTCTTGGCAATCTGAAACAAGTACGTGGAGAACCTGCCTGTCGGCTCATAGCGCACACGTGCTTTCCATAACCGCAGGAAGGCCTCCTGGGTTCCGTCCTCTGCCTGTTGCCTGTCCGCCGAAAGCCGCCAATAGAAGGCAAATACCCGCTGTTCATAACGGCGGAACAACTCCTCGAAGGCAGAAGTGTCCTGCTTCTGCACCAGAGACATCAGTTCCTCGTCGGTGTAGGTGTCCATAGAGAAGCACGCCTTCGAATGCCACAGCGCTATGTACAAAGGTATAACCCTGCCGCGCCTCGAAAACTCATTCATCCTGAGAATTTGTTGACCCGTCCGGCTGGTTCTGGGAATGAGAAAGCCGGCGGCAGCGTTCAAAGGGCCTCAACTCTGAACGGAGAGGGCGGCGCAAAGAAAAGAGGCTGCTGGGCGGACCATGCAGCCTCTCCGTGTGGTCCGGGTCTCGACACGTGCGTTTACGGCCGCGACGTATCGATGTCCCGGGTTGGACACAGGGTCAATCCGGGAACATGATCTGCGCGGTCTGGTGGAGGTAGCGCCGCCAGTTGGCCCAGTCATGACCGCCGGAGCTGAAGACCCAGAAGTTGCGGATGCCATGCTTGTTGAAAATAGCCAGCGTACTCTGGCTGTTGAGCAGCGCGATGTCGGTCTCGCCGGCGGCTATGTAGAGCGGCACGCGGAACTTGTTGTTCGTCTCCGGATCGGCCAGTAGCGTCTCGAAGTTTGTCTCGAACGCCTCTCGCTGCTGCTCGAAATAGCCCGAGCTATAGACGTACAGCTCGCTGAACGTATCGAGGTGCGAGAGCCCGACGTTCATCACGACGAACCCGCCCAGCGCGCGATTCTCGCGCCCCGGCGCGGCGCGGTAGTGACTCTCTACGCACGGGATGATGTCCTTGAGGTACTCCTGCGTGCAGGCGTTGTCCTGGCCGGGAGTGGGCGGCTCGGCCGACGCGATCCCGCGCGTGTTGGGCATGACGATAATCATCGGCTTGGCTTTGCCCGCTGCGATCAGGTTGTCGAGGATGAACTGCGCGTTGCCGCCGTCACGCGCGGTGGAGGTCCACTTGGCGTCGTCATCCCCGCCGCCGTGATTGAGGTAGAGCACGGGATACCGTCTCTCACCGCTGGTCTCGTAGCCGGGCGGCAGGTAGATGTGCATTCGCTTCTCCCGGCCGGCGTAGTTGGTGTACGTCGCCTGCTCGACCTTGCCATGCGGCACATCTTTCTCAGCATAGAAGCTCGTGTCCATGTACGTCGGCAGGGCCGAGAGAATCGGCAAGGGGCAAGGTCCCGGACGCGGCATTCGCATGCGAGCCGCTCCCGGCGGTCTCACCCGAGCGGCCGGCATTGACGCGGGGCGCTCGTCTTCAGCGCGCTGGAAGATCAACTGGGCGAAGAGGTACAGGTCGCTCTTCCAGACGGGCCACGCATGCGCGCCGGAATCGACGTGCCAGATGTGCGGGACGCCCATCTTCGCCAGCGCCTCGTGGAAGGGTTTGCTCACGCTCATCAGGCCATCCACGTCGCCGCAGGAGACCCAGAGCAGGCGGAGCTTCTCCTTGGCAGCGGCCGGGTCGGTAACCAGGGTGTCGGCTGCTTCGGTATTCGGTGCTGAGGAAAAGCCGCCGACCCAAGCGAACGTGTCGAGGTTCCGCAGGCCAAAGGTTAGCGACTGGCCGCCCCCCATCGACAGACCGGCCAGCGCGCGGTGCTCGCGGTCGGCCTGCACGGAGTAGTGCGACTCGACATACGGGATCACGTCTGCGAGCAGTTCCTTCTCGAAGGCGCCATACGTTTCAAAGGGGTTGCCGTCGAACGGATTGGTCGGCGGCGGGTCCGCGGAGGCTCTGCCGTTGGGCATGACCACGATCATCGGAACCGCTTTCTTGTCTGCGTAGAGATTGTCCATGATGACGTTGGCTCTGCCCGTGCGGGTCCAGCCTCTTTCGTTGTCGCCGAGACCGTGCAGCAGGTAGAGGACCGGATACTTGACATCGCTCGAATAGCCCGGCGGCGTGCAGATCATCAGAGGTCGCTTGATGCCGACGGTCTTCGAGTCATACTCGACAGTTTCCAGCTTGCCGTGCTCGATGCCGTCGCGAGGCGCGTCGAAACCGGCAGGAGCAGGCGGGAACGCAGGTTTGTCATCGGGCCCGAGCGGTACCGGCGGACCGAAGTTCGGGCCCCGCGCGCGGTTCGGACGAGCCACCGCGTGCTCACCTGCCGTCCTTGCCGTTTGGCCGCGCGTCGCCACGAATTCCTCCGTAGCGAAGCCACCCACGTCGCGTGTGAACTTGATCTGGCCGTCGGCGAGCTTGCCTTCGTACACGATGCGGATTTCGGTGCCTTGGAAGTCGAGCATTTCGACGAACCTGATCGTATCGCCGTCAAGCGTGAGTTCTTTCAACTCGACCTGGCGCGTCTCGCCGCTGATGTCGGAGACCGCTTTGCCGGTGACGGTGGCGCCGGTCTGCTCGAACGTGAAGGTGTACTTCTGAACGCCGATCTGCGTGTCGAACTCGGCTTGCCACGTACCGGTGACATCGGCAGCGCCGACATCGCTGTAGACGGTCAGCACGAGCGCGAGCATCGCGACAAAGATGGCCTTGAAGCGCGTTGTCGTTGTCATGGTCGTTTCCTCTGTGGTTGCGCGACTCTACTGAAACAGTTGCGGCGCGAACTCGTTGAGATAGTCGCGCCAATTGATCCAGGTGTGACCGCCGGCGCTCTCCTTGAAGGTCACGTCGAAGTTGTGCTTCTTCAGTGCCGCGACCGTGGCACGCGAAGTTTCGATGAGGAAGTCCTCACTGCCGGTGCCGAACCAGATGAGCTTGATCCCCTTCTTCAGGTCGGCGTTGTCGAGCACGTCCTTGTTCTGCTCTTCCCAATTCTGGCCGGCGTTGCCGCCCATGCCGCCGCGACCGCCGCCGGTGATGCCGAAGACGCCCGAGCTGAAGACACCGATGTAGGCGTATTCGTCCAGAGCGTCAATCGCGAGATTGATCGTTTGCATGCCGCCCATGGACAGGCCGGCGATCGCGCGGTTCTTTTGATCGGTGTAGACGCGGTAATTCTTCTCGATGTACGGCCGGATGTCGTTGCGGAAGTCCAGCGTGAATTCATCGACGGTCGGTCGCTCGCCGCCGCGCCCGCCGAACATAGACGCGCCTGCGTGTCCGGCAGGCATCACAACGACCATCGGTTTGGCCTTGCCGGCCGCGATCAGGTTGTCCAGAATGAACCCGGCGCGCCCGACCGACGTCCACGAATCGTCACAATCGCCTGCGCCGTGCAGCAGGTAGAAGACCGGGAATTTGCCCTGACCCGACTCATAGCCCGGCGGGGTGTAAACGCGCATCCGGCGGAAACGCTTGAGCGACTTCGAGTAGTACGTCACTTCCGCCACCGCCCCGCGCGGCACGTCCTTGGTATCCATGAAATCCGAGCCCGGCACATACACCAGGCTCCAGGTGTTCGCGTTGGATTCGCTGGTCGAGGGATTACGCGGGTCGATCACCGAGACGCCGTCCACGTTGAAGTTGTAGCGGTAGGCGCCCGCCTGGATCGGACCCAACGTCACTTCCCAGACGCCGTTCGGGTCCTTCTTCATCTCAGCGCCACGGCCGAGATCGGGAATGTCACTGCCGGACAGTTGCACCGAGTCGGCATTCGGCGCCAGGATGCGGAACGTAACGTGCCGGTCGGCCGCCACTTCCGGCGAGACGACCCGAGGTCCGCGCGGACCGAATTGCGCCTGTGCCGGCGTCACCAGAATCAATACCAGTGCGGCCATCGTCAGGAGGGCCATGAGGGGGATGGATGCTCTGCGTGCGTTCATCGTTCTTCTCCTTACAGCGTCGATTTTGAATTATGCGCGCGCGGCAGTCGCCGCCTTCGATCGAGATCGGGTCCGGCCTTTCGTCTGCGTCATGGCCTTCGAGACGTGCGTGAGCAGTTCGACCAGCACGTCGGTCTCCTGCGGCTCCAGGACCGCCACGATATGCTCTCGTATCGGCTCGCTTACCCTCCATAGTCTCTTGAGCGCCAGTCGTCCCTTAGGGGTCAGTGTGACGCTGCGTGCCCGACCGTCGGTGGGGTGCTGATCGCGTGCGATCAGGCCGCGTCTTTCCAGGAGCACGAGCATGGCGCGAACGGTATTGGCGTCGGAGGAGGCCCGCCGGACAAGCTGCTGCTGAGTGATCCCATCCTCCTCGCCCAGCAGCGCCAAGAGCACGAACTGGTCAGCGGTCACGCCGCGCTTGCCGCAGCGTGCATCGGTCTGGCGGTGCA
>JAFGLV010000141.1 GCA_016927855.1 Sedimentisphaerales bacterium
GATGCTCGACAGGGACGCGGTGGTATGGGCGGTATGGGGGGCTATGCCGGAGGTGCGAGGGGCTACGGCATGGGCGGCATGGGCGGCTATGGCATGAGCCAGGACGATCGCGGGAGTGTCAGCAACGGACGGTCCGATGATTACGATATTCGCTTTTCCGGCGGGACGTCTTCCGGTATCACTAATGCAGGCCTGGAATCGAATGAGACCCGCCTGGCGCAAGCGAGGCAGCCGGTCTTGCCTACACGACCACCGGCGCTTCGACCTTCTGCCGAAGGCGAACCGCAGGACGGGTTGTGGGACAGACTCGGGCAACAGGGTGCGGGCCGGGGCAGCAGAAGAGTGGCTCAGAATGAGCCGGTACCGGCGCCGGAAAGCCTGCCTTCGCGGCCAGCAGGTGGCCCGATGGCGAGCACGGTCGCGACGCCGGGAACGGGTAAGCCGGCGGAAAACAGCATTCGTTCTGCAGGTGAGACAGTCCTTCAATACTCGGACGAGATACGTGTGGCACGCGAGCAGGAATCGGCATTAAGGGGCGACTCGGCCGAAGTCCTCCGGAAGCTGATGGAGCGGAGGCAGGAGATGTTGCAGCAAGGGGTTGCAGCGCCGACTACCCCGCCAGCAGCCGGACAGCAGCCGGCGACCTCTGAGCCGGCGCGCGGAGCGGTGGCGCGCGACGCCGCGACGCCGTCACTTGCCTTGCAGGAGGAGAGCCGGTTCCGGGAGAGACCCGGCGGAGTGGCCCCCGGCACAACGACTTACGAGGTGGCGGGCACGTCCGTACGCACGCAACCTTCGGGGACCGTTGCTGACGCCGAATCGCTCATGGAGAACCGCGACGGGGACAGGGACGGTCAGATCGTGGCCAGTCTGGGCGATTCCGGCAGGGGGTGGTACTACCAGGAGCAGGACGGTCGGGAGCGAACCATATATGGTGACTCTTTTGAGGTGCCGGTCGGTGCGGTCACACCTGCGAGACCATCTGATAGTGCAGCAAAGGCCGAGACAGGGCAGATTGGTGGTCGGGATACTGTGGCTCGGTTCGGAGCAGGAGGCAGAGGAGGCAGAGGAGGTACGCCAGCGACGAGCGGTGCGGAATCTGGCCAGATCGCACAACTGAAGGAAAGGTTGGCAACGGCGTTCGAGGCAGCGGCTTCCGATCGGGCCGGGCTTGCGGAGGATGCCAAAGGCCGCATCGTTGCCAACGCTCCTGTGCCGCAGACGGCAACGCCCGCACAAGAGGGGCTCAACTGGGGAACGATAAGAGAAACGGCCAGCGACGAAGTTAGGAAGCGGGCTGAACTCGCCGAGGGCTTGGAGGAATCGAGCGTTAAGGAGGATTCAAGTGCGATCGCCGGCACGTCCGGCCCGGCCAAAGTGCCTTTGGCAGGGGACACGCCCCTTGTAGGTGGGCTGTTTCGGGGCGAATCTGTTGGAGGCGAACGCACGGCAACGGGAGTGGAAACGCGGACTGCTGGCCCACAAGCGGATGGCCAAAGCCGATTAGCGGAGCAGCGGCAGCGTGGGGCCGTGAGGGCACAACTCGAACTCCGCACGGAGGTGGACAAAGCCAGGGCCGATTCCCTCCTGAATACCGACGAGGCGATAGTACCGTATTCGAAAGACATGACCTATCCCAGGAATTGGCGTGAATTGGTGAAAGAGCCGACCCGCCAGCCGGATAAGCCCATGGACGTCAAGCTTGAGATGAACTTCCAAGATGCGCCTTTGCAGCAGGTTCTCGAGTATTTGTCCGAAAAGGCGTCCCTGACCGTTGTCGGTCCACAGGTTCCGTTGGATGGTCGCGTGACGATGGTGAGCAGGCAACCGGTCACGATCGATGAAGCGGTCTCGCTGATCAACTCGGCGCTGAAGGACAAGGATTTAGCCGCCGTGCGGATGGGCAAGTCGCTTCAGGTCATGACTACGGCTCAGGCCAAGTCGCATAACGTCCCGTTTCTGGTAGGGACCAGTGTGGAGGACCTGCCACCCAACGACGAGGTTGTCACATCCGTGCTGCCCATTCGCCATTTGGATGCTCAGGTGATGTCGCAAGTTCTGACGACCATGGCCCCCGATTACGCCCTCGTGGAGGCGAACCGGGACAACAACGTCCTGACTGTCACGGGTTCTGTTTCCAACGTTCAACGCCTGATGAAGATCGCCCAAGCGTTGGACGCGCCGACGGACGGGGTCGCTGACATCAAAATCTACCGACTGAAGAATGCCCAGGCGAGCAACGTCGCGCGGCTCATAGACGAGGTCTTTTACGGGCGCGGCCAGGCCGCCGGCGGTGCGACGTTCAGCAACGTGGCCGTCGTGACGGCTGCCCACGACCGGACCAATTCCGTTGTCGTGAAAGGCCCGTCCCAAATCATGACCATCATCGATGATGTGATTGCGGAGTTGGACAAGGAGCCTGCAGAGGCCACGCAGGATACCTCGGCCAAGGTTCAGCAGAACACGCAGACCGCCCAGGTCGCAAATGAGGATTCGGGCATATTGCCGCCGGAGTCGCGGTTTAAGGTGGTGCCGGTCAATCCGTGGGTGATGACGGAGCGTGACGCGCAGTCCACCTTTGCTCTCGACGTGGACACGGCGTCGTATGCGCTGTGCCGGCGGTATGTCCGCAGTGGCTATCTGCCGCCGGTCGGCGCGGTCCGCATGGAAGAGTTCGTCAATGCATTCGACTACGCCTATCCGCAGCGGGACAGGCCGACCTTTGCAGTGTATGCCGAAGGGGCGCCGTCGCCATTCGCGCCGGCGGGTCAGGACCTGACGCTGTTGAAGATCGCGGTCAAGGCTCGTACCGTAGGCCGCGACCAGCGCCGCGCCGCTCACCTGGTCTTCGTGGTCGATACGTCGGCTTCGATGGGCCAGGCGGACCGGTTGCCCCAGGTCCAGTCCGCGTTGAATCTCCTGGTCGACAGGCTCTCGGAAGGCGATCGTGTCTCGCTGGTCACCTGCGCCAACGAAGCCAGGCTGCACCTGGAAGCGATCTCGGTCCGCGAGAAGGACACCATCCGCCGGACCATCGACGCGATCCAGCCGGCCGGTCCTACGAACCTGCTGGCCGGTCTTGAGCTCGGCTATGCCACCGCCCGCCGGGCCTTCGTCGCCGGTCAGATCAACCAGGTCGTGCTCTGCTCGGACGGAGTGGCTAATGTAGGCGAGATCGACGCGGACGCCGTGCTCGCAGAGGTCGCCGACGACCGCAAGCAGGGGATCACCTTGACCTGCGTCGGGGTCGGATACGGTGCGTACAACGATGCCTTCCTGGAGGCCTTGGCGAATCACGGCGACGGACGCTATGTGTTTCTCGATGCCGCTCCCGAGTCTCGCGAGGCGCTCGTCGGGCATTTGTCCGACACGCTTCAGACGGTGGCCAAGGACGCGCGCATCCAGGTCGAGTTCAATCCGGATCGTGTGCGGCGGTATCGATTGATTGGCTACGAGAATCGTGACATCGAGGACCAGCGGTTCCGCGACGACACGATCGATGCCGGCGAGGTGGGCTCGGGCCAGTGCTCGACGGCTCTCTATGAGCTGGAGCTGATTCCGCCGCGCGACACGAGTGACGCTGACCTCGGGACGGTTTTCGTTCGGTATCGTGACACCGACACCGACAAGATCGAGGAGATCGCTCAGCCCCTGGCCGGTTCGATCGTGCGACGGCGGTCGGTAGAGGAGAATCCACGTTTCTTCCTGGCTGCCGGTGCGGCGCGGTTTGCGGAGTGGCTGCGTCAATCCGAACATGCGTGGGACACCCAGTTGGCCGACGTGCAGAATCTGCTCGACGAGGTCAGTGTCGTCTTGCCGCTGGATCGCGACATCCGGGACTTGGCGGCGCTGGCGCATCAGGCAGAGAACCTGCCCAGGGCGCCGTAGGTCGCGCGTCCCGCGTTTGTAGTGACGCCGTAAGGCGTTCGTTTGGGGTGGCGCCGTCCGACGCTACGGGCAAGGTCGGGTGCTGTTTCGACCATACCTATGCCCTCACGGGCAGACTACGAACAGGACTCGGTTCTTTACATGAGTTTTACAGCCAGGCCGTCCGAAACCACTGTATGGTTTGGACAGAGATGTCTTCGCCTGGAGTTCACAGAGACGAAAGGGTAGGGTATGAGCATCCGGAATCATCTGTGCGTCTGTCTGCTCATGTGGTTGTGTGTGACGATCGCTGCCACGGCGGCACCTGAGTCGCCATCGTCGGCAGAGACGTCGCATTTTGCGTCTGGCGGCATCGAAATCGACCAGGTCGAGGTCCGCGGCCGCATCGATGGACCGCACCTGGCGGTGACACTGGCCTTCGAGGCGCAGTCGAGCGAAGCACCGCGTACGATGACGTTGATCCAAGGCGACGCGGTCCTGGAGAAACTGGAGCCGCCATTGAGAGACGTTCGGCTCGACTACGATCCAAACGACCACGCCTATCGCATCACGTGGCCCCGGAAAGGCTCGTATCCTGTCCGCGCGACGTTCATGGCCGCCAGCTCGACGGAGGCGAACAGCGTGTGGCGCCGCGCGCGCCTGGAGGTGCCCGCGGGGCGCGTACGCCGGATCCGGCTGGTCAGCCGCCAGAGCGACGTCGAGATCGAATTGCCCGGCGCGCTGCAGGTGCAACGGCGCGTAGAGGGCGGCGAGCTGGTGGTTGAAGCGCTGCTCGGGCCGCGCGAGCCGCTGGTTGTCCGTTGGAAACCCCAGGTCCAACTGGCCGGCGCCGAGCTGGTCTTCTCCAGCCAGGCCAACACGATCGTCGATGTCCGCGCAGGCCTGATGCAGGTCGATGCGCTTTTCGATTTCCAGGTGGCGCAAGGCAGGATCGAGAGCTTGACTCTCAAGGTGCCCGCCGGCTTGAGCATCGTCGCGGTGCAGGGTCCGGCGATCCGCGCCTGGGGTCTGGGTGATGAAGTGGGTGGAACTCGAGCGCTGCGCGTGGAATTGAGCCGTCCCCAGGAACGGGATTACCGCCTGCGCATCCGAGCGGAGGCGGCTCTGAATGCTTTGCCGTCCACGGTAGACGTGCCGGCCATCGAGCCGACCGGCGGCATCCGCGCCAGCGGTCAATTGGCGGTAGGGACCAACAGCGCCCTGCAACTGGTCGTGCAAGAGTCGTCCGGGCTAACCCAGATCGACGCGGCCGCCTTTCCGCGTGTAGCCCAGCCACCCTCGTCTGGGATCACGCCGGACACCCAGTCCAGGCCCATCCCTCAAGGCAAAGCCTTCTTCTATACCTATGCCGGCAGCCGCTACCGCCTGCGACTAATGGCGGATGACATCGTTCCTGCCTATGACGTTGTGGGCCGCCTCGTGGCCAGGATCAAGGAAGACGATCTGCTGCTCGATGCCGAGTTGGAGCTTGACGTGCGTGATGCGCCGGTAGGCCAACTGGAGATCACGACGCCGGCCGGCTTCGTCGTCGCGGCCGTTGATGGCAATCGCGTGGACGATTACCACCTGCCGAACGGGACCGCGCCCGGCCAACCCACGACTGTTCGGGTCGTGTTCACGGAACCGGTGATTGGCAGGACACTGCTGCACCTGCGTCTGGAGTTGGGAAGAGGACCCTTGGGTGTGACGCAAAGCATTACGTCGCCAAACGTGGTCGGAGCGAAGACGCAACGCGGCTACGTGGTCGTCGCGACGGAGACCGGCATCGAAATCGACCCGCCGCAGATACAGAATCTCCGCGAAGTCCATACCGCGTCGGTTCCCTTGCGGGTACCCCAAGCACAGTACGCCTACCGGTTTCGCGAGGCGGACTGGACGATGAACCTGATGTCACGGCGCAGACCCGCCGAAGTCCGAGCGGAGGTCTTCCATCTCCAGTCGATCGGAGAGACGCTGGCCCATGGATCGGCGGTGGTCAATTATCTCATCACCGGCTCGCCGTTGGACGAATTGAGGTTCCGCCTGCCCGACAGTTTCGAGAACGTCGAATTCGTCGGCAGTGACGTCCGGCGGTGGGTGCGTGAAGGCGATGTGTGGGTAGTCAGGCTCACGCGCAAGGTTCTGGGTGACTACAATTTGGCCGTGACGCACACGCAGCGCCATGCCTCGGATCGGCCCATTCAGCTTGGTGCTCTGCGTTGTCCCGACGTGCAGACGCAGACCGGCTACGTGGTCGTGACCAGCCATCTTGACCTGAGGCTGGAACTGGCGTCGGATCAGACTGCTGGCCAGGCCGGCCTGCTGCCGATCAGCCTGGACGAGTTGCCCGGCGACTATCGCCTGCTGACAAGCAGCCCGATCCTGGCCGCGTATAAATACGTGTCCGAACCTCATACCGCCGCCCTGACGATCGACCCTTATCGACGCAGCGGACTGCTGCCGGTGGCAATCGATATCGCAGACCTTCAAACGCGTCTGGCGATCCGGCCAGATGGGCGGATCGAATCTGCCACGATCGTACGCTACAAAGTCAAGAATACGACGGGGCAGTTCCTTGCCCTGACGATACCTGCCGAGACGCGGGTTTGGGCTGTTTCGTCCATCGAGACCGCGCCTGACGGATCGGAAAGGTCGAGCCGCTTGGCCGCCTCCCGCGAGCAGGGCAACGGGCGATTGCTCGTGCCGCTGCGCCGTCAGACCAACCCCAACGACCCGTTGACTATCGAGTTGGAGTATGGCCAGGTGCATGACGGCAGCGGCCGCTGGCGACCCCGCGTGAACCTGGCTGCACCTGGCTGCACCGTGCCTATCGTCTATGCCGACTGGCGCGTGACGGTGCCAAGCCGCTGGACAATCGACCCGACCGGTGGAAACATGCAGGCGCAGGCTCAGCCTCAGGGGCGTTTAGGCCTTGCGCCGCTGGCGCGCCAGATCGGTCAGTTGTGGTCGAACGGAGCCCGTCACTGGTGGCGCCAACCTGCCGTCTGGCTAGCGGCTGCCGTCGCGGGCGTTCTATTCATAGTTGTCGCGCTCTTTCGGCGTGCGTGGTTGCCGGAGACCGTCCTCTTCATCGTCTTGGTCTATATCGTCTGGATCGGCATAGAGGCCGGCGCGGATCGCCTCGATGTGCCCAAGCCGCCCACCTCGCTAAGCTTCACGCAGGCAGTCAGCGTAGACCCGGCCGAGGCGCTGCAGGTCGAGGCGGCGCTGGTTCCCGCCTGGCGCCGCAGCATCACCATCGGCGACATCATCGGTGCAGCCGTGGTCATTGTCGCGGCAGTCGCGTTAGTCTTTGTCCGGCGGTACTGGTGGAAGGTCGGCGCGGCTGGGGTTGTCGCGGTGGTGATATACGTGACGGCGAAGGTGCCGCCTGCTTGGCCTGTGCTGAAGGCTCTCGCGACATGGTTCGTGCCCGCGGTGTTGGCCGCGTGGTTCGTGTATCGCCTGTGGCGGAGGCAGGCGATGCCCGCACGCGCCGTGGCTGTGGCGATGATCCTGCTGCTGATGTGTGCCGGGGGTGGCTGCGCCGGCTCCGGGGCCGCGCCGCAGACGGCCCTCGGACGTCCCACGATTGAGCGGCTCGAATGCGCGCTGCGCGCCGGCGCCGACAGCATGGAGATCAAATACAGTCTACGAGTCAGCGCCGACAGGCCCTCCAGCTTTCCGCTTCTCGATGAGTCAGCCGTGCTGGTCTCGCCGGCCGACCTTGCCGCTCATGCCGAACTCCGGGTCGATGCAGGCCGACACGTCGTGCGCGTGGACCGATCCGGGACTTACGATCTGGAGGCCACGTTCCTGGCGCCTCTGCTGCCTGCCGGGCCGGAGCAGCGGCGACACTTCGAGTTGGCGCTGCCGGCGGCCTTGACGAATCGTATCAGTCTGGCTGTCCCCGATGCCAACGTCGTAGTCGAAGCACCGCGCGCCGTGCTGCTGACTCGCGCCGAGCAGGAGGGACAGACGCACGTGGAAGCCATGTTTGTTCCCGGCGAGCCCGCTACGTTCGCCTGGCGTCCGCGCGAACGGCAGACCGCCCAGGAAGAGGTCCGCTTCTACGCCCAGGACCTGGCGCTGGCCAGCGTGACACCAGGTCTGCTCCAGGTCTTTCATGCTGTGCGCCTCCAAATCGCACAAGGCCAGGTGGACAGATTGACCTTGGACGTGCCCCAGGGCCAGACGGTGACATCAGTCAACGGGCCTGGAGTTGGTGCTTGGCGGTACGACCCAGCCTCTCATACACTCGAAGTTCGCTTGAGTCCGCCGGTGACAGGCTCGTATGCGCTGTCGCTCGTTACGCAGTCGGCAAATGCTTCTGTGCCTTACCAGGTGCGTTTGCAGCCTCTGGTGGTTCAACGGGCTCTCGACCAGCACAGCGTTGTCGGTCTGGCGGCGGAGCCGTCGGTGTACGTTCAGCTTGACGAGCACCCGGCCGCGATGAACGTCCGCGATTACGTGCGCGAAGTCGGCGATCTGGTTGGCACCGCGGTCAATCTGCGAGCCGAGCAGATCAGCCAGGCCTTCCGATTCGACGCCTCCAACAATATCGTGACTGGCCGTGTCCAGGCGGTCCAGAGCGAAGTCCGCAGCCAGGAAAGCGCCCGGTTCAACGTCGAGGACGAACGGCTCGTCTACAACAGCCAGTGGGACATCGAGATCGCCAAGGCAGGCCGCTTCGATATCGACCTGCTCGTTCCTGAGGGTTTCGACATTGATGCGCTGGAAGGCCAGATGGTCAGCCATTGGGACGATTCGACCGATCCGAACCAGCGTCGTGTGCGCGTTCACTTCCAACACAAGCTGATCGGCCCGGTGCGCCTGAGGCTCGCCTTGAGTCGCGCGATCGCCGAGATCCCCGCCCGCTTGTCTCCGCCGCGCGTGATGGTGGCCGGCGCCATCAAGCACACCGGATATCTGCTGATCGGCGCCGAGCAGGGTGTTCGTGTCTCCGTGGCGTCGCGCCAGGGCGTCAGTGAGGTCAACCCGGCCGAGCTCGGTCAGTCCGGCCCAGGCTTTCTCGCCTTCCAGTTTCTCCGACCCGACTGGCAGCTCGAATTGCAGACCGAGTTGATGCAGGCCAGAGTCACCGTGCAGGGACTTCACATCGCTAGGGTGACGGACGGCTTGGTCCGCCACCAGCAAGCGCTGCGCTATCGTCTCTACCACGCCGGGGCCAAGGCCTTTACGCTAACCCTGCCTCCGGAAGCCGTCGGAGTGACCATCACCGGTCCAGGCATCGCGCGGCGCGAGCAGGCGCAAGCCGGACGGTGGCAGGTGGAGTTGGCCGACAAGGTCTACGACCGGCCATATCTGCTGAACGTGGCCTACGAAACGCGCTACGATCCCGCTGACGGCAACGTTCCGCTCGTGCCGGTCCGGTGCGAGGATGCCGACCTCCAGCACGGTCACGTTGCCGTCTTTGCGACGGACCGGGTGGAGCTGGCAGCCGGGTCGATGGACGCGTCGTTCCGCCCCGCCGACGCGAGGACCATCCCGGACTACTTCGGTGCCGGCGACCTGTCCGGTGCCGCCATGTGCTACCGCAGTGTGTCGGCTCAGTATTCGCTGATCGTGCGGGCCAGACGTCACGCCGCAGCCGAGCAGATCGGCGCCGAGGTACTCAAGACCGATCTGACCTCTGTCGTCACCGGTGCCGGCCAGGCGATCAACCGCGTGGCGCTGCTGCTGCGCGTCGGCAGCCAACGTCATCTGCAAACGGTTCTTCCCACGGGTGCGGCGATCTGGTCCTTGGCCGTGGACGGCCAGGCGGTGCAGCCGTCGCTGCGCGACACGGCCGACGGACGTCGGGCGCTGCTCGTACCGCTTCCCCAGCAGGCCTCCGACGACGTGCTGGTCGATCTGGTCTACGTTACCGACCTGACGTCAGCCTCCTGGTCCGGGACCCACACCTTGTCAGGACCGCGTTTCGACCTGCCGTTGAAGAACATCACCTGGCAGGTCTACGTGCCGCAAGATTTCAGCTATGGCGATCTCGGAGGGACAATGCCGGTGGACACGCGCGTCGCCGCGACCGACAACATCCTGCGCTATGGCTGGCAGACGTATCAACGTCAGACCTTCGAAGCCAACCGGCGCAACCTGCGCGTCGCGCAGCAGCAGCAAAGCCGCGCTCGCGAGCTGGCCCAAATGGGAGAACAGGCGGCGGCGCGCCAGGCCTTGACCAAAGGCTACAATTTCTCGCTCGGGGACGCGTCGCTCAATGAGGACATCCGTGTCGATCTCGACAACCTCGTCAGGCAGCAGGCCAAGGTGGGATTGGTCAATGCCAGGGACCGATTGCGCCACCAGAGCGGCGAGGTCCCATCGTCACGAGACCCAGGCGCGGGTCCTATCGACGGTCAGGGGTTTAGCCAGCAGCAGGCCGAGCGCATCGCCAGCTCGCTGGGCCAGGCGGATAACGAGAATCTCGAGCTGATCACCCGCCGGGTCATTCAGTCCCAGACGGCTGCCGAAGCGTCTGTATCACAGCTCCAGATCGCTATGCCCATCTGCGGCCGGATGCTGCAATTCGCGAGCCCCCTGCAGGTCGAGCCCGCCGCGAACATGGAAGTAGCCTTTACCGCCAAACCGCGCCACCTGGCCGGAATCGATCCGAGCCTGGGGTATGCAGTCGGTCTCTTCGCGCTGCTGCTGGCTGCCGGATTCGTCGGCAAGTGGACCGGTCGTTTGACCATACGCCTGCACGAGGTCCTCGCTCCCGCGGCCAAGCCGATTGAGCCCCAGCGACCGAGCGCTCCGTCCGGTCCGGCCGACGAGGACGACCCGCCCAGCCAGGTTTCTGCAGACGAACTGCTCTGATACGAGTTGCCCGCTGTCGCCGTACTACAAAGCGTCGATGGCGATCACGCTCACCGAGTGTGGTGGCAATTCGACTTGCAGGTCCTCGGAGTACGCGATCGTTTTTTCCTGCGCTCTGATTGCATCCGGCGTCTGGATCGAGCAGCTCTCGGTGGGTTGCGCGGAGATCGTGTATAGTGTCACCTCAGCTTGTTCCGGGGCGACTGAGCCCTGGAGCCGGATCAGGAGTACCGGGTTGTCCGCGTTGTAGTTGACCGCCTTGATGACGATGCGCTTGCCGTCGGCGCTGCAGGCAGCGATTGCATCGACGGTCCCCGGCTCCCACTGCTCCGGCTTCATCGTCGAGATCTCGTCGAAGAACTGGCGGCGCCGCCGGATGTCTCTGAACGTGCCCTTCGCGGAAGCCAACCGCTTGACGGCGTAGTGCTCGCGGAAGAGCTTCTCGACGATATAGCCTGATCCCGGAAACCACGAGACGTGGTCGTGGTAGATGAACGCCGTCCATGTTGGATCGTCGGCGGTGTTTCGCATCAGCAGGGCAGGACACGACATCGCCAGGTCCGGACTGAGCCGCTCGTAGGAAATCAACGACCCGGCCGCGTGCAGCCCCGCCCGCCAGTCGTAGGTCCGGGACAGATTCCACTCCAGCACGCCGATCTTGATTTGCGGATGCCGGGAACGCCGGATGTACTCTCTGAGCTTGACAAGGTAGTCCTCGATCCGACTGACGCCTTCGATGTACCTGTCGGGCTCGTATTCGTAGTTGTGACAGCCAAGTACGTCGAAGTTCTCGCCCGCGACGTCGATCACCGTCTGGCTCCAGTTCATGTCGTTGGAGCGCTTCTGTCCGCACGCGACGATGGTTGCCTGCGGTGCGATCCGTCGCAGCGCCGCGCCGTAGAGATTGACGATCTCGGCGTATTCTTTGGCGGAATGTCCGTGATTCATCGGCTCGTTGTCAATTTGCAGGTAGCGCACGTTGTACGGCTCCGGATGGCCGTTGGCGGCGCGCAGCTTGCCCATTTCCGTGGTCGGCGGATCGTTGACATAATGGACCCAATCGAGCGCCTCCTGGAGCTCCTGCGGATCGGTGCTCGTCGCGCGCAGGCAGATCAAAGGCTCGGTGCCGAGCTGGCGACAGAGTTCGAGGAACTCATCGGTGCCGAAGGCGTTGTAGTCGGAGTAGTTGCCCCACAGCGCGTTGGGGCGCCAGACGCGGGAGATCTGGGGACCGACGCCGTGCCGCCAGTTGTAGAACGACGCGAACGACCCGCCGGGCCAACGCAGGAAAGGCGGCTTCAGGTCCGCCAACGCCTTGACCAGGTCGGGTCGGAGACTGCCGTTGCGCCGCGCGCCGGCCTCCATCAGTGACACGTGATCGACCAGGACGACGCCGGTACCGGTGGCCGCGATCTCCAGACTCGCGTTGGTGTCGGTCTTCGGACAATCGAAGGCGAACGGGACCTCCCGCCAGTCCGACGACGCCATCCCGAGCGGCACTCCGGCCAGCACCGCGCCGGAAGCGTCCTTGACGCGCAGAGTCGTCGCGGCCGAGCCACGTTCGGCCTTCCGCCACACTGAGCCGTCATACCGGCGTCCGGCTTGCAGGTACACGCGCTCCTGCCGGATGCCTGCTTCGCTCCCGCTGACCTCGATGCGAACGCACTTGTCCCCGTTGGCCGCCGGCACTTGGACGACGCGCGCGTTGCCGATGCTCGCATCGCTCGCGAATGACTGCCAATAATCGCGAAAGTCATCGCCCTCGAAGCCTCGGCCACGAACCTGCTCGGCGTAGAGGCCATCGACGACGGAATGATTGATGTGCTCGAGGAAATGCCCGTACACGCGCG
This sequence comes from Sedimentisphaerales bacterium, assembly GCA_016927855.1. Lineage (GTDB taxonomy): Bacteria > Planctomycetota > Phycisphaerae > Sedimentisphaerales > Anaerobacaceae > JAFGLV01. Next base: position 12,552 of record JAFGLV010000141.1, read on the forward strand.
GATCGATCTCCCCCTCGACCCGATCCATATCGACCAGCAGTACCGCCACGCGTTGTCCCTCGCCCGCTGAACCCGGCACGGCGCCTGTCGCCAGCCAGATCAGCCCCATCGTTGCCAGTAGTCGGCCCCGTCCGTTCCATCGCGTTCCATCTACCATCGTCGTCACCTCGAACCCGAAACCCCGCAGCCGCCCGAACCTCGCCGCAAGGCCGGCGCGTCACTGCCCGTCGAATCGCCCCTTATCCTACCGTGCCGCCGCCCGCCTTTCAACTACCGCCGGCGGGCTTGACCGGGAAGCGCAGAGCGGGCTGGCGGCCAGCCTGCTCGTCGGGAAAAAAGTGCGACGGCACGGCTTTGTTCCTGCTTTTGTGGCGCCCTGCGTCTATCCTCAGAGCAGAGACTGCGGGGGGTCTCGTGCCGACGATTGCGGGCAGGACTGTCGTTTTCGCGAATGCTCCCTGTGGCCGGTTCTTTCGATTGTTTCTCCGTGTAGACGCCGGAATAGAAACGCTTTCGTGGTTAGGAGGATAATCGATGAACTGCAAGAACCCGTGCCTCAAGCTCCTTTTCTGCACTGTCGTCACAGTCGGTGCAATTTCGCCGGCGTATGCCGACATCACCCTTCAGAACGGCGACTTCTCGTCGGGACTGGCCGGTTGGACCGTCGAATGGGGCGACGTAACCGATGGGGGCGGCTACGCCCTTTTCCAGGAGGATGCTTTCGACATTTCCAGCACGCTTTCGCAGCAATTCACGCTCCCGCTCGGCGCACAGCTTCTGTCCTTTGACCTGACGCTGAGTGCCGAAGGCGATCGTGATCCCTTTGCCTGGCCCGACGCCTTCACGGCCTCACTGCTGGATGCGGCCACGTTCGACCCGCTCATCACCTGGGACCCGTTCGTGACCGAGTTTTTCCTGCTGGAGAACACCGGCGCCATGGAAACCTCTGCCGGCATGGCCGTCGCAGGCAATACGATCAGCCTTGATGTCTCGTCCTGGCGCGGACAGGATGTGCTCCTGTCGTTCGACCTCTGGGGCAGCTATGACGGGATGACTACCACAACGCACTTGGACAACGTCGATGTCTCTGTTGTGCCGCTCCCAAGTGCGGTCCTGTTGGCCATCGTCGGGCTCGGCAGCAGTATAATTGGGTTGCCCCTCAAGCGCAAGAGAGTTGTGTGACAATAGGCGCGCGGCAGCCACGGGTGGTTCTGCGTTGGTTGTCCTTCCGTCCCAGCACGAATGAACACTGGCGCACTCCTAGGTGGAAATGTCGGCAGAAAGAAATCGAACGCCGAAGAAAAGGACGCTTGAGATGACAGGAAGGAAGCCAATATGGCAGGCCTCGCAGACCGCTTTGCTCGCGTCAGTCGTTCTGTTGGTCAGCCCGGCATTCGCGGGCCGATTCTATGCGACCCGCCCCGAAGCTGTCTTGCACGTGCGCGACGACGCTAGCGGATATATTCAACCGCAGGAGTGTTTCATCTGGAAGGATGGTGATCCTGATACTCCCTGGAGGGTAATCCCGGGCACAGGTTGTGCTCACTGGGTGGCTCACCAACTGGGGTTGGGGGTACTTCCCAGTCCTTGGCAGCAGTGGGAAACTGGCCACATTGAACCGCCTTTACCGGAAGAAGCCTGGGATGTCTGTTATGACGGGTACTACATAAATGTTACGACCTTAGTCGAAGGACTGGAGGAGATTGAACGCGAGAAAGTGATCGTAGGAGATGTCTGGACACAGAGCGATCTGGGACATTGCGGAATTGTACGCGAAGTAACCAGCCAGGGCTGCCTAGTGGAACACTGCAGTGTCACAGGTATAGCGAAGAACTGGAAGAGCTCTGGCAGATACTGGAGGGTGCGCCGTTTCTGGCCTTCCCTGCAGTCGGTCTTGGACAACATCACCGTTGCACCCGTTGCGGGTGACAGTAGTATCGATGTGAGGAGTGACTACCTTCCCGACGGAGGTGATTCGCTGTGGAGTATCGGAGGTTCTGGAGGTTCCTGGACTGCTCTGGTCTTCGAGCAAGCGTCTTCGGCAGCAGACACTGCGTTCGGAGTGTACGATGCCGAAGACGCCTCGAAGACGGTCGAGTTATTCGCCGGCGCGGACGGATCCGGTGCACAGGTCTGTTTCTCCATCCTCGTGCAGGGAAACGTGCTGATCAACCCTCTTTCGGATACAGGAATCCGCTTTTCCGGAAATAGGTTCGGCTATTACCTCGACTATGGTGACAAGCGTTTCTACAGTGAGGCAAGGCTGAACCATGACGGCATAGATCACATGTACGCCTACCAAGGCACTGGCGACACGATAGAACTCCCTGGGCAAGGGCCGGGCCTCTGCGGCACTGAAGAGTACGTGCTCGCCTTCGTTGATACGCAGGCGCAGAGCGATCAGGAATTTCTCCATTTCGTATGCATAGTCGAGTCTGTAGCACCGGCGTCTGCCTCCACCCCCGATGAACCGCCTCCACCCGCACAGACTGAGCCCTACCTTGACACCATCGCGCCCGATTCCGGAGCGCCTGGGATCATCGCGACTATCAGGGGAAGCAGTCTTGACAAGGTCACCGAGCACGTCAAGTTCGACACCGTCGAAGCCGAGATAGTGAGTTGGTCGACGTCTACGGTTGTGGTTAAGGTGCCGGAACCTCGATCGGAGGGGGAGCGAACCGTTGACGTGACGGCCGGAGGGGGTATCGGCTTGGAGGAGACGAATAGTGTCCCGTTCACATACAAAAAGCCTGTGTTGGAGTCAGTCCTTCCGTCGTATGGGAAGCCGGGAGACGAAATCACGTTCACGGGGAAGCACTTTGGCGAGGTGCAGCACTCCGTCGAGTTTGGACGGTCGCTTGTATCTCCCGAATCCCATGGCGACACAGAAATGGTTGCCAAGGCACCGTGGGATCTGGGCTTCGGCGTGGGGGAGTGGGTCTTCGTTCAACTCGTGAAATGCGTGGCGAACGGAGTGATCCCCGGCTCCGGAGAGCTTCTCGACCTGGTCTACGAGATGGAAGCGGGCGGCGTCGAGATAGACTGGTCGGGCGGTGATATTGACGTGGAAGCGCGCGCACGGTCGGCCGTAGGTCGCAGCGATCCCAAACGGTTTACCTTCAACATCTACGAGGTAATCGAGATGGTTATCGGCAGCCCGGGGGAACCACGGATCGTCGATGCTGAGGGCAACGTGACGGGCGTCGTAGACGGTAACGTACGCCGAGAAATCCCGTACTCTTACTTTGCGGAGGACACGGCGCTTATCGTGAACCCTGAGTCGTCATACACCTTCGAGGTCGTTGGCACCGGACAGGGTACGTATGGCCTCCAGATATCGCGGATCAACCGCAATTCTCCTCAAGAGTTCGAGGCCAACGGCATACTCATTGCGCCTGGATCAAGGCACGTGTTCGAAATCAATTGGGATTCCGGCGCCCCGAGCACCACGCTGAAGGTGGACACAGAAGGCGATGGTCGCTTTGAGCAAACCATCACAGCGAGCGACTCGTTGGAAACCCCACAGATATCCGTCAACAGTTTCGTGACCGTGGCGGCGGGTGCCGCCTCATACGATCGCCGAACGGGGCAGTTCAGTGTGGGTGTGACCGTCAAGAATACATCGAGCACCGTCATCGGCGAGCCAGTTTGGCTGGTGATCGACTCCGTCAGTAGCTTCTGGGTTGTCCCGGCTAATACAAGCGGCACGACAGAGGACGGCAAACCATACGTGGACTTGACGCCTTTGCTGGGAGACGGAGACCTTGACCCCGGCGAAACCGTACAGACGCGCGCCTATTTCACCAACCCACAACGTGCGCGCTTCACCTTCGCGCCCGGGGTGCGCGGCTGCCCCGCGGGACTCTCTGTACAATAGTGGACACCAGTAGTGGCGCGAGGTGGACCGCCGGTCATCGCGGGAGAACAGTCAGTCCAGGCTGGCTTGGCGACTGAGCCCACACCGAGGTCTACGTGCTGCCGGAATGCGCGTCCATCTGCGGACCTTCCCGCCCTCGATCTTGCGTTGTCAGGCCTGCCTCCGCGTCCCCTGCGGTGAAAGAACGTTTCTCGGACGTCGCGTACCGTTCGTTTTGGGCGACTATCGGCTAACACTCTGTCAATACTGGTTTTAGAGGGAATGGGGGCTGACTGATCCGTCACAAAGCATGCTTACTCCGCCACAGAGCAAACATGATCCGTCGCGGAGTAAGCATGATCCGTGGCGGAGCAAGTGCACTTTGCCCCGGAGCAGGCGTGACCAGCTTGGGCTAGCGTGCGGCTATTCGTCGATGGAGATGGCGCTCATGGGGCAGCCTTTGACGGCTTCGCGGCACTTGTCCTCGGCGCCCGGCGGGACGGGGCTGACCTTGACGGTCGAGACGCCGTCCTTGACCTCGAACACCTCAGGACACGTGCTCTCGCACGCACCCACGCCGGCACACAGACTCGCATCCACTTTGGCCTTCACGACAGGCTCCTTTCTTGTGCGTTTTTCAAGATCGTGTGAAGAGCACGGGCATTTCGCAGCCGGCTGGGCCGACAGCGAGCCCGCGTCTATGAAGGACGGGTCGATGATAGGAAATGGGCGTGCCGTGACGGCGTGGGGAAAAAGCTCGATTCGCTCCAGGAAAAACCTGCACGACTGGCGGTGAATTCTCCCACGCTCCCAGCGGCGTGTCGAGTGCCGAGACGCCGCGCGTGGACAGGTCGCGACAGCCGCCCGGCGGGATCGAGCAGAACAAATACTCCGTCACAGAGTATCTTGACGGGCAACCGACGCGTTGGTAGGGTGGCAGCCCATGACCAGTCGGCGCACGCTCACCTGGTGGCGATCACGCAGGCACGGACGCGAATGAGGTAAAGGGAACTATGGATCTACCGGTCATCGATACCCCCGTGTTTCCCCGCTGGGTCTGGATGGAGGAGATCACCTATTCGCACATTCCCATTGCGACGCTCGTCACCGCGTTCATGCTGCTGGCGCCGCTGTTTGAGTACATCGGTTACCGCCGTAAAGACCTGCGTTGGGAGCGGCTGGCCAAGAGCTTCATCTGGTTCTCGCTGATCCTGTTCTCGCCGGGCGCGGCGCTGGGCACCGGTATCCCCATGTTCATCATCGGTACCTATCCGGAGTTCTGGTCCCGCTGGGCGAACCTGTTCTATTGGCCGCTGATCGTCCAGTTCGGCTTCTTCCTGGCGGAGGTGTTCTTCCTTTTCTTCTTCTACTATCTCACCTGGGACGCCTGGCAGAACCGCAAGAAACTGCACATCACGATGGGTGTGATCGCGGCTTTCTTCGGCTACATGGTGCAGGTCGTCTGGGACTCCCTCGGCGCCTACATGCTGACGCCGGGCAACACGCCGCTGCCTCAAGTCACCGAACCGGTCGCATGGTCGCTCCCGGCGATGCTCAACCCGAGCTTTCCGTTCCTGCTGAGTCATCGGACGTTCGGTAATTTCAGCTACGTGCTCTTGCTCACGGGCGGCGTCTTCGCGCTGCGGTACAGGGGGCAGAAACGCAAAGACCCGAACAGTGAGAACACGACCTATTTCCGCTGGGCATCGCAGACCTGCTTCCTCATCGGTTTCTTCGCGTTCTTCGCGCAGCCGATCATCGGCTGGTTCTATGCCCGCGTCATCCAACGCGAAGCGCCGGCGGCGTTCCTGGCGATCATGGGGGGCCACTCGAACATCTACTTCATCATCAAGATGTCGTTGATCCTCTTTCTGCTCGTTGTAGGCGGCACGTTCGTGGTCAAACGGCACGGCTCCAAAAAGGTGATGTGGGGCGCGACGGCAGGTTTGCTGGTGGTCCTGCTGGTCGTTTGGCTCCATCCGCCGCTGATGTGGCTGGCCGGCAGCGCCGTACTGTGGCGGTTGGTCAGCACGGCGGTGATCCTGGGGCTCATCGGGTGGCTGTGGTGGCAGCGCGGGACCGGCAACCCGGAGCGCAATGCCTGGCAGTGGGCCATGTTCGCCGTCGGTTTGGCGGCCTTCTTCACCTTTGCGATGGGCGGGTTCGTGCGCGAGCACAGCAAGAGTCCCGACACGGTCTACGGCGAGATCGTCAAGCCCGAACAGACGCAGGAGGAGGCCGACCGTTACCTGGTCTACACGAAATGGCTCGAGCCGCGCGGTCTGTATCCATCCCGTCTTGACGAGCCACCGCCGGAAGGCTGGCGGCAGGCGGTCCAAACAGCGCGGGATGAAGGTGTCGTTGAACTGACCGACGACGAGGCGCAACGGATTATCGGCTTCCTGGAGGAGAACCATCCATGATTCTGGCGGCCGCAACCAATCCGTTCATCCAGTCTCCCGGCGGAGCGAAGTTCTCCATCGCGTTCCTGGGATTGTTCCACACGGCTGTCGCGTCACTGGCGATCGGGTTTGCCTTCATCGTTACCGTGCTGCAACTGCTGGGCTACTTCCGCCGGGACGGTCGCTACGATCTGTTGGCTCGGCGCGTGCAACTGTGGCACGTGTGCATCTACAATATCGGCACCATTAACGCTATCGGCCTGGTGTTCGCGCTAAGCGGGCTGTATCCGCAGTTCTGGTCGCAGATCTTCACACACTTCTTCTGGACGCTGATCGCGGAAGAGTTGCTGTTCTTCATGCTCGCGACGACGCTGACGCTGCACTATTTCTTCTGGGACACGATGTGGGGTCACAAGAGGCTGCACATCTTCATGGGCGCGCTGCTGACACCGATGTTCTTCTTGCAGTTCTTTATCATCAACGGCATGGGCTCGTACATGCTGACGCCCGCGTTCAGCGAAGGGCAGGTGAGTCTCTGGTCGGGTACCGCCAGCATTCTCGGTTGGGACAAGTTGGCCTTCTATAACCCGAGCTTCCTGATGCTGACGTTGCACCGCACCGCGGCGAATTTCGCCTACGGTGCGTTCTTCGTCGCGGCGGTCTGCGGTATCATGCTGTACCGGTCCCAGGCCGGCAAGAAGGAGGATTGGAGCGAAACCGGCGGTCGGTTGGCTTTCAGCGTGGGCTTCATGAGCTTTCTGACCCTGCCGATCATCGGCTTCTTCTATGCCTGGGTGCTCAAGTACCACGGCAAGGAGGCCTACGACAACCTGATGGTCGGTCAGGGTGACGTCGTCGCCGGCGGGATCGACTGGTGGTGGACCAAGCAGCTCATCGTCGCGGCGATGCTCGGGACGGGATTCGCGTTCGCACGCCGATCGGCGCGGACGGACCGCGAGTTCTCGCTGCCGATGGTTATGGTCTACACGCTGGCGGGCGTCTACTTCATGTTCTACCTCGGCATGGGCATGCAAATGACGTGGCTGTTCTTCTGGGGCTCTCTGGGCGCGGCGGTTCTGGCCGGGCTCTGGGTGACCCATTTGCTCGATCGCTACGAGGGCTCAGGCCGCGCCGTCTTCGTCCTGGTAGGCATCCTCTCGTTCCTGACGGTCTGCCTGGGCGGATACGTCCGCGAGGCAGCTCGACCGCGCTTCACCAACGCCTCAGGTGAGCGGGTGGCGGGATTCAACCGTCTGCCTCAATACGCTGACGTGTACTACGGACCCGAGCGTCCAGGGGAGGTTGACATCCGCATGGTCCTGGAGAAACCCGCCTACATGGACGAGTTGTCGCCGCAGCGAGCGCGAGTGCCCGACGAGGGGATGACCGGCGCCGATCTCGTCTCCGCGCGATGCATCTCGTGCCATACCCTTGAACGCATCCATGTGTACAAGCACTCCGACTGGGACCGCGTCGTCGGGCGGATGCGGGCCTACGGGACGCGCCTGACGGAAGACGAAGCTCAGAAGATCGTCGACTACCTGGAAGGCGGCCAGTGATGAGCACGGAAGGAATCGTGGCATGAGCGAGGAAGAGAAACGAGCAGCAGCGAGCGAGCCGGATGCCGAGGCACCTGGGCAGACGCGCGAGCCTAAATCACCGGCGGGCGATACAGGCGAGGTGCAGGCCGAGGATGCTGCTGCTGTATACCCGTTGCGCCCGGCGTCCGAGGACCCGCGTTGGGCGGTGGGCGTCGTTTGGACCTGGGTGAGCATCGCGGTCGGCTTGCTGCTGTTCCTCGTGACGCTGATGGTCCTAGGATTCTGGTACGATTGAACGCCGCGTGCGACGACGGGAGGAACCAGGCGGTGATCTCAGTGGGACGCGTTTTTCTGACGGGCCTGAAGTTGTTCCTGATGCTCGTGGTCACGGCGATGATCGCCTTTCAGATTCCGGAGCTGCGCTACGATTTAGGCTCGACGGAACCGGTGCAGGTGACGTCTGTCGAGGAGCTCTCGCCGGAGCGTTTTGGGCACTCGACGTTCGCGTCGGTTCACGGCACGCCCGACCTGGCGCGAGCTGCGACATTCGCCAAGCATGGGGTGCGCTTCACTTATTTCCTGCTGAACGAATACGGGTCCAAGCTCGTGGTGCGAACCGCCGAGCCAGTAGATGAGAAATGGTTGCAGATCGAGCAGCACCTGGGACGCCTGCGTTCGTTCGATCGGATGCCTTTCTCACGCAGCGTGCGCGCGGGATTCCGCCAGCAATTCGACGTGACCATTCCCGATGACGCGTTCTTCCTGGCACGCGACGATGTACCGAAGCCGAGTGGTTGGTCGATCGGTGCGACGATCTTCGCGGGTCTGCTGTGGTGTGTGCTGGCGTATCTCTTCTTCGTCCACCGGTGGAAGCACAAGTCGCCGTTGAGTCGCGCCCCGGGTACGTGGAGGCAGGCACAAAGGGTTGCCCCGCACCAATTCCTACTGCACGTTGCGACCACCCATCATGGCCAGCCAGAACCAGCCGGCGATCAGCCAGGTGATGACCGCCAGGACGCTGATGAGAATCCCCAGCAGCCGAGCTGAGGGACGGAACGTCTGATAGAAGCGAACGACGGCGATCTTCAGCAATAGCAGGACAAACACCGTTACGCCCAGCATCGCGTGAAAGAAACGGGGCCCGTCGAACTGCCAACCGTCTTCATAACGACTCAGCCGCGCCAGCAGATCGGCGCCGACCAACATGGGCCAGAGCCACGCTACGAGAAAGACGAACCCGCCGATGCGGTGGATCGAAAGCATGATCTTGGCGTGGGGTTTGTTGCCCTTCTTGCCGAACACGTACATGGCCGTGGCAAACTCGAACAGAGCCAGCAGAGCCAGTCCGGCCGTCACGTGGGTTTTGGTCAATACGCTTACGCCGCTCACGATGCCGAGGATCATCCTTGTCCACCTTTCAAACCCGCGCCATTATCGGTTGGGTTTTCTCGCCTGTCAATTCCTTCTCGCCGATGAACCTGTGCCCTGCGTCCATCTGACGACTGCTGTGGTCGCAATGCCCGCCAGCAGGAGCGCGGCGAAGGCAAGCCCTGGGCCGGACGCCCGCGCCGATCCGGTCGCGCAGGCAACCAGGGTCTGGTGCAGTTGGCTGAGTGGATTCCAGTTCATCGGGCCGGCGAGCCACGCCATTCGGGCAGGTAGCGGGGTCAGGCCGGAGAGAAAGGCCAGCAGCCCGCCGGCCAGCGCGCCGAACAGGTGGACTTCGGCGTTGCTGTGGGCCAGCCGGGCGGTGAGCATTCCGAGCAAGGTCAGCAGCAGCAACGAGCCGCACAACATCGCCGAGAGCAGGAGCAGCGGGGCAGCGGCGGTCCCTCGTCCATCAATGATGACAAAGGTGGTCAACACCACTACCGTGGGCGCAAGCCGGCTCAGCGTTGATGCCAGAACCAGGTCCAGCCAACGAGTCCCTCGCGCCGTCGGCAGCAGTGCGAGACGTTCGTAACGCCGATCTTCGCGGAGGCGTGCATGACCGACAGCGGCGCCGAACAGACCGGTGAAGAGGATCACCATGGCGACTCCGGCCGCCTGAGCCTGGGCCGGCATGTCGATAAGGATGAATGGCAGCGCCAGCAGGACGCTCAGGCCCACGCGAAGGGCCAGCCGCCGGCGGTCGGCGAACGCCGCGGCCAGCTCCAGACAGAACAGATTGCCCGGCATCATGGCTCGGCCTCCCGGCTTCCGGTCCGCCGTGTCAAAGCCTCTCGCAAAGTCACGGTGCGAATTTCCACCGTTCGCACGCGGCCTCCACGCGATGCGATCCATCTCATTAACTCTACCGGAAGCTCGGGGTTTCCGTCCAACTCGGCTGAAATTTGGTTGGCGCGGCACTGGAATTGCGCGATCCCGGCAATCTCTGGGGGCTCGATCGAGATTGGCTGGTCCAGGACGATCTCGACGTGGTTCTGCGCGCCAATGGCCGCCATCAGCTCCGGCACGGCCCCGCGCGCTTTGATCTGACCGTCAGCCAACAGAATGGCATGCGTCGCGGTTCGGGAGAGCCAGTCCAGGTCGTTGTCCGCCACCCAGGTGGTCTGGCGACGTTCGCAACGCTGCTTGATCCAGTGCGTCAATCGTTCGAGAAAAGCGGCGTCGGCACCGGCGGAAGCCTCGTCGAGAATGAGCAAGTCCGGCTCGTGCGCCAGCGCTTGGACGATGCTCAACTTGCGGCGCATGCCGAACGAGTAGTCCGCCGCCGGCTCATCGGCCTGGCCGGCCAGACCCGCTTCATCGAGCAGCTCGTCGATGCGCCGGCTCAGCTCGGGTTCCGCCAGACCATACTGCCGTGCGAAGAAGTAGAGATTCTGTCGGCCGGTCAGGGTATTCCAGTGTGCCGGCGTGTCAAGAGCGGAGCCGCACCGGCGCCGCACGTCGAGGGAGCCGGGGTAGGCGGACGTGCCCAGAACGAGCAGACGACCGCGATCGACCCGATCCAGGCCGGCCACGAGACGGGTCAGAGTCGTCTTACCTGAGCCGTTGGCGCCGAGCACGCCCAGACACTGGCCCGCTGCCACGGCCACAGACACGTCGTTTATGCCGCGCCCGGTGCGGTAGCGACGGGTGATGTTCTCTGCCATGACAGGTTCTGCGCTCATTTGTCACTCGAATTGCAGTTGCGTGGCGCCGGTGACGCGGACCTCTTCGTCAGGAACGGTGGCGACGATATCATAGATGACGACTCGATCGCCGGTCCGGCAGGTCCGGCCCACGAGCTTGCCCCGGGCAATGTGACGATGGAAGGGCGGTGCTAGAGGCTTTCGGCTGCGCAGCGTGACCGAGTTAGCGTCGGGAACGTCGTTCACATGTCACCTTTGGGTCGTCCCATGCCGAACCGGGCCGCAACGTCGTTGAAATCCTCTGCGGAGACCCGGCTTTTTCCCAACTCTCGCACCGCGTTTTCAACGGCGCGCTTCGCCATACCGCGCGCGAAAGACGGCACACGCTGCAGGCGAGCTTGGGCCTGCTCGTCCCACACCAATTGCGGATTGCGGATTTCAGATTGCGGATTTGGAACTGTCGGTTCAATCCGCAATCCGCAATCGTCAATCCGCAATCCCACCTTTCCCTTCGCCACAGCTCCCACGAGCAGTACGTTGGCAGAGGCGGTGCGCAGCAATCCCTCAGCGTTAGAGCCGAGCAGCGAGCAGGCTTCGCGATGATGTCCATACCGGCCGACGACGATCATGTCCGCCTGCGATATCGCGGCCTGTTGGTTGAGCGAGCAGTACGCCTTGCCGGTCAGAAGGATCGTCTCCAGCGCAACACCGTTGGTGTTCCAGTGTCGCTTGGCGGCCGACAGGAATTCCGCGTAGAGCTTGCTCAGGCCGTCGTTGATGATGTCATCGTGCAGCTTCTCCTGGTTGGCCAGACCGACTTCTTCCTGTCGTTGCGCCGACAGAGAATGGGCCATGACACCAAAGACGCGTGTGTGGAAGTCGGGATCGTATACCGCGACCGCCTGAACAGGTCTGTTCATCGTGTGCGCCAGCTCCGCCGCTTTGCCGACGGCTGCCAGGGCCTCTTCACTGCCGTCCACTCCCACCAGGATCGGACCGTCATGGGGCGCGTATCGGGCGACCAGAACGTCACAAGGAGCGTTCTGCAGGACGCGCGAAGTCGTGCTGCCCAACATGCCGTCGCCGACGGACCCCAGGCCGTGAGCGCCGAGTGCGATCAGATCGGCGCGCCGCGTTTCGGCCAGGTGCAGGATGCCGACGTAGTTACGTCCTTCGAGGGTGGCTGATTCGGCTGCGACGCCCTTGCCGCGCGCCGACGCGACGAAATCCTCGACGTATCCCACTGACAGCGCTCGAAATCCCTCCTCCATCAGCCTGTCATGCGCGCTGCGCAACTGGGCCAGGGTATTTTCCTCCTGGTACCTGTCGGGCAATCCGGGTTCCATCGCTCCGAACCGCTGGCGGTGGATGCCAACCCCATAGACGTGACAGACCGTCAGACGAGCACCCGTCGCGACAGCAACGCCCAGGGCGGCTTGTCCCGCAAAGCCGGATGCCTCCGATCCGTCCAGTGCGACCAGAATGCGTTTGTACATGCAAAACCCCACCAATTGCGGATTACGGATTGGCACAACGGTACGAATCCGCAATCCGAAGTCCCAAATCCGAAATCGGACGAACGGCGTATCTTGCGTACAGTAAAACGACGCCAAGGTTCGCACGCAAGCCAAAAGAACCGCTTGCCTATTTCGCAGACACGCGGCTCGGTTGCGGTTGCGAGGCGCGTCAAGGTTGCGTGCAGCGGCCGGTGGCGCCGCCTGACCCAACCGCGCCACGTAACGAGCCGCGCAACCTCAACCGCGGCCCCTTACCCGACTCCGGCCAAATCCGCAATCCGAAATCGCAAATCTGAAATCGGGCGCGACCCTACTTCACCGTCGCGGCAGTGAGAGCCAGCAACGCCGGCACGCCGCGGTCTGCATTGACGTAGATCATGTCCACGGAGGCAATCTCCACGTCGGGATAGGGGTTGTTCCATTGCTTGGCGTATGCGACCGCGTTGCCGTCGCTGTTTTCGTAGGGCCGGGTCCAGGCGATTTGCGCGCCGGGTAGCACCCTGGGCAGCTTCTGCACATAGTGGTCGATGTCGAACTCGCAGTAAATAGGCACGTCTTCGGTCCGGCCGTCGGCATAGTGCACCACGTATTTGAACAGCGCGAACTTGCGGCGCTGCCGGCGATCCTGGTCGGTCATCCGCCGGTCCAGTCGCGCTGCGTGCAGGAAGAACAGTGCGTCGGCTTTGGTGTGGACCGGGATGCCGGTGATCTGGCTCGGCAGGTCTTCAGGCAGCCCCTTGCCGCCCAACATGAGCACCTGAGGCACCGGCGAGGTCGGCATTTCGTAGATGTCGTACTCGACACCGGCGAAGGTCTGTCGGCCTTGAGGCAGGCCCTTGAACGTGCGGCGATCGTCGCCGAAGAAGCCGCGTTCGTCCTTGTAGGTGGTCGCCTTGGTGTGGATGTCGATCGGCGTATAGTCCGCATTCGCACCGGCGATGACCGTCCTGCCCGCGAACGGCGCCTTGAGGTTCCGCAGGACGGTCGCGAGAATCGTCCGCTTTTTCGTTTTGTTCACGGAAATGGCTTCGTTCTCCTGGAAATTCACGTTGCACAGGACGACACCGCCTTGACCTTTGACGTAGTGTAACATCGCGCCGATGTTCAGCATGGGCTTGACGGTCTGCGTGAACGCGGCCGGACGCTGGATCTTGATCTGGATGTTGTCCATGCCGATGTTTCTGGCCTTGCCGGCCGCGAACGTGAAGCCGCCGAGCCGGACCGTCAGGACTTTGGCTTTGCGAGGCGGGTCGATCGGGCAGCGCACCGCGTCACCGTCAGCGGTCAGCTCGAACCGCACCGGATCGCTCCCGTCGAACAGGAGCGTCACATGGCCCGTCGGGTTGTAGTTGACGGACTGATCGTGGGAGTATTCGGTGATCGTCTCCTCGTGCGGCAGCGTGATCGTGAATTCGTAGGGTGAACCGTCCTGCGGCGCCGGGAAGTCCATGATGAGCGGCCAGCCGTCAGAGCCGACGAAGCCGTTAGTCATGTTGTCCCAGCCGAAGAAGCTGCTGTGCGCGAACGGCGCGATCTCGTCGTAGTCGACGACGTACGTGAACGCATCCGACGCGACGTATTCGTCAGCGGTCCAGCCGAAGATCTTCTCGCCCGAGAGCATGACGACGTCGCCGGTGGTCAAACCGCTCGTCAGCGGATCGCGCACTGGCGGGAAGGTGACACGCTCCCGCTTGAACTTGCGTATGAGGTGGTCGACGCCGACAATGCGATTGTAGTCGGCCAGACCGTCGGGAGTCAGGCCGTGGAGGACGATGTACCCGCCGCGATCCCAGAACGCCCTGACCTGATCTATGTTGCCAGCGAGCGTAGCGAGATGGCTCGGCGTTGCCGAAATCACCGCGATCTTCTTGTCCACGTCGCTAATGGCCGCAAGCACATCGGGTGCCTTGCTGTATTGCACGCCGATCGCGTCCATTACCTTGCCCAACTGCTCGTCGGCAATCACCGCCGCGACCTGGGCGATTTCCTGCCGGTAGTGGCGTGCGTGCTCGACGAGGTTCACTAGGAGCGTCTGAGCGACAGCCGATTGATGGAGCTTGCGCCCCATCACGAGCTGGCATAGGTACATTACCCCTTTGTCCACCGGGACCTCGACCAGCGCGCTGTTGGCCAGACGTGGGCCGACCTGGAGCAGGCTCTTGCCGCCGCGGGTGGGTTTGACATAAGCGTTCCGGTACACCCAATGGTCGCCGGGCCAAGTGAAGAAATCCTTGTCCCGCAAGCCCGTGAAGATCGGATGGGACGTGTCCTCGATGAAGGCGGTCTTGCCGTCGGCTGCGGGCACCTCCATGTCGAAGCTGTCCCGACGCGTGCGTTGCGCCAGCTCCATCTCGGCTGGCAGAGCCTGGTACTTCAAGACGTTCGTCTGGTCGAGCACGATCACCGCGTTGCCGCGCGATGCGAAGCCGGCTAAGGCAGTCGAAGTACTGTCCGCTTCGGTCAGCGCGTCGGGACAGACGATCAAGACCTTCGTTCCAGGCAGCTTGTCGAGACTGTCCGCCCGTACGTAGCTGATACCTGTGCGGTCAAGGAACGCGGCGAGCATCCTTCTCGGGTCATACACCGCGACATCGCCCGTGCCACCTTGAGTCTTGACCGGCGGCAAGACGGAGACTGACTTCGTATCGCGGAAGACCTCCTCGCCGTCCACCGACAGCTTCAGGACCAACTCGCCTTCCTGACGCGCGCTCACCGGGGGCAGGGCGATCTCCTCGTCGAACTTCTGCGCCGTGCCGGGTCGGATCGTGTGTTCCGATGTTCTCCTGTAGACTTCAGTCCCGTCTATCGTCAAAACGCGAGTGAATGCGATCAGGTCGGGGTAGTGCGTGTCGTTGAAGATTCCGAAGGTGCGTTTGACGATCTGTCCCGACCCGAAGGTCCAGTCCCACTGGCGTGTGAAGACGGCGCGAGGCGCGTTGGCGACGCGCGAGCGAGGTCCACCTTCACCTCCCAGCCAGAAGTGCCACCCGGCGTACAAGCCAGCCCACCGGTAGCCTTCCTGCAACATGCGATAGCAGGTCGCGATCGCCTCTTTCGTCGCGGCTTTGCCCTGGAAGGCAACCTCGCCACCCCACATCGCATAATCGGCCGGGTTGATCCCGTTCGCGTAATAATCCTCGCCGATATAGCGGGGGCGCTCCATGTCCCACTTCCAGCGGCCGCGCCCGCCGCCTTCGACGAACGGTTCGTAAGCGAGGTCGGGGTAGCGCACGTCGAACGTCGCGACGTAGTGATCGCCATGTACGCCGAGCGTGTTGTTCTTCAGGGCGCCGCCGCCGTCGATCATGACGCTGCGCGTCGGGTCGGCTTCCATCACGGCGTCGTGGCACTTGGCGATTTCCGCCTCGTACTCGTCCATGAGCGGGCTGTTGCCCAGCAGGTTGATCAGGTTGATGTACGCAAATTCGTTCTCGATGGACCAGATCTGAATCGAAGGGTGATTCCGCTCGCCTTTGACCTGAGCGACGCACTGGTCGCGCCAGTTCTGC
Source organism: Sedimentisphaerales bacterium (assembly GCA_016927855.1). Taxonomy (GTDB): domain Bacteria; phylum Planctomycetota; class Phycisphaerae; order Sedimentisphaerales; family Anaerobacaceae; genus JAFGLV01. Next base: position 28,451 of record JAFGLV010000141.1, read on the forward strand.
ATGAGCTTGACCTTCATGGCGGTACCGCCTTGCTTGCGGCGGATTTCCGGGTCGCTCTCGGAGAAGTCCGAGCCGATCCGTTGGCCGTCGAGCGAGCAGTTGCGCCGAACGACCAGGCCGTTACGGCCCATGAAATCCAGCGCCTCCGGGATCTCCAGACCTTGCCATAGCGTGTGCGTACTGCCCTGGCCGGCAGTCGTGTACCGCATGAACCGCACGTTGGCCTGTCGGTACGCCTGGACGAAATCCTCCGGCATCGATCCGGTGTTTCCGATCAGGTCGGCCCACAGGTGCCAGACGACGCCGTTTAGCGTGAACTTGCGCCCCTCGGTCTTCCACTGGCGATAGCCGAAACTCGTCTCTCTGGTGTCCACCGCCTGGCCGTCGATCGTGACGATCGTGCGAAGGCGGTAGAGGTTAGGCGAATCCGGCCACCAAAGCTTGGGGTTGGCCCACGCGTCGCGGAGCGTGGAGATTTGCGTCGCGCCGGCGCCGAGGGTGAACGGTTTGGCCGCGAGCACCTTCTCGACCTGGCCGGTCGCGTCGTTGACGGCTTCCCAGCGAATCTCGCCGGAGGCGCCCGCGTCGGTGTTGTTGGTCAACGTCACGTCGGCCTCAAGTTGTTTCCGATCGACCAGCGGCTTGACGAAAACGTCGGATGCATAGACATCGCCGGCTACGACGAGCCTCGGCGTGCAGAGGATGCCCGATTGCGGGGAGTTCCAGATCGGATAGTCCAGGTCCTGAAAACCGTCGTGGAAGAACTTCAGCGGCAGGTTGAACGTCCTGCGCAGTTTGAGGGGCCGGTCAGGGTCGGCGGTACGGCCGTACCAGGCGTCGCGGATGCCGACCCAGATTTCGTTCGTCTCTCCGGGCTCGATGGCCTTGCTCACGTCGATCTGGAAATGGCAGAAGGGATTCCTCTCGAAACCGCAGTAGACCCCATTGACATAGACGGTTGTGTTCAAGCTGTTCTGCGGAAAGTCGAGGTAGAACGACCGCCCGGCGAGACTCGCCGGCACATTGACCCGCGTGCGATACCAGAGCCGGTGGGCAAGCACCAGGTCCGGCCGGCTGACGTTCTTGTCCGACGGCACTTCGATCGCCTTGAAGAAAGTCACCTCAGGCAAAGCCTCGATCGGTGCGGCCACTTCACCCGGCATCTGCTCGTCGTCGCGGGTCACCTCCCACAAGCCCTTCAGCGAGACGCTCGACCGTTGGCCCACAGGAGCGTCAGGCAGTTGAAAGACGTTCTTCGCAGCCGCTTCGTCCCGCTCATCCCGTCCTGTCTCGCCGGGCTGGTACTTCGAGTTGGGATGGAATTGATCTCGGCAGAGGCAGATGGCGTCGCAGGCGTACAGGATGCGCTGCGTCTTGCCCTCTTCGTCCTTCGTTTTCGGGATGCGTATCTCCAGCGTATGCACCCCGGCGGGCAGTTCCACGTCCCCGGCCTTGAGCCAGGCGACCTCGCAGAAATAGTCGATCTCCATCAAATCGGTGGTGAGATCGTCGGGGCCGACGTGCCGGTAATCGCCCCCGTCGATGCGGTACTCGAAAGGCGAGCGGACGAACTCGAACCCGATGCGGGTCCAGACTTCGTAGGTCCCTTCCGCCTTGATCTGGAAGGGGTAGCGAATGACGATGGCGTCGGTCTTCACCTCGTTCTCGACTTTATCGGCGTCGATAGCGAGGTGCATCCACTTGGCGTTCGAGAGGAAATGGGCGTTGCCCCAGCCGGTATTGCTGACCTCCACATTCGTGGTGCCGGCCTCGCCTTCGAGCCATACGAATTCGGCCGCCCATGCCGGGACCGCCGTCACGCTCACCAGAACGACCAGCTTCCCGACGGTGCGCATCCAACTCAGCACGATGATTCCCTTTCAATGCACCCGGCCTGACAAACGTAGGACTGTCGCCCGATGATACCAGAACCAGGCGCCAGGCTCCAATCCTCGCTCCTGCTCTCGCTTGATTCCGCTGAGCGAAGAGCATAATATGAGGCAAGAGCAACCCAAACGAGCGTCGCGGCCGCAGTCGTCGGACGTAGGTGTGGGAAAGGTGGACCGAGCGTGGGAGACGTCAGAATCGTCGTCGTCGGCAGTTCCAACATGGACCTGGTGGTCAAGTCCCCCAGGATTCCGGCGGCGGGAGAGACAGTGCTGGGCGGGGACCTCATCATGGTCCCGGGCGGCAAGGGCGCGAATCAGGCCGTCGCGGCCGCCAGACTTGGCGCGCACGTTCAATTCGTCGCGAGACTGGGCAACGATGTATTCGGACGGAATTGCCTCGAGAATTTCGCTAGCGTGGGACTCGACACGGCCCATGTGACCATGACACCCAACGCTCCTTCCGGCGTCGCACTTATCACCGTCGATGACGCGGGCCAGAACGCTATTGTCGTCGCGCCGGGAGCGAACGCCAGGCTCTCTCCCGAAGATGTTCGAAGGGCGGCGGCAGACATTCGCTCCGCCGGCGCCGTGGTGACGCAGTTGGAGGTGCCGCTGGACACGGTCCAGTGCGCCGCCGAATTAGCCCGCGACGCCGGTGTGCCGTTCATTCTGGATCCTGCGCCGGCGCGGAAGCTCTCGCCCACGTTGCTCGCGCTGGTGGACGTGCTGACGCCTAACGAGACCGAAGCCCGGATACTGACGGGCATCGACGTGACCGACGAGAACTCTGCATGCGAGGCCGCCAGGCGGCTCTTGGCATCCGGCGTCAAAGTGGCCATCGTGACTATGGGTGCCCAGGGATTCTTGCTGGCTACCGGCGATACGACGGAGTTCTTTGCCGCGGCGCCGGTCAAGGCGGTCGATACGACGGCCGCCGGCGATGCTTTCACCGGAAGTCTCGCCGTGGGTTTGGCCCGGGGACAATCGCTGCGCGAGGCCGCGACCTTCGCCGGCCGCGTAGCTGCGTTGTCGGTCACGAGGAGAGGGGCGCAATCATCTATGCCGACGAGGCAAGAAGTCGAAGAATTTCATCCGAAAATGAGTTCGTTCTGAGGACGCAGCCATGAATCGACCGAGGACATCAACTGGACAACTGCTGTTGGTTTCGCTCATGGGACTCGCTGTCTCAGTAGTGGGATGCCACAAGCACCCAGACGACAAGCCGACGGTGGCATTGATCGTCAAGTCGCTGGCCAACGAGTTCTTCAAGACGATGGAAGAAGGCGCCAGGGCGCACCACGACCAGCACCAGGACGAGTACGACCTGAAGGTTATCGGGATCAAGAACGAGACCGACGTGACGCAGCAGATCGAGTGTGTGGAGCTAGTGATGGCGCAGGGCGTCGATGCGATTGTAATCGCTCCGGCCGATTCGAAGGCCCTGGTGCCTGTCTGCAAGCGGGCGATGGATGCCGGCATCGTCGTCGTCAATATCGACAACAAGCTCGATGCCGACGTACTCCGCGAGAAGAATGCGACGATCCCCTTCGTCGGGCCGGACAATCGCAAAGGAGCGGCGATGGCCGGCACGTACTTGGCAGACCGGCTGCAACGCGGCGATGAAGTCGCCATCATCGAGGGAGCGCCCAACGCCTTCAACGGCATTCAGCGCAAGCAAGGTTTCGAGGACGCCATGCAGGCGGCCGGGATGAACGTCGTCAGCTCCCAGACGGGTTACTGGGAAACGGACAAGGCCCAGCCCGTCGCTTCGGCGCTCATCAACGGACATCCGGACCTGAAGGCCATTCTCTGCGCCAACGACAGCATGGCGCTGGGAGCGGTAGCTGCCCTGCGGGATGCCGGCAAGGGTCGCAGCGTCTATGTGATCGGCTTCGACAACATCGCTGCAGCCCAACGGCTGCTCAAGGAGGGTCGAATCCTCTGTACCGTGGACCAGCACGCTGACAAGCTGGCGTCGTTCGGCATCGAGCACGCCTTGCAGATGCTCAAGGGGGAGGCTGCCGGCGTTGATCAAGAGACTCCCGTCGACCTCATTACGGCCGAAATGCTCTGACCATGCCGCCTGTATCGAACACACTTCTAACGGTCGCCGGGGTGGACAAGACCTTCCCCGGCGTCCGGGCCTTGGCGCACGTGGATCTGGACGTTCGCGCCGGGGAGGTCCACGCCCTGGTCGGCGAGAACGGCGCCGGTAAGAGCACGCTCGCGCGGATCATCGCCGGCATCGACATGCCCGAGGCGGGCAGGATGCTGCTGGCGGATCGGCCGTATCGGCCCAAGGGTCGAAAGGACGCTGAGGCTATGGGCGTGCGCATTGTCATGCAGGAACTCAACCTCATCGGAACCTTGAGCGTGGCGGAGAACGTATTCATCGACCGCCTGCCCAGCCGCTTTGGCTTTATCGATTACGGCGTGCTGAATAGGGCCACGCGCAACGTGATGGCGCAGGTGGGTCTCGACCGGGTCGATCCGTCGATGCCGGTCGGTTCGCTCGGCGTGGGACAGCAGCAGATGGTGGAGATTGCCGCCGGCTTGTCGCGCCGGTGTCGGGTTCTGGCACTCGACGAACCCACTGCGTCCCTGACCGACAACGAAGTCAGCCTGCTCTTCGCACAGATCGAGAGGCTCAAGGCCGAAGGCGTCGGGATCATCTACATCTCACACCGTATCGAAGAAATACTCCGTATCGCGGACTGGGTGACAGTACTGCGGGATGGCAAGGTCGTAGGCACGCGCGAGGCGGCCGGTTTGGACTGTGACGAAGTCATCCGCCTGATGGTTGGTCGCGACATGGTCAAGGCGGCACCTGCGCTAACGGGCGTGCGGAGCGACCTGGCGTTGCGCGTTATCGCTCTGCGCGGCGGTGATAAGGTTCGTGACGTTTCATTCGACGCCTATCGCGGCGAGATCCTCGGTGTGACCGGGCTAATGGGTTCCGGGCGGACCGAGGCTATGAGGCTGGTCTTCGGCGCCGACCCGCGCGAGGCAGGGGACATCTATCTTGGCGGCAGCGAGCGGCCCGCGCGCATTCGCACGCCCAAAGACGCCGTCGAACGGGGCATGGCGCTTCTGACCGAAGACCGCAAAGCCCAGGGGCTACTCCTTTCCCTGTCGGTGCGGGCGAACATTTCGATCACGCGCCTGGCTGACGTGAGCCGGCTGGGCTGGATCGACAGTGCCCTGGAGAGCGCGGCGGCGCGGAGCTATGTGGAGTCGCTGAACATCCGCTGCGCGTCACCCGAGCAGAGCGTCGGTCAGCTCAGCGGTGGCAACCAGCAGAAGGTCGTCATCGCCAAGTGGCTCTATCGCGATTGCGACGTTCTCATCTTCGACGAGCCGACGCGCGGGATCGACGTGGGAGCCAAATTCGAGATATATCAGATGCTGGCCGCGCTGGCACGAAAGGGCAAAGCTGTCGTCTTTGTCTCGTCTGACCTCAACGAGCTGATGGCGATCTCCAGCCGGATCATGGTCCTTTCGGCCGGCCGGGTGGCGGAGGTGTTCGAACAAGGCGCGTGGTCCGAGGAACGCGTTCTGTCGGCGGCATTCAGCGGATACATCACGGCGGATTGAAGGCAAGCTATGGGCGGATCGAATCAAGGCAGGGGACTCGAGGTAAGGCGCGTGGCTGGCGACTATCTCGGCATGGTCGTGGCGCTGCTGGCGCTCGTGATCGTGTTCAGCCTGTCGGCAAAGAACTTCTTCACCGCGACCACCTTCCGAACGATCGCCAACCAGATTCCCGACACGACCATCGTCGCGGTCGGCATGACGTTCGTGCTGATCATCGCCGGGATCGACCTCTCGGTGAGTTCGGTCCTGGCGCTGGCGGGTGCGGTCTTGGGGATCGTCCTCGTCAACTGGGGTTGGCCTTTGCCTCTGGCGATCGTCGTGTGCCTGGTCGTGGGTTTGGTCTGCGGAGCGGTCAACGGCCTGGTCGTGGTCCGCTGGAGGCTGCCTTCCTTCATCGTCACGCTGGGGATGCTCGAAGCGGCCCGAGGCGCGGCCTACCGCGTGACGCAATCGCGGACGATATACGTCGGTGGGCCTCTGGAAGCGATTACCGATACGACGATACTGGGCCTGTCGCTGCCTTTGATCGGCGCGATTCTCATCGTTGTTGTCGGCCAACTAGTACTGTCGCGCACCGTCTTCGGCCGGTACCTGATTGCCATCGGCACGAACGAGGAAGCGGTTCGGCTCTCCGGCATCGATCCGCGTCCCTACAAGGTCGCTGTCTTCCTTCTCTGTAGTTCTCTGGCGGCTGTGGCTGCGGTGATTCGCGCCGCGCGCATGTCTTCAGCCAATCCGAACGCGGCCATCGGCTTTGAACTGGAGGTCATCGCCGCGGTCGTCATCGGCGGCACCAGCCTCATGGGCGGACGAGGCTCCGTCGTCCGTTCCTTCTTCGGCGTGCTTATCATCGCGGTATTGGGCGCCGGCCTGGCGCAGATCGGCGCACAGGAGCACACCAAGCGCCTGATTTCCGGATGCGTCATCGTTCTGGCGGTGATTCTGGATCAGTATCGCCGTCGCGTGCGTAATGCCTAGGATTGGTGCGTCACCCGCACTGAGGAGATGAGATTATGGTGAGCCTCAGACTTCATTTGGCGTTCTTGACCTTTGTTGCTCCTGCCTTTTACCCGGGCAACGTGGAAGGCACCGACTGGCGCTGGATCACCTTCGAGGGCAAGTCGGGACCGGGGCAGGGCAAGCACATCGTCTTTGTCACCGGCGACGAGGAGTACCGCTCGGAGGAATCCATGCCGATGCTCGCCAGGATACTCGCGGTCCATCATGGCTTTCGGTGCACGGTGCTGTTCGCGATCGACGAGCAGGCCGGCCAGATCGATCCGCAGGTCGTGGATAACATCCCCGGCCTGGAAGCCTTGGACGACGCGGATATGATGGTGCTGTTCCTACGGTTCCGCGAGTTGCCCGATGAGCAGATGAAACACATCATCGACTACACGAATTCCGGCCGGCCCATCATGGGATTCCGTACCTCTACCCACGCGTTCGCATACCGCAAACACAAAGACAGCCCGTACGCGAAATACAGTTTCCAGGACGAGACGTTCCCAGGAGGCTACGGCAGGCAGGTCCTCGGCGAGACCTGGATCAACCATTACGGCCAGCATCAGAAAGAAAGCACACGCGGCCTGATTGCCGAAGGAATGGAGAATCATCCCATCGTCCGAGGCGCAGGGGAGATCTGGGGGCCGTCGGATGTGTACGGTATCACGACTCTGGCCGGAGACGCCACGCCCATCATCGTGGGCAGCGTCCTGGTCGGCATGGACCCGAACGATCCGCCAAAGCCCGAGAAGAAACCACTGCCGGTTGCGTGGACCAAGACCTATACCGGCGACGCGGGCAAGACCTCTCGTGTCTTTGCGACCACGATGGGCCATGCGGGCGATTTCCACGATGCGGATTTCCGCCGGCTAGCGGCAAATGCCTGCTACTGGTGCCTTGGCATGGAGGACGCAATTTCCCCCCACAGCAGCGTGGACATTGTCGGTGCCTACGAGCCCAACCCTATCGGTTTCGGCGGACACAAGAAAGGCATGAAGCCGTTAGATCATCGGATAGCCACGCGACCCTGAGCCTGGCGGCGGGTCAGTTCGTCATGTTCGGGTCCACGGCGCACGCGACGCGGAAGCCGATGAAGTCCATCTGAGGCAGCCACCATTTGCTCTTGGGGATCTGCGGATCGTTCATCCGCCACCAGGTTTCCTCGTAGGCCCGCGCGGCGCAACGCACCTCCGCGGCCGGGCTGTCGTAGAAACCACCGCGGGCGACATGTACTTTGCCGTCGGCCGGACCGGTTGGGTTGACGGCTGGGTTCTTCTGTGCTGATGCCGCATACCCGTTTGGATCGTAGAAATCGTGAACCCACTCCCACACGTTGCCCAGCATGTCGTACAGACCCCACGCATTGGGCTTCTTCGAGGCTACTTCGCGTGGTCCGAAGTCAACGTTTCCCACAAACCAGGCGTATTCGTCCAGCTTGTTCGGATCGTCGCCGTAGCCGAACACAGACGTCGTTCCCGCGCGTGCGGCATGTTCCCATTCAGCCTCCGTGGGGAGGCGATATTCCTTGCCGGTCTTCTGCGAAAGCCACGCGCAATAGGTCACGGCGTTGTGCCAGCTCATCCCCATGGCCGGGTGCTTGTTGTCATAGCCCATCGTCAGGTCGCCATAGACCGGTGTGGGACCGGTGATGGCATTCACAGCAGTTGTTCCGGTCGCTTCCGCGTTCTTCCTGGCCTCCTGCACACCGGCAAACTCCTTCTGGGCGGTTCCCGTCTCCTCGTAGTAGGCCAGAAACAGACCGAGCGTTGTCTCCGTTGTGCAGAGATAGAAGGGACTCACGTCCACCCGATGTTGCGGCCCCTCATCCTCGGCCCGGCCGGGCTCATTCTCGCAACTGCCCATCAGGAAGTTGCCCCCTGGGATGAGCACCATGTCGAACGAGAGCTTCTGGCCACCTTTGGTCATGATCGTCTCGGTATATCGCTTGGGGAGCCTGCCCTGGGGGACCGCCGCAATGGCGCTAAGGGTTACCGAGAGCACAAGCACGGGCATCGAGACGCCGTTATTTCTGACCACTACTCCGTCTCCGTGAAAAGCCTTGAAGAGGTGCGACCAGGCCATTCGTATGGCCTATATCATCTTCGTGAATCCTGGTCTGGGGACGGGATAGCTGCCGGTGGCGTCGGGCTTGCTTGGCGGTTCCATGTCGTCACGGCAGTCTTCGGGCCGGGGTGGGTAGTGGAAGTCCGATTGGGAAATCTGCTCCCTGGTGACCTCCTTGCCGGTGTAGCAGGAGATCTGGCCCATGATGGCGATCAGGGTGCTCGGCACCATGTAGTCGCCATTGTTGACGGGCTTGCCCGACCGAATCGCGGCAAAGAGAACGTCGTGCTCGCGCTGGTAGGGATCGCATCGGTCGCTCCAGCGCCAGTTGGTTTCGCCCCAGATGCGACAGCCCATGATGTCCGCTTTGCCCTTGCTGCCCAGCACGATGCTGGAATAGTCGTTATGGCAGCCGTCCGTGGTCCGGCAGAAGGCGTAGATGGGCACGCCGTTGTCGAACTCGTAGACGACCGAATGGTGGTCGAACACGTCGCCATAGATCGGGTCCGTCATCGAGGACCGCCCGCCCAGTCCGTGACACTTGACCGGCACCTTGTTGCCCATCACCCAACTGGCGCGGTCCAGGTTGTGCACAAGCGATTGGATCACGTCGTCGCCTGAAAGCCAGCGGAAGTGATACTGAGTGCTGCACTGCCATTGCAGTTCCGTCAAGCCCTCCCGGCGGGGGATGATCCCGTACGGGCCGCGCAGGAAGTCCTCCTCTATGGCGATCACGTCTCCGATGGCACCGTCATGAATCCGCTGGACGGTCTCGGCATAACCCGTGTGGTAGCGACTGTGCAGGCCCGAGACGAGGCAAAGTCCCTTCTGCTTGGCCAGGTCGGCGGCCTTCTGCATGAGCTTGACGCCGGCCGGGTCGATGCCATGAGGCTTCTCCACGAATACATGCTTGCCCGCCTCGATGGCCGTCATGGCGTGCAGGGGATGGAACTTCGCGGCGTTGGCGATCAACACCACGTCCGACGAAGCGATCACGTGCTTGTAGCCCTCGAAGCCGGTGAAGCAATGGTCCTCGTCGACAGCCACCTGCTCGCCTCTCTGTTCCTTCAGGACCGCGCGTTTCTCATGGATGCGCTCGAGGAAGATGTCGCACATCGCGACCAGCCGCGCGCCGCTGTCGGCCGTCAACGCCTGGGCTGCCGCTCCGGCGCAGCGACCGCCGCAACCGATCATGCCAACACGAATGATGTCGCTACCACCTGCGTATGCACGGCGAGTCAGGCCCAGCGTGCTCGTAAGCGCCGCTGATGCCGTCAGCGTCGAGGCCTTCAAGAAGGCACGTCGGGTAATACCTGTGCCCGTGCCGAATTCGTTTGAGTTTGCCATACGACCTCCTTTCTGACTCGCCGAGCCTTCGTCATATCTCCGACCATGGGCCCGGGATCGGAACCGGGTAGCGACCTTGTGCGTCGGCCTGCACCGGGGCGGGACTGCTGTAAGTGAGAGCCGCCACATCGGGACAGAACGTGAACTCGGAGGCTGTAGCTTCGTCCCAGGTGACGATCTTGCCACAGTGGATGGCGGCGCGTCCCATGATCGAGGCGAAGTTCGCCAATGCCGCCCGCCGGGCCTCGTTGTGCGGACGGTCTCGACGAATGGCGTCGAGCAGGACGTCCCACTCGACCTGGTAAGGGCTGATCCTTTCGTTCTCCGGCCTCCAGGCAACGTTGTTCCTCGTCGTCCGTTGGTCTTTGTAGATCTGCACGGTCGGCGCGTGGATGTTGCCCGAGAACTGAGCGGCGCACTTCGTTCCGTGGACGAACGTGGCGAATTCGTTGCGGCAGTTCTGCTGACTGCGGCTATTGACCATTGCTTTGGTGCCATCGGCGAATGTGTATTCGATCGCGTAGGTGTGCAGGTTCTGGCTGCAATCGTCGCTGTTCGGCTCGCGTCCGCCCAAGCCCTCGGCTGTGACCGGCCAGGCGTCCTTGATCCAGCAGCACTCGTCCACTTGATGGATCATCATTTCGATGAACCAGGCCGACGAAACCCACAGGAAGAAGTAGGGTCGTCGAATCTGCCAGAGCAATTCGCTCTCGGCGCCCTTGAAGGGACCCAGGCGCGCGCCGGGATCCATGCGATAGGCGCGGATCAACTGAACCTGGCCCATCGCGCCGTCACGAATTCTCTGGATCAAGGCCTGTCGTGCAGACGAATGGCGACACATCAATCCGCAGGCAATTTTCAGGTTCTTCCTCTCGGCGGCTTCGCCGAGTCCCAGGATGCGACGCGTGCCGGCCGGGTCCGGAGCGAACGATTTCTCCATGAACACGTTCACTCCTCTCTCGACCGCATATCCGACGTGGGTGGGGCGAAAGGCCGAGTGAGTGGCCTGAATCATGACGTCGCCGGGGCGCAGGCAATCGACGGCTTTGCGGTAGGCGTCGAAGCCGAGGAAGCGCCGGTCCGGCGGCACATCGACCTGCGCGCCGAACTGCTCCTTGAGCGCGTTGTAGGACTGGTTCTGCTTGTCCTCGAACACGTCCGCCATCGCGACGAGCTTGATCGGTCCGTTCTTCGAGGAAAGGGCATTGCCCACCGCGCCGCTGCCGCGCCCGCCGCAGCCGACCAGGGCCAGCCGGATGGTGTTGTCCTCTCCCGCATAGAGTCGAGATAACGCGGCGCTACCGAGCACCGAACCCGCAGCCACACGCGTGCCCTGAGCCAGGAATTGACGTCGCGTAGTCTCGCCCGATTCCGGGCCGTGCGACCTCGATGCGTGACTTTCGGATGTGCCTGTCATGATCGTTCCTCCAGGTGTCCCGAGGAGTCCTCTTATGCAAACTCCTGGTACTCACGGTCCTTGAGTATGCCTGGTTGCGGGAGGGGGTACTTGCCTTCGGAATCCGACAGGAGTGGCGCCGCCGATTCCATGGTCAGCTTGTCCACACCCGGCGCCATCTCGTGGGGGCAGTTAAGCATCTGGTCGTACGTAACGACGTTGCCGGTATGAGCGGCCATGCGGCCCATCGAGGTCACGAGGCTGGCGATCGCGCCCCGCTGGACCTCGTTGTAGGGCTTGTCGTTGCGAATGGCGTCAATCAAGTCCTCCCATTCGAGTACGTACGGGCTGGGCTCAGGCTGTGGGAATCTCCAGATAAGGTTCTGGCGATCCATCTTCTGATCGCTGTAGGTCCGAACCCGGCCCGGCGTGTGGCCGGAGTTCGAGATGACCGCGATGCCCTTCGTGCCGTGCGCGTAGCTGCTGAACGAGCTCTCGCAGCCATCCATGTTCCGGCCGTCGTAGAACAGCTTCGTGCCGTCAGGATAGGTGTATTCCACGGAGTAATTGTCGAAGTTCTGGTCGACGGAGTCACCCCGGAAGTGGCGGCCTCCGATCGCACGAGCCTCGACCGGCCAGGCGTTCTTCATCCAGGAGCACTCGTCGATCTGATGAATGTAGTAGTCGCTAAAGCACCCGCCGCTGGCCCAGAGAAAGCTGTGGAAGCTCCTGATCTGATGGAGCAGCTCGCTGAGTCTGTCTGGCTTAGGACCGACGGCGGCTGAGCGTCCGGCCATGCGGTAGGCACGCAGCGCGATGATCTCACCGATTTCGCCGGAGGCGATCCGCTCGTGCAGTTGCTGGCGGCCTTTGCAGTGGCGAATCATCAGGCCCACGCCAGCCTTGAGGTTCTTGTTGACGGACGCCTGGGCCAGTTCGAGCATCTTCCTTGTCGTCGGCCCATCTACCGTGACGGGTTTCTCCATGAAGACGTTGATGCCTTTTTCGATGGCGTAGGCGAAATGGACCCAGCGGAAGGCCGGCGGGGTGCCCAGGATCACGACGTCGCCGCGGTCGAGGCAGTCCATGGCCTTGCGATAGCCGTCAAAGCCGATGAACTGGCGTTCCACAGGCACGTCGACCTGCTCGCCGCGCATCCGGCGCAGGTTGTTGTAGCTGTCGCGCAGGCGTCTCGCGAAGACGTCGGCCATCGCGACGAGCTTAAGGGGACCGTTGTTGCCGGAGAACGCGTCGACCACCGCGCCGGCGCCTCGACCGCCGCAGCCGACGAGAGCCAGCTTGATCGTGTTGTTCTCCGCGGCGTACATGCGAGGCACGATGCCGGCTGCCAGAACTGAGGCGGCAGCGACCCGGCCGGTGTGCTTAAGGAAGTCGCGACGAGATGTGGGTGTCTGGCTGATTTCGCTCATGGAGGGTCTTCTCCTATTGATTGGTGTTCATTCAAAACGCAGCAAGTGATCGGGAGGATGCAAGTTGTCCTCCTTCCTGATGTCCTTCGAGCTCATTGTCTCCTATTATCGCCATCCCACCGGCCAACGCAAGCGTATTCGGCTGAGCGAGAGACGCCCGATGGGTTCCGGAGAACGCCGCTTGAATGATCCCGGGCCGGTCGATACGATAGGCCGAGAATTCGTGACGCGTCTGAGAGAGGCCTTATGTCAGAGTTGGATCGCGATGCGGCGCCGAGGCCGGCCTGGTGGCGGTCGGTTGGACCGGGCTTGATTACGGCTTGTGTCGTTTTCGGTCCCGGCAGTCTGCTCATCAGCTCCAACGTGGGCGCCACCCATGGTTACCTGCTGCTCTGGCTGCTGGTCCTCACCGGGTTCCTGATGGGAACCTACGTGACGACCGCCGCACGGATCGGTGTTGTGGGTGGCGCTACGCCGTGCACGCTCATTGCGTCGCGCCTGGGACGCCCGGCGGCTGCGATCGTCGGCGTCAACCTGTGCCTCATCTGCACCGCTTTCCAGTTCTCCAACAACCTGGCAGTGGCAGCGGCCTTTGACACGCTCGGCGTGGCCCATCTCTTTGGCGATCCGCGGCTCATGAGCGAGCAGACGCGAAGCCTCGTCAACACCGGCGTGCTGCTCGCCTTCAATGCGGCCATCATTACCTTCGTCTTTTCGCTGCGCCAGATGTACCGCGTTCTCGAACGCGTCATGAAGGTCATGGTCGTCGTAATCCTCGTTTGCTTCGTTGTGAATCTGTTCGTGGTGCGGCCCAACCTGTTTCAGGTTCTTGCAGGGATGGTTCCCCGCTGGCCCGAGAGTGTGCCTCTTCGCCCACCGTCGCGCAGCGCGGCCAGCATCGCCGACCCGATGGTGCTGGTCGCATCCTTGCTCGGGACGACCTTCTCCGTGGCGGGAGCGTTCTACCAGGGTAATCTCGTCCACGAGAAGAGCTGGACTATCAGGGAATATCGTCAAGGGATCGGGGATTCTATCGCCGGGGTGGTTGTTCTGACTGGCGTCAGCGCTATGATTATGATTACCAGCGCGACCGTGCTGTTCGGCAAGCCCGCTGACGACATCGGTGTCCTGGCTCTGCAACTTCGTCCGCTCCTGGGCCCGGCCGCCCACACGCTGTTCTGTGTCGGCCTGCTGGCGGTCGCGATGAATCCCTTTGTCATCAACGCGATGATCGGAGGCAGCATTTTGGCCGACGGACTCGGCAAGCCCGCCCGGCTGAGCGATCCGTGGTCGCGCCGGCTTACCGTCATGGTCCTGCTCGTCGGCATGGCGGTCGCGATGATCGTGCTACACACACCGGTCAAGAAGGTCGACGCGATCATCTTCGGACAGGCTTTAACCGTGATCGGCAATCCCCTGATGGCCGCTTCGATTCTCTACCTGGCGAATCGGCGCGACGTCATGCACGACAAGCGCAACCGGCTCCTGTTGAACGTCCTGGGCGGTCTTGGCTTCGTCGTCGTATTGCTCATGGCTCTTCGCGTTCTGTATATCCTGATTCTCAAGTTCGCCTGATCGGCATGCAGGCTTGGAGGATCGAAAATGACTGCGAACGTTCGTCGGTTTGCGGCTGGTGTGTCTGCCGTTGTCTTTGGCGCCGCTTCCGCTGTTGCCGGTCAACCGATCGGCTCGCTGTCGCCAGATGAGCGCCTCGCTCAGTATTTTCAGGCCGAGACGGAGAGACTTGCCGATCGTTGCCTGACCGACGTTGCCACCCTTGAGGATTGGCAAGCCAAACGCGCGCTGTGCCGAGCGCGATTGCTGGAAATGCTCGGTCTTGATCCTCTCCCCGAGAAGACTCCTCTGAAGCCTGTGGTCACGGGCACGATCGAGCGCGAGGACTTCACCGTTGAGAGACTCCACTTCCAATCACGACCAGGCCTCTATGTCACAGCCAGTCTGTACCTGCCCCGGGACCTGGGTAAACCTGCTCCGGCGATACTCTACGTCTGCGGTCACGCGGCCGTCGAGAAGGATGGCGTCAGCTATGGCAACAAGACCGCCTATCAACATCACGCCGCGTGGTTCGCCCGTCACGGCTATGTCTGTCTCGTCCTGGACACGCTGCAACTGGGCGAGATCGAGGGGATTCACCATGGGACCTACCGTGAGGGCATGTGGTGGTGGAACAGCCGCGGTTATACGCCGGCGGGCGTGGAGGCGTGGAATTGCGTCCGTGCGCTCGATTACCTGCAGACGCGGCCCGAGGTGGACTCAGATCGGATGGGCGTTACCGGCCGCTCCGGTGGCGGTGCCTATAGCTGGTCGATCGCCGCCATCGACGAGCGCATCAAGGTCGCGGTACCGGTAGCGGGGATCACCGACCTGCGAAACCACGTCGTGGACGGCTGCGTAGAAGGGCATTGTGATTGCATGTATTTCGTCAACACGTTTGGATGGGACTATCCGCTGGTCGCCGCGTTGGTGGCGCCCAGGCCTCTGCTGATCTCGAACACGGATAAGGATACTATCTTCCCGCTTGATGGCGTCGTTCGTACTCATGATAAGGTTCGAAGTATTTACCGGCTCTACGGCGCCCAGAGGAACCTGGGTCTGAACATCACGGAAGGACCCCACCAGGACAGTCAGGAGCTGCGCGTACACGCCTTTGTGTGGTTCAACCGCTTCCTCAAGGGCGACGAGTCGCTCATCACTGAGCCGGCGGTGCCATTCTTCGAGCCCGAACAGCTAAGAGTGTTCCCTGAATTGCCGTCGGACCAGATCAACACCCAGATTCACGAGTCGTTCGTGCCAAGAGCGGAGCAGCCCACGATGCCGCAGTCACCCGCCGAGTGGGCGACCGAGCGCGACTCCTGGATGGAATTGTTACGAGAGAAGGTCTTTCGTGGCTGGCCGGAAGCACCGCAGGCCGGACCGCTTGAAGTGACTCAGGTCTTCTCCGGCGAGAACGGCGGCGTGCGCCTGAGCGTCTTCGAGCTCAACAGCCAGCCGCACGTTGGCCTCAGACTCTATCTGACGAGCAGGGCGGGTCTCGATGATCCGAACGCTGCTGAGATCCATGTGCTTGACGGGCCGGGCTGGGATAGATGGTCGGCAGCGATGCGAGTCGGCTTCGCCTCGGTTCTTGACGATTCGTCTCCTGAGCCGAATAGAGCCGCGTTCGAGCACTTCCGCGACACGCTCGGCCAAGCGGATCGCCTGATGATCTACTTTGCGCCGCGCGGCATTGGCTCAGATGCCTGGAGCGGCGACGAGCGCACGCAGACTCACATCCGTCGACGCTTCATGTTACTGGGCCAGACCTTGGACGGCATGCGCGTCTGGGACGTCCGTCGCGCCCTTCAGACGCTCCACGGTTCTGAGCAAGTGCGAGGCCTGCCGATATACCTGAAAGGCAGCGGGGTTATGGCCGGCGTTGCCCTCTACGCTTCGCTGTTCGAGCCAGGCGTAGACCGTTTGGAGCTTCGTGATCTGCCCTCAAGCCATCGGCAAGGACCGACGTTCCTCAACGTGCTTCGGTTCATGGACCTCACCCAGGCTGCAGCGATGGCAGCCGAACACCGACCGGTCACGCTCTATCAGCGAGACAGGTCGCCATGGGGCTTTCCTCTGTCGGTCGCCGACAGTCTCAACTGGGGGCCGGAGCGACTTCGTGTGTTCGATTTGTCGGGCGCACCTGCCCCATAGCAGCCGAAGGACTGTGCCCATGGAGATTCCGGGATTGGTGGACCTTCAGGTCAATGGTTTCAAAGGCGTCGATTTCTCCGGCGCTGACGTGACTGAAGCCGACGTTGCCGGCGCGTGCCGCGCGTTGTTAGACGAAGGGACCACGGCATTTCTTGCGACGTTGATTACCTGCCCGGAGGAAATCTACGCGCGCAATCTGCCGCTTATCGCCAGGGTCATGAACCGGGACGAATTCGAGGGTCGCTTGCTTGGCATTCACCTCGAGGGGCCTTTCCTCTCGCGCCAAGAGGGCGCGCGAGGAGTTCATAATCCCGAGTGGATGAAGATGCCCGATATCGATTATCTCGAACGCCTTATTGGGTGGGCGAACGGCAAGATAAGGCTATTGACCCTCGCGGCCGAACTGGACGGCGCGGAAGCGCTCGCTCGACACGCGACGGACCGCGAGGTCACGGTCTCATTAGGCCACCAGATGGCTGACGCCGATGACCTCGACAGGCTGGTTCGTGCCGGCGCGAAGGCGCTGACCCATCTGGGCAACGGTGTCCCGGCCGTACTGCCACGCCACGAGAACCCGATCTGGGCCGGACTGGGCAACGACGACCTCTCTGCGACGATCATTACCGACGGACATCACCTGCCGGTCTCGATGCTCAAGACGATCATTCGCACGAAGGGTCCCCTGCGGTGCATCATCGTCAGTGACGCTTCGCCGCTGGCAGGACTGCCGCCGGGACAGTATGAATCCATGGGCGCAAGAGTCGTCCTGGACAAGTCGGGCCGGCTGTACAACCCGATCACAGGATACATGGTCGGCTCTTCTGCCACGATGCGTACGTGCGTGGACTATCTGGCTTCATTGAACATCGTACGCGAAGATGAGCTTACCATGATGGCGTTTGAAAATCCGTTGAAGCTGATCGGAATCGATCCCACTTGGATCCGACCTGCCTGAGACGAGCTTCGTCCCAGATCAATTGCGCGGGGGCAAGTCTGTGGTCTCTTGAGGTCGGTCTCGTGCTGGCGGCTTCGATAGCCTGATGCTGAGAACCATCAGAAGCACTCCGAGCGCTCCGAGGAGGAACCCAGCGAGTGGGCTTGAGTCCGAACTGTCGTTGAACATGGGAAAGCCAGGTAGATAGCGGATCGATACCTTGGCGCCGACCGACGGCAAGTCGGCAGGGTTGTGGACGCTCTTGAGAACATAGCTGCCTCGACATAGCGGCCTGCCCACTCTAAAACGGTAGGAAATCCGATAGTCGTGATCCAGCGTCCCATCCTGCTTGCGGCCCACTTCGCTGACCTTGGTGACGATTGCCTGAGTCGAAACCCCAATCGCGCTGAGCGCGGTGCCGCGCAATCCGAGGAGAACCAGCAGGATGCCCACTCCCAGCAGGATCAAACGCATGCCTTGGGATTTCTTCATAAACGCCCTCAGCACTATTGACGATTGAATAGCCAACTCAACTACCGCTCTGACCCTGTCATTCCTGCGCAGGCAGGAATCCAGTCTCCTCCTCCGCGTTTCTGAACCCCTGCCTATTCGGCTGCGCTCAGGGCGGGCTCTGCGCAGGGGTGACAACACGGCGGGCAGATCCTTTTTTGTTTGGCCATTCAAAGCTCAATAAGACGCGCCGGCACCACCTTTACCGTGGCCTGTCCCTGCCTATACCTGCTGTCGGACCGGAGCCTCCCGCAGAAGGGACTTCCATCACTCATAGTATACTCCATTCTTCGTTGTTCTTCAAGAAGCGAGTCATCCGGCTGCAGTGACACCTGTGCCCTGTGGCCGGTGGTGGCGGCCATGACTGGGGCCACAGTAAATGCTTGATATCTTTGCCGTCCGTGCCGACACTGTACAATCGCCGGTGTGGCGCTTGTGTCGCGCCGACGAGGGCAACAGGAGGTTCTATGGCGACAGACAAGTTCGTTCCACTGGGTTCCTACCACGAGTACGCACCGGAGGAGATGGAGCGGCGTGCGGCGTCTTTCTACGCCGATCTGCAACGAAGGCGGAGCGTGCGTCACTTCTCCGATCGACCCGTGTCGCGCGACGTAGTCAGGCATTGCCTCGCGGCTGCTGCTTCCGCGCCCAGCGGCGCCAACATGCAGCCGTGGTACTTCGTCGCAGTTGGTGACCCTGAGGTGAAGCGAGAGATCCGTGCGGCCGCCGAAACAGAGGAACGCGAGTTCTACTTGAGGCGAGCGGGGCAGGAATGGCTGCACGCCCTCTCGGCTCTTGGGACGGATTGCCACAAGCCCTTCCTGGAGCAAGCGCCGTACCTGATTGTGGTGTTTGCCCAGCCCTACAGTGTCGCGCCGGATGGCGTGAAGGTGAAGCACTACTTCGTGCGAGAATCCGTTGGGATAGCCACTGGGATTCTGGTCGCGGCCGTTCACAACGCGGGCTTGGCCGCCTTGCCGTACACCCCGAGTCGACCCCAATTCCTCCTACGGATTCTTGGACGGCCCGAAAACGAGCGGCCCTTCCTGGTGTTGGTGGTCGGGTATCCGGCCGAGGGAGCCATGGTGCCCGTAATAGAGAAGAAGAGCTTCGATGAGATCGCGAGCTTTATATGACTTGAGCATGATGCCGTGCGAGAGATTTCGCCCGATGGGCCTAGGAGGAAGAATGTCCAAAGCGAGAATCTGGTTCTTGATGATGCTCATGGTTTCGGCAGCGCGACATGCGCAAGGCACCCAAGCAGCGTATTTCTCCATCCCGCTCGTGGACCTGGACGGTCGGACCGATATGCAGGTAGTGGTGGATCGGGAGCAGGGGCAGTACCTGGGCCATCCCACCACGGTCCTGCTGGAGGATGGCAAGACGATTTATTGTGTCTATCCGAAGGGCCATGGGCGGGGAGCCATTGTCATGAAACGCAGCGACGACGGAGGCCTGACTTGGTCCGGCCGCCTGCCGACGCCGCCAAGCTGGGCCACCTCCAGGGAAGTCCCGACGATTCACCGTGTCATTGATGCCGAGGGGAAGAAGCGCCTGATCCTCTGGTCCGGCCTCTATCCCGCCCGCCTGGCGGTCTCGAACGACGACGGGCGAGCCTGGAGCGACCTGAAGCCGGTCGGTGACTGGGGCGGCATCGTCGTCATGGCGTCGGTAGAAGCGCTTCGTACCGGCGAAGGACACTACCTGGCTCTGTTTCACGACGACGGACGGTTCTTTGCAGGCGAGCCGCAGGCAAAGAGTCCTGTGGTCATGACGCTGTACACGACGATCTCGCGAGATGGCGGGCTAACCTGGAGCTATCCCGAGAGCATTTGCAGCAGTAGCGACATACACTTGTGCGAGCCGGGGCCCATTCGCTCGCCCGGCGGTGAGCAGATGGCGGTGTTGTTACGCGAGAACAGCCGCAGAAAGAACTCGCATATCATGTTCTCTGACGATGAAGGCAAGACATGGTCAGAGCCGCGCGAATTGCCCAATTCACTGACGGGTGACCGGCACGTGGGCAAGTATGCGCCCGATGGAAGGCTCTTTGTCACCTTTCGCGACCGCGCATCCGCAGGCAAGATCAGCCCCACCGAGGGCGACTGGGTTGGCTGGGTCGGAACCTACGAGGATCTCGTGCAGGGACGGGAAGGTCAGTATCGCGTTCGCCTCAAGGACAACACCAGAGCTGCTGATTGTGCCTATCCCGGTCTCGAACTCCTGCCGGACGGCACCTTTGTGACGACGACGTACGGACACTGGCAGCAGGGCGAGCAACCCTACATCCTGAGCATCCGCTTCACGATTCAGCAGCTCGATGCACTGGCCGGTGCCCGCCCGGCGAGAGCACCGTGAGCCTGCCGGTTCATTGGCGCACCAGCCGTCGGTACTTGATCCGATGGGGCTCGTCGGCGGTTTTGCCCAGTCTTCGCTTGCGGTCTGCCTCGTAATCGGAGTAGTTGCCCTCGAACCAGCGGATGCTGCTGTCGCCCTCGAAGGCCAGGATGTGCGTCGCGACGCGATCGAGGAACCAGCGGTCGTGACTAATGACTACCGCGCAGCCTCCGAAACGCTCCAGCGCCTCTTCGAGAGCGCGCATGGTATTGACGTCGAGATCGTTGGTCGGCTCGTCCAATAGCAGGACGTTGGCGCCCTCTTTGAGCAGGCAGGCCAGGTGGACGCGGTTGCGCTCGCCGCCGGAGATAGTGTTGACCTTCTTTTGCTGGTCGGTGCCGGAGAAATTGAAGCGTGCCACGTACGCGCGGGAGTTGACGTCGAGTCTGCCCAGTCTGATCGTATCCCGGCCACCGGAGATCACTTCCCAGACACTCTTGGCCGGGTCGAGCGTGTCGCGCTCCTGGTCCACGTAGGCCAGGCGTACGGTCTCACCGATGGCGATGGAGCCCGAATCCGGTTCTTCCTGTCCTGTGATTATCTTGAAGAGCGTCGTCTTGCCGGCGCCGTTCGGTCCGATGATACCGACAATCCCGCCGGCGGGCAGATCGAATGACATGCCCTCGAAGAGGAGCCGGTCGCCGTAGCCTTTGGATACGTTGTCCGCCTTGATGACGAGATTTCCCAGGCGAGGTCCCGGCGGGATGTAGATCTCAAGGTCCCTATCCTGTTTCTCGCTGTCCTCCGCCCAGGAGCGACTCGTATGCGTTGATGCGCGCCTTGCCTTTCGCTTGGCGCCCCTTGGGCGACATGTGAATCCACTCGAGCTCGCGTTGCAGCGTCTTCTGTCGCTCGGAGCGGGTCTTTTCCTCCAGTTGCAGGCGTCTCTGCTTCTGCTCCAGCCAGGAGGAGTAGTTTCCCTTCCAGGGAATGCCTTGCCCTCGATCCAGCTCCAGGATCCAGCCGGCGACGTGGTCGAGGAAGTAACGGTCGTGCGTCACGGCGATCACCGTCCCGGCGTATTGCTGGAGGTGGCGTTCGAGCCAGGCGACCGTCTCGGCGT
Source organism: Sedimentisphaerales bacterium (assembly GCA_016927855.1). Classification (GTDB taxonomy): domain Bacteria; phylum Planctomycetota; class Phycisphaerae; order Sedimentisphaerales; family Anaerobacaceae; genus JAFGLV01. The sequence goes on from JAFGLV010000141.1 coordinate 49,788, forward strand.
CGAGGTGGTTGGTTGGCTCGTCGAGCAGGAGAATGTCGGGCTTTTGCAGCAGGAGCCGACACAGCGCGACACGCCTTTTTTCGCCGCCGGACAGGACGCTGATGGACGTTTCGCCCGGAGGGCAGCGCAGCGCATCCATCGCCATCTCCAGGCGCGCGTCGATGTCCCACGCATCCAGGCGGTCGATGTGCTCCTGCAACTGGCCTTGCCGCTCCAGTAGCTTGTTCGTCTCATCGTCGGACATCGGCTCTGCGAACCTGTCGCTGATCTCGTTGTAGCGTCTGACGAGGTCCGCGACGTCACTGAGACCTTCCTCCACGATAGCCTTGACTGTCTTGTCGGGATCGAGCCGAGGCTCCTGTTCGAGAAACCCGAGTGTGTAGCCCGGCGAGAGGACGGCTTCGCCTTCATGCTCGCGGTCCACGCCGGCCATGATGCGCAGCAGCGAGCTCTTGCCGGCGCCGTTGAGGCCCAGGATGCCGATCTTCGCACCGTAGAAATACGACAGTGAGATGTCCTTCAGCACTGCTCGGTTCTGATAGGTCTTGCCGACACGCATCATCGAGTAGATGATCTTCTCTGCGCCATTGCTCATCGGGAATCCTCAAGACCAAAGAAAGAAGCTTCAAGGAAGCGGTACTATAACCCAATAGCGTTGCCCTTGGCAAGGAATGCGGTGCGCGGATGTCAGTTTTGGCTGCGCAGGATCGCCGGTTTGATCGTCCAGGCTTGCAGCCTGGCGATCTCCATCATGCGCGGCGCGTTGAAACCTTCCGGAAAGATGATCCATCCCCAGAGGCGTGGTGCATTGTCGGCGACGTACTTCTTCGCTTCCAGCTCACCTCGGTGCAAGGGAACCCGTCCTGATCGTTGTCCCGATGCCACTACCGAAGCCAGCGTGACGGCGAAATCCTCCGGTCGCACAGGCCTACCCGCCACCCACACCACAGATGGCAGTAGCTTTGCTTCGCGAGCGATCTGCAACAACTCTCGTGCGGCGTCCTGGATGGCACCCCAGGTGAACGTGCCTTCAGTGATGAACCGCTGGGGCGTCGAAGCCGGGCCGTAGGCGAATTCCAGCGTCAGCTCGTTGGGCCGATAGGTGGCATCGCTCTGGGCGACCGAGGCTGATAGAGTCAGCAGACCTTCGGCGGCGGAAACGACCCGTCCGCCCAAATCGACGTAGGTAAGCGATTGCTGAAAGGCTGTGGCGATGGTCTGGATGTCGGCTTCCGTTAGCGGATGAGAATAGACTCGGTCCGGATACAGCGACGGGATTTCCCTGGCGGTCACTAACCGCGTGGCGGGATGCCTGACGATGTGGTCGAGATACGTTTCGAACGCCGCGAAAGCCTGCTCCTGCTCCGGCGGAGATTTCAGGGGCGGCAGCTTCCATTCGGAACGCGGAGGGTTGGCTCCGCGCGCGAAATTGACGCCGTCCCAGAACTGCCGATGCACGAACTCACAGGGATGGTAGAAGATGCTGATGATCCCGCCGCCTTCCCGCCTCAGCTTCTCGTGGGCGCGGTCGAATCTCGTACACGCCTGCTTGACCTCCTCGCCCGTCCATCCCGTACGGATGACGCAGTCGCCCAACTCCAGAATGTTCAGCACGCCGCAGTACCAGAAGGGACGGTCGTTCAGGTTCACGTGCGAGGTTACGTCCAGGTAGAGGGGAATGTCAAACGCGCGCAGAGCGGCGTAGCTCTGCGGCGTCCACGAGCCGCCAGGCTGGCCGTAGCAGGAGGCATTGACGCCAAACACGCGCCGCAGGATGTCGAGCCCGACGCCCTCACGGCGCGTGAATTCCGCGACGCCTTCCTGCCAGTCCAGGTCCCGGCAATACTCCGACGGCGTGGGATGGACGCTGTGGTAGGTCGAATGGTAGGCGATGTCGTTTTTCGCTAACGCCAGGATCACGTCATCCCGCGCGCGTTCTTCGAGCACTCTGGCCTTCTCGCCGACGATCTTGAACGTGGCCTGGACGTTTCGCTCGGCAAACATCTCGGCCAGTCGCTTGGCCGCATCGTCGGCTTGCGGCAGGATGAAGTCCTCCGTGTCGAACCAGAAGGTGACATAGACCGCGGGATTGCCCGAAGCTGCCCAGGAAGACGCGCAGATGAACAGACAAGCCAGGAATACACCCGTTAGGCGCCAGCGCGATGCGCTCATAGTCCTTCCCCCTTCATTTTCAGGCTTGGCGGGCTCGCGAATCGGTCTATCCCGCAGCTTTCTGATAGACGCGTACGTAGTCGATATAGTAGCGCTGCGGGAAGATGCTGTCGTCGATTCCCTTCTGGCCACCCCAGGAGCCGCCGATCGCGAGGTTAAGGATGAGATACTGGTCCTTGTCGTAGGGCCAAACGTCGTTGCCGGTCCCTTCGTTCTTGAAGGTGAAGTACTTCTGGTCATCGACGAAGAAATCGATGTGGTCTTCGTACCATTCGATCGCGTAGACGTGAAACGCTTCCGAGGCATCGGGGATGGTGATCTTGTCGCCTTTGCCGGTCCCGCGGGTGTGGTTGTAGCTCCTCGTGTGGACGTTGGCGTGGATGATGCCCGGCTCGAAGCCGACGAACTCCATGATGTCGATCTCGCCGCAGGTGGGCCAACCGACCTCGCGTATGTTCGTCCCGAGCGTCCAGATCGCCGGCCAGGTGCCGCGGCCCGGAGGCAGCTTGGCGCGGACTTCGATCCGTCCGTAGGTCCAGCTTGCCTTCCCCTGAGTGGTCAGGCTGGCGGAGGTGTACTCTGCAAACTCGCGGCTGCGCCGGCCTCGTCTCGACTCCGGGTCATAGTCGGGATTCTTGAACTGTTCCCTCCGCGCCTCGATGACCAGCATCCCGTCCTCGACGCGGGCGTTCTCCAGACGCTCGCTCGTGTAGAACTGCTGCTCGTTGTTGCGAATGAACCCGGTTTCGTAGCCCCACTTGGCAGGGTCCGGCAGGCCGGGCTTGTCGAATTCATCCGACCAGACAAGCCTGCGCTGGCTGGCGCAGCCCGAGACGAACGTGAGTACCACCAGACCGATCAGAACGTGCTTTTGCATGAGTGGCTCCTTTCCTGATCCCTAGGTTGATGAATGACACCGGATCCTGCTCAATCGACGGTAATGATACCACTGCCGACGGGGTTCGGCCAGGAGGATTGAAGGCAAAACAGGGAGAACCTGCCGCTCGGGACGCCAGCGTCTTGACGTTTCCGCGGCGTGCGGAGACAATACGGTTGTGACGCACGAACGCTCAAGGCAGACATTCACGCTTCGAAGGAGTCACCCAACCATGCGAACACATCACCCTCCCGAATGTCGAACCGCCCGTCTGATGCTCAAGGTTCTTGTCCCAGTCATGGCGGCACTGATGTTTCTGACAGGGCCGGCGCCGGCCCAAGACGCCGATGATAGTCTTATGCAGGGTTTCCGGAATCCTCCCGACTCGGCCAAGCCGCGCGTCTGGTGGCATTGGACCGGCGGCAACGTAACGAAGGAGGGGATCACCAAGGACCTTGAATGGATGAAGCGAGTCGGCATCGGCGGCGCGCAAGCCGCCGATATCGGCATGGGGGGCGGGCAGAGCGTCGAGAAGCCGATCACGTTTTTCTCGCCCGAATGGTTCGACGCCATCAAGCACGCGGCTGCGGAATCCGAGCGGCTCGGTCTGGAGATGACCATGTTCAGCTCCTCCGGGTGGAGCCTCACGGGCGGCCCATGGGTCGAGCCCAAACAGGGAATGAAGAAGCTCCTCTGGAGCACGACCGAAGTCGAGGGGCCTGCGCAGTTCAATGGGCAGCTCCAACGGCCTCCCGTGGGTGGCGGCGGGCTTAGCAGTCTGCGCGGGACCAGCAGCCCGGGAGGCGGCGGTGCACGCCGGGATAGCGCTGGCCCAGCGGCGACCTTCTACCGGGATACCGCTGTCATCGCTTTCCGCACGCCATCCGACGAAGCGAGCATGCAGGAGCTCAAGCCGAAGGTGACCAGCAGCGGCGGTGAGGTCGACGGCGCCGCGCTCATGGATGATGTGTTCGGCACGGCCGTCGCGATTACCGCCGGTGCCGACGAAGCGTGGGTTCAATACGAATTTCCTCAGCCGATTACCGCGCGAGCGGTGACGCTCGTTGCCAGCGGCAGTTCGCTCCCGTTCGGCGCGATTGAGGTCAGTGACGACGGGGCCAGCTTCCTGCCTATCGCGGGACTGCCCGGAGCGGTGCAATACCGCCCCGGCGGGCTCACGACCTACGCCTTTCCCGCAACCACCGCCCGTTTCTTCCGCGTGCGTATGACCGGCGCAGGGCCGCGACCGAGCAACTCGATCTCTCAGAACACGCCGACGCCGGCGAAATCCTATCGCCTGGCGGAGTTCATCGTCCATACGGGCGCCCGTGTGGATCGTTGGGAGGAGAAGGCCGCTTTCAACCATTTTTATGAATACGACGTTGTAGTCACACTGCCGGTGCCAGCTTCCTCGTCCATCCCGCTTGCCGAGATCGTCGATCTAACCTCGAAAATGGACCAGGATGGGAGTCTGAACTGGGATGTTCCTGCGGGCAAATGGACGATTCTTCGCATGGGCTATGGCCTGACCGGCGCCATGGTCCGCGCGGGAACACAGGGCGGAGCCGGCCTGGAGGTAGACAAGCTCAACGCCAAGCACGTCGAGGCCTATTTCCACGGCTACATGGACCCGATCAAGGAGCACCTCGGGTCACTGGTGGGCAAGAGCCTCAAGTTCCTGGTGATGGACAGCTATGAAGCCGGCATGCAGAACTGGACGGACGACATGATCGACCAGTTCACCAGGCGGCGGGGATATGACCCTCGGCCGTACCTGCCGGTGCTCACCGGTCGCGTCGTTGGCAGTTCCGATATCAGCGACCGGTTCCTGTGGGATTTCCGGCGGACCCTCGCCGACCTGCTGGCGGAAGCTCACTACGGGACGATGGCCAGGATGCTTCACCAGTACGGCATGGGCCTGTACAGCGAGGCGCCCGGCGTCTCGATGGAGATTCTGGAAGACACGCTGCTGACCAAGAGCTTCGTGGACATCCCCATGGGTGAATTCTGGCTGGGCCGGATGCACCCGGCGCCGGAGTACTACGTGGACGTGCGCATGGCGGCTTCCGCCGCACACGTGTACGGCAAGCAGTTTGTCGCGACCGAATCCTTCACCGGCGGCGGGTACGACACGCCGGCAAGATACAAGAACCTGGCCGACTACTGGTATGCCCAGGGTGTGAATCGCATGATCTTCCACTCCTCGGCCCATCAGCCGCTGGACACCAAGCCCGGCAATACGATGGTCGGGACGCACTTCAATCGCAACATCACCTGGGCCGAACAGGCCAAGCCGTTCCTCGATTATATGGGCCGCACGCAGTACCTGCTGTCGCAAGGTCTGTTTGTGGCGGACTTTGCGCACCTGCTGAACGAGGGCGCGCCATCGAGCCAGGCGTTCTGGGGCCCGGGCTTGCAGCCGACTTGTCCCGCAGGTTATGACTACGACACGATCAATGCCGACGCACTCCTGAACCGCGCGAAGGTCAGTGAAGACGGCCGCATGGTCCTGCCCGACGGGATGAGCTATCGGGTGCTGGTACTGCCTGAGACCGACCGGATGCGGCCGGAGTTGTTGCGTAAGATCCGCGAGCTGGTTGCCGGTGGCGTCACGCTCGTCGGACCCAAGCCCACCGGCTCTCCCAGCCTGCAGAGCGGGTATCCCAACGCGGACCTCGAAGTGCAAGCTCTGGCCCACGAGATCTGGGGCGATCTCGACGGGGCCCAGCGGAACCGGCACTACTATGGCAAAGGCCTGGTCGCCTGGGGCCTGCCGCTCGAACAAGTCGTTGGATCGGCGACTCCGCAGATGGTCAATCCGATCACCGGCGCGTTGCCGCCGGAGTTCGTCGATGCCTCGATCAACCTCTCCAAAGACGCGGAATTCGCCGGGCCGCTTGATTCCGATATCGCGTGGATTCATCGCCGTACGAATGATGCCGACATCTACTTCGTCGCCAA
>JAFGLV010000142.1 GCA_016927855.1 Sedimentisphaerales bacterium
TGGTCGTTGTAGTAGAAATGTCTAATCGTGCCCGGCTCGCCCGTGGTGATCTTGACGGTTCGTCGGCCTGCGCCGTCATACTCATACTGCTCGATCGGAGTTCCCGGCTCGCCTGAATCGTCGCCGAAAACACCCACGAGGCGGTTCCAGGCGTCATAGACGAAGTGGAAGCGATCTGGTGCATAATCCGGACTTGGACCACTAATCATGTTACCAGCGTCGTCGTAGGTGGGAACAATCGAGCCACCGGAAATCGCAGTGATCTCGTTCGCTTCATTGGCTTCTCGTGTCTGCGAGGTGCCGTCGTCATCGAACTCGGACCAGTTGCCTAGGCCATCGAGGGTCCAGGACTGGTCGAAGTTGTCGGCCCGGTCGGTGGAGGCGAGGCGGTCGAGGTCGTCGTAGGTGTAGTCTTCGTCGAAGGCGGAATGGAGTTCGTTGTCTTTGCCCGTCCGGTTGCTGGCGCGGTCGTAGGTGTAGGTGTACTGGTCGAGCGTCGCGCTGGCGTCGTAATCCTCCCAGAACTGATCGACGACCCGGCCGAAACGGTCCAGGCCGCCAAGATTGTCATCGGCGTTGTAATCGAGCCGGACGTCCGGACCTTCGTAGTCCTCGGTGACAATCCGGCCGGCGCCGAGGTATTTGTAGGAGGCAAGCACGGTCGAGCCATCGTCGTCCTTGATGGCGGCTAGGTGGGACATGATGTCGTCGATCGCGCCGGTGGTGCCGTAGTCGTAGTTGACGTCACGACCATTAGGATAAGTGATTTGAGTGAGGCGGACATACTTGGCTACGTCATTGACGGCTCCGTCTGAGTAGACATAATCGATATGAAGTGTGTTGCCGTCGACGGTTCCGTCATGTTCCTGATACTCCCGGGCAAGCCGGCCCCAACCATTGTACTCGTATTCTACCTGGTTGGCGGTGTGGCCAGCATCCCAATACTGCTCGTCGGCCGTCGTGTAGCTTGTGACGGCCTCAACCCGGCTCACGTCATCGTAGTTGGTCACGATGGCCAGGATCGAGTCGTCTACATTCTGGCCGGCATGTACGCCAGTGAGATCCACCTTATCGGCTGAGAGGCGGCCGACCGTGTCGTAAGAGTAGGTGTGAACCACTCCCCGCTGGTCGGTCGTGCTGATGGTGCGGCCCAGGCGGTCGTAGTCGGTCGTCACCCGGTCGGTGCCATCGGAGTCGTAGACACGGAAGTCGCCGGTTTCATTGGTCGGAGTGCCCTCGATCGTGTAGCTGAAGGTGTTGCCGTCAACCGCCGTGATCTGGACAAGGCCGTTGTACTCGGGCTGCTCCGCGCCGACGACGTAGACCCAATCGTCGACCGAGTAGCTATGGCCACCGGAAACAGTGGCCGTGGCCGTGGTACCCGACCGGGTGAGCGACGTGACGTCCTGTCCATCGACCGAGTCGGGATAGATCGCATCGGTTTGCCACGAGGCGTTGACGGACGATTCGTAGAGATAGACGGTCCACTGGTCTTCGACACCGTTGTTAGAACCTTTGGCGTTGTGGGCCACCAGGGCAACCAACTGCCCGGCGGTGTCGTACCGGTAGTCGACAGTGACGTCACAGTCTGTATCGGTCTCGTCCACGTCACCGTCGTCGTAGTTCTGGATACTGCGGACGACGCGGCCCAAGTCATCGTATTGGCTCTCGTCGATTCGGCCGAGGTTGTCGATCGTGCGGTATGCGCGGCCTGCATCGTCGTATTGAGTCAGCGAGACGATGTAGTCATCCGACGAATTCGGGGCCGGCGGATCGTTTTGTGCCCGGTCAGGCAGACCGTCACGTTCCACGTCGATGAGGTCGCCCGGGGCATAGCTGCCACCCTGGTCTTGCCCGCTCTCATCGTGGAAAAAGTAGTGGTCATACCCCGAACCGTCGTCTTCACGGCCGTAGTTAGCAGTGGCAACTGTGCGGCCCGCTCCGTCGTGCCACATAACTACGGCAGTCGTATAGCTGTTGGCGGCTGACAGAGCGCCAGTGGTGCTCGTGTCGTTTGGTAGACGCTCGTATGTGGCCGTGGCAACCGTCTGACCGGCGTTGTCGTAGTAGTAATGGATCTGCTCGATGACCGTGTCGTCATCTGTGTTCTTGGCTTCAGCATAAGTGTCGTCACCATCGTCGAAACAGGTATAGGACGTGACGAGCCGTCCGAGGTTGTCATACTCGTTCTTCTGGAATAGCCCATTGCCGTCGGCCGTCTTGATCGTCCGCCCGAGTTCGTCGTACCAGGTGTAGCTGGGCAGGTAAGATCCCTCGGAACCGTCGTCGGGGTCGATTTCGTAGGTGTGGGTTTCGTAGACTCGGCCCAGGTCGTCGTAGAGGTATTGGGTCTGTGCGCGGAGTTCGTTGGATTCGGGATTCGTGCCCGTGATGACGTCGCCGGTGTAGGTGAAGTAATCGGGAGTGGCATCGACGTCAGCGTAAGTCTTGGTCCAGAGGGTGCGACCGATGTTGTCGTATTCTGTGTGGGTAACCACATTGTCGGGACCTCGGGTATCGGTCAGCCGGTCGCGCCAGTCGTAGTAGTACTCAGTGGCGTAGTAGTCGTCGGTTCCCGAGTTGAAGTACTCCCGAGATTCGGTCAACAACCCGTCACCACCGTCGGCACCGTAGTCGTAAATATTGGCCGAGACGAGGACCATGTCGTTGGTGCCTCCGTTACTCGGGTCGGTATGTGTAGCGCCGGTGGCATCGGTGCCAATCCAGGTGCTAAGGACAAGGCCTCGGGCGTCGCGAACGTTCCAGGTAATCGTGCCGTCGGGGGTTTGTATCCATTCTGAACGGCCGAGGGCATCGTAACCCTTGTTGGCCTGGTCGTAGTTCGTGCCAGATGCGCCCTCACCTGAGGTGGGGATATCGTGGTAGGCCCGGATGCTGACCATTTGTTTTTGGGAGTACTGGTAGGTGGTCCAGGAGGTGTACTCATCTTGGGTGAACGTCTCGGCGGCGATGGTCGAGAGCGGGTCGTCATCGTCCAGCGTGGTCGTCCCAGCAACCGCCTCAATTCGCTCAGTCACGTCGCCATCGTGGTTAGTTTTAACGATCGAGACGGGATTGACCAGCGTGTAGTGCCACTGGCTGGTGGAGCTATCGAGCCATTTGTAGCCGTTGGCCGAGAAGGTTTGGTGGTTGGCTTCGTCGTGGAGTGTCCAGGAGGCCGTCCGGACGGACCTGGCCATGCCTGTGGCATCCAGGGCCGTGTGCTCGGGTCCGAGGGTCTGGACGAGGCGGCCTGTCAGGTCGTACTCGTAGTCGGTTCGCAGATGGGCACCGTCGCTTGGCAGCGACCAGTTGGTCGGCACCGGGAGGCTCTCGGATTGGGCCTCCTCGTTGTCAACATCCTGGATCGCGTAGTCGAGCCGGCCGGTGGCCTCATCGTAGCGGTAGTAGTTGACCCGGTCGGCCTGATCCATCGTCCAGGTCAGATTGCCCTTGGCATCGTGCCATGTATAGGTGTAATCGGACGCATTACTACCGTTTTGGTCCGTGCTGATCAGCGGCAACTCCAGAATCTCTTCCTCGATCTGGACGGAGTCTGTGTGCCACGAGACGTCGTAGCTGGTCGTGATGTCCCCCGTCTCGTCGGTCTCTGTGTACTTGGTCTGCTCGGCCGCGTGGTAGACACTCGTGCCATCATACGTGTGCTTGAAGTACTCGTACTCGGCCGTGGTGACTGTCGAGCCGTCGAGCCCCTGGGCAACTCCCATAGACTCTCGGTAGTTCTCCACCCCGCCGGCGGTCGATTCGCCGGCCGTGTCTTCGTCGTAGTAGGTGTATTTATTGACCAGTCCGGCGGTGCCCGGGGTGGTGCCTGTGCCGATGACGTCGAGTTGCCCGTCCACAGTCTGGCTCTCGCTGTAGGACGCGATCGACGAGGGGGCGGCATCGAGAACGAGAGTACCGCTGTCCTCGTCGTACTCGCGGTAGGTGTACCAGTGGTTGCCAGAGGTATCCGCCAAGTCGGTCAGAATCTGCTGCCCAAGGAAGTTGGCGTAGACGGTGAATGTGGTACCGTCGTCGCGAGTTTCAACCGTCTTGCAGGTCCAAAGGTTGTAGTCGGGATCTTCCGTGTCAAGCGAATAGCCCTCCTCGTCGTAGTCGTAGGTCGTAGTGCGGAGGCCGCCATAGACCGTTTCAAGAGTAACACGTTGCTCGGTATTGTACTCGTAGTAGAAGCACGTGAAATCGGCGAGGGTTTTGCCACCCACCACGTCATCGTCGTCCACCGTGTCGAGATTGGTGGTGTTAAAGTGCTCGCAGGCTTTGGCATAGGCCTCGGGCAGCAGTTGGCGCTTCAGGCCGTGGGCGAAGCCAATGTAGTCTTCTTCCTCAGTAGATTCTGGAGGATCGTACGTCGCCTCGGTGTAGTAGCGGTAGTAGATCGTGTCGCCTTCGCTGGGCCAGCCGCCCTCACCACTGTTGAGCGCCGGGTCCCAATGCTTGGTGGTGACGGTCTTCAGGTCATGAAGCAGGCCGTTGTCGCTGCCGGTGCCGTAGTAGTCGTACGTCACCTGTTCCTCATTGACCCAGTCGCCCTCACCTTCGTTGGCTTCCGGGTCCCAATTGCGATAAGTGATTGAGCTGCGAAGCTCGAAATTCGGATTACCGACATTCGTGATGTACGTGTACACCTCCGAACGGTAGGGGTCCTCTTCGCCGGCGGCCCAATACTGGACCTCGGCCACTTTGTCAAAGTATCCGGTGAAGTATCCTGGACTTGTGTTGCCGCTATCATCAGCCCAGAGGACAACTTTCGAGTACTCGCCGCCAGGAGTCGTCATTTCGAACCACTGGCCGATGGCGAACTCCTCCTGGTCGGGGTAGATGAACTTGAATTGAGTGCCGTCTTCGCGAGTGTAGAGCAAGTAGTCGCCGTTGCCGTCCTGGTCGGTGTCAACATCCTCCAGCGTTGCCTTGCTGCCATACAGGGGCGTGTAGTGGCGGACTGGCTCCAGAAACGTATCGACGGTAGGGCAACTGGTGTCGATGTCAGTCGACACCTCGACCAGACTGCCCGCACCTTCCATCTTGGCCTTGCTGTGGTCGCTCATGCCATTGCCCGTGTCGCTCTGTATGCTGGCGTGGCGGTTATCATACCAGGCGCCTTCGGGAAGCTCTCCGCCACAGCCGCAGTATTTGATCGTGCCGGTGGGAAGGTCGACTGGGTCGTTGGAGGCAATGCTGCAGGGGGCGAAGGGCGATTTGCTGATCGGGGCCAAAATCAGCCGGACGGCCGGGGCCTGGGTCAGTTCGCCGTCACAAGCGACCCGGACGGTGACGGTGCCCGAGTTGCTGTAGAAGTAGTTGTCCGACCAGTTCCAGTCGACGCCGTCGACTTCCCAGTTGGACCAGTGGAGCTTTGTCTCGTCGATGGTGAACTCTTGTTTCAAAAGGCCGGTGGCCGGGTCGCCGTCGTAGACTTCGATGGGCACGGCATCGGAGTATTGTGCGTCGGCGATGTAGTTCGTCCAGATTTCGTAGTTGCCCGGCACGAGGTCGGTGAACGTGTAGGTCACGTAGGCGTCCGGATCGGTGCCCGACATGACGCGGGTTGCGCCGTCGTAGGCTTCGCCCGAATAGACGGTCGAGAAGCCGGCGCCCGACTCGGCGTAGCCTGCCTGGGCCCCCGGACCGATGATGGCCCATTCGGCCAGGACGTCGAGCGGGGCTTCGGCCTGGGTCGAGGCCGGGGGATCGGTGCTCTGCGGGTCGAAGGTGGCTTCGGCGAAGATGGCCGCCGCGCTGGGGCCCCAGCCGAGCGTCGAGACGGTTGTTGACCAGTAGCCGTCCTGGTTGGTGCCGCTGCCCAGGGACTCGTCGCCGCCGTCGAGCTGGCCGTCACCGTTGGTGTCGAGGTAGAACTCGACGCCCTGGCAATCGCCGAACGGATCGGCTACGGTGACCGTCAGAGTCATCGTCATGCCGGTCAGGACCGTCGGAGTGATGACCGAGACCGCGCCGCCGGGGATGAGCAGGTCGTTGGTGTCGTTGATCGTGAAGGTCGGTACGCCGGGCGTGTTGAGGATGAAGTCGCCTGTGCCGCCGATTGTGAGGGTGCCGGAGCCGACGATGCAGGCGGTTTGGGTGTCGCTCGTGTCGAAGATGAGCGTGCCGTCGTTGGCGACGGTCCCCGTGCCCAGGGAGCCGGTGTCAGTGCCGTAGCCGACGTAGACCGAGCCTCCGGTGATGATGGTCGCGCCGGTGTACGTGTTGTCGCCCGTCAGGGCCAGCGAGCCGGTGCCCGATTTCGCGACGTCGCCGGTGCCGCTGATCGTGCCGCCGTAGGTAAGCACAACGGCCGGGTTGAACTCCAGGGTGCCGTTGTTGACGACGTCGCCTTGAATGCTGCCTGTGGTGGTGCCGTCGCCGAGCTGCAGGCGGCCGCCGTCGATCGTCGTGCCGCCCGTGTAGGTGTTCGTGCCAGTGAGGGTCAGTGAGCCCGTGCCGGTTGTCGTAAGGCTTCCCAAGCCGCTGAGTACACCGGAGTAGGTCGTGTCTTCATCGTTGCCGCCGACCGACAGGGCCACGGCTTGCGCCGAGCCGTTGGTCAGCGCCAGGGCTTTGTCGCCGCTCAGGCCGCCCAGTTCCAACGCTGTCAGACTATCAATGTCCAAGGTGCCACCGGTGGCGTCATAATCGAGCGTGCTGCCGGACAGGGCGTTCGAGGCTTCCAGTTGTAATGTGCCTGTCGAGATTGTGGTCTGGCCGGTGAACGTCCCTTCGCCGGCAAGAATAAGCGTGCCCGAACCGGTTTTCAGCAGTTGAGAGTCAAGAACAGCCTGATAGTCCGTGCTGACGCCGTTGACCAGTGGGCTGGTGACAGTGAGCGTACCGCTTTGAACGTTGAAGATCGTCTGGGGAACGGCCGGGTCGCCGGCCTGGAGCGAGATCTGACCGTTGCCGTCCGTATAGGTGATCGTGGAATCGCCGTTGGACGTGACCACGCCGTTGATGCCCCAGGCTCCCCAACCACCGCAGTCGGTTGACGCCGACATCGTGCCGTTGTTGAGGATCACGTCATTGAGCGTCATCCGGGCGTTTTCGCCCGTGCTCAGCACGGTTCCGCCATTGATATTGAGTGTCGGCACGGCGGTCACCCAGTGGTGTCCGAACATGTCGCTCGTGTCGAACGTCAACGTGGCCCCCGTGTTGACCGTGAGGGTCCGGGTGTTGTCGCTCGTGCCGAAGGCATTCGTGCTGACGCCCACGAGATTGCCGCCGTTGACCGTCAGGTCGCCTGAGAAGCCGTTGGCATAATTGCCTCCACCCAACGTGAGCGTGCCGGCGCCCGACTTGACCAGGCTCATGGGACTGGCCGTGCCGATCCACGTGTCTTTTAGTTGGCCGTTGTACGAGCAGTTCTCGGTGTTGTTCACGGTGACCGTAACCGGGTCATAAGTGCCCGTTTCGTTCCACGTGTTTTCAATGATGCCCATGCCCGTGCTGTCGGAAAGACTGGCGACGGTCAGGTCGTGGCCGAGGAGTTTTAATTCTTGGAAGTAAGGGCTGTTGAACGTCAGATTGGCCGTCGGCGCGATCTGGTCGTCCTCCAGCAGGCTGACGAACACTTGGCTCGTGCCCGCGAACGTGAGGTCGCCAGGCACGGCGTAGCCGCCTGTTTTCGCCAAATCGAGCTTCCCAAGCGTGATCGTCGTGTCGCCCGCGTAGGTATTGCCGGTCGAGCCGGCCAGGGTCAACGTGCCATAGCCCGTCTTGGTCAGGCTGCCCGCACCGCTCAGCGCGCCGGAGTAGGTCGTATTCTGATGGTTGCCGCCCACCGACAGGGCAATCGCCTGGCTTGAATTGTTGGTCAGCACCAGGCCCTTGTCGCCGCTCAGGCCGCCCAAATTGACGGCAGTCAGAGAATCCATGTCGAGCGTGCCGTCGCCGACGTTGTAGTCGAGCGTGCTGTTGCCCAGGGCATACGAGGACTCCAGCCGCAAGGTCCCGGCAGCGATGGTGGTCGTGCCCATGTGGACGCCCTCCGCACCGCCGAGCACGAGGGTTCCCGAGCCGGTCTTCGTGAGATTGCTCGCGAGGACCTGGTACTGGCTGTTGACGCCGTTGTACAGGGTGCCCGCAATGGAGAGCGTGCCGCTCTCGACGTCGAAGACCGTCTCCGAAACGGCCACGTCTCCGCCTTGCAATGCGACGATGCCGTTGCCGGCCGTGTAGTTGATGGCCGAGTCGCCGGTCGACGTGACCGTGCCGTTGAAGCCCCACGCCCCCCACCATCCGGCGTCGGTCGTCGAGGTCATCGTGCCGTCGTTGAGGACCACGTCGTTGAGGGTGACGACGACGTTCTGGCCGGTGCTCATCACGGTGCCGCCGTCGATCACCAGCGTCGGCGCGGCGGTCGACGTGTGGTATCCGAACATGCCGCTGGTGGCAAACGTCAACGTCGCGTCTTCATTGACCGTGATCGTGCGGGTGTTGTCGCTCGCACCGAAGGCATTGGGGCTGACGCCCACCAGGTTCCCGTCGTTGACCGTCAGGTCGCCCGAGAAACCGCTGGCAGCAAAGCCGCCCCCCAACGTGAGTGTACCGGAGCCGTTCTTGACCAGGCTCACGGGGCTGGCCGTGCCGATCCACGTGTTCGTGATCAGGCCGTTAAAAGAGCAATTCTCGGTGTTGTTCACCGTCAGCGTGACGGGGTCGTAGTCGCCCGTTTCGTTCCACGTGTTCTCGATCACGCCGAAACCGGTGCTGCCCGAAATACCGGCCACCGTCAGGTCATGTCCAAGAAGCAGCACGATCTGCCAGTTTGAACCGGTGAACGCAAGATCGGCCGTGGGAGCGATCTGACCGTCTTCCATCAGGCGGACGAACCCTTCGGCGGTGCCTGCGAAGGTGACGTCACCCGGCACGGCGTAGCCGCTGGTCTTCGCCAGATTCAGACTCCCGCCGGTGACGGTCGTGTCGCCCGCGTACGTGTTGCCGGTCGAGCCGGTCAAGGTAAGAGTACCGGAACCCGTTTTGGTCAAGCTTCCCGCACCGCTGAGTGCGCCGGAGTAGGTTGTGTTTTCACTGTTGCCACCCACCGACAGGGCCACGGCTTGGGACGAACCGTTGGTCAGAACCAGGTTCTTGTCGCCACTCAAGCCGCCCAGTTCCAACGCTGTCAGGTTGCCGATGTTCAGTGTGCCGCCACTGGTCGTGTAATCAAGCGTGCTGCCGCCCAGGGCGTCGGACGTTTCGAGCGTGAGCGTGCCGGCAGTGATCGAGGTTGTGCCGGTGAAGCTGTTTTGGCCCGACAGGGTGAGCGTTCCCCCGCCCGACTTGGTCAGGCCGCCCGTGCCGGAGATGTCGCCGCTGAGTGTTCCGGCAGCGCCATAGCCTGTGTTCCAAGTGATTCCTGTCTGTTCCGAGATATCACCGCTGATCGTAGCCATCGCACCGTTGCCCTGCGTGACGCTCAGCAGGCCGTCTTGAGCAATGTCTCCTTCAATCGTCAATGAAGAACCGCCGCCTTCGGTGAACGTGAGATTTCCCTCACCGGAGATCCCGCCGCTGATCGCCAGGCTCGATCCGTTGCCCTCGGTCGCCGTCAGGCCACCGATGTCCGACAGACCGCCGGTAATTGTCATCGATGAGCCCGAAGGCACGTCCAGCGTGACGTCGCTCGCACCGTCAATCTCGCCGCCGACCGTGATGCTCGACCCGTAGCCCAGCAACAAGGCCAACTCGCCGGCGCCCGAGAAGCCGCCGGCCGCGCTCATGCTCGACCCGGACAGCACGTTCACCGTGAGGCTGTCCGTGTTGGAGATCTCGCCGCCGATCGTCATGTTGGCCCCGTAGCCGACGTTCAGATCGGCCTCGTCGCCGAAGCTGATGCCCGCGGGAATCGACGTGCCGGTCACGCCCGCGTTAACCGAAAGGTCTCCGTCCAGCAACACCGCGTTGCCGGAAATCGAAAAATTGCCCGACGTGAACGTGAGCGAGTCAAACGCATAGGCCAGGTCGTTTTCGGTGCTTGTCCGCGTGCTGCCGCTGAAAATGAGGTCCTCTCCGGCCCCGGGCACCTGCCCACCCACCCAGTTGGCCGCCGTGCTCCACAGGTTGTCACCACCCTGGCCGTTCCACGTCACGCTGAGCATCTGCCGCTCTTCCAACGGCTCGACCGCCAGGTTCCTCCCCGAAAGCGACTTGCAGGAGCATTTTCCAAACAACGAAGCCCGACGCGAACACGAAGACTTCGACTTCTTGCGGCTACGGAGAAAGGAAAGCATGTTGAACTCCCGTTGAAAGGCTCAGAGAAGAAAGGGCGTTGTAAGTGAAGATAAATCGCCGAAGAGTCTTGCTCATGGTCTGGCGCACACGGCCTCGCGACCTGTCGGTCGCGCTCCGTTCCGTCGACGCCAACGACAAGAATCGGTAGCTGAGTGGAAGGCAGCATACCGCCACAATGCGGGTCCGTCAACATACTGAAGGGCCGGGAGATTCACCGTCAACTTGCCCGCTCTTTTTGACAGCGAACGCTGACAATTTCCGGCTGACCACTGATGGGATCAAGAGACCAGAGCTGTTCCAGGGTCGCTGATAAAGGCAGCGTTAGAAGCCTACTAGGGTGATCATCCCAAAGAAATGCGCGGCGCCACATGAGGGATCAGCCGATCCCTCTCTGGAGACCGAGGCTTAGGCAAGTCCGCACAACGGCAATCGTTGGGCGAATTTGTCGCCGTCTGATGCGTCAAGTCGGCTCGGCGCCCTCGGCACTACCTACGCCCGTTCTGTTGGCTGTTACACCTTGGCGAGTCGGCCGTTCTGGGCGTCCCGTTCGGCGCGGCGGATGGCCCAAAGGACGAGGAGGCGGGTGCCGGCGCGGCCGGGTTTCCAGGTGGCGAGTTTCCAGCCACGTTCTACAGCCTCTTCCTCGAGCAAAGCAGGCCGCTGGCGAGAATCTTGGCGATCTGGTCGAACCGCTCCTCGGGCGTCAGATGATCGGGGTCGTCGAATGCGAGCATGGGCTTCTCCTGCGCATGGGAGCCCACAACGACCTTCGCGTTAGCGACCGGCACGCTGTCTGGCGGGGAGGGGGGAGAGAAAGAAGGAACCGTTGTCCTCTACCTATTACTTACCCGACAAGGGTTTGTTATTGTCCGTTTCGAGTAGCGAGAGAGACGGCCATGCTAACCAACAAACAGAGCCCCTGGATTTTCCGGGGGATTCTGCATCGGGCGCAACTAGCGATCCACTCTCCGGGGGGTTATAAATGGAGAGTGCGAACGGCGAGATGGTCTGGTAAGCGAGAGGATGAAGCAGAGGAGATTGAGATGCCGGTAGAAGTAGCCCTATGGCGACTCGGTGACAAGCCTGAGCGTGTTGACTTTTCTCCAATCGACGCTGAGAGTCGGCTTGAGCAGATCTTGGCGGACGATCCGACGATCATTGACCCGAACCTGCTGCTGATCGGGCGGCAGGTGCTGACTGCCTATGGCAAGTTCATTGACCTGCTTGCCCTCGACTCTGACGGCAATTTGATTGTGATCGAGTTAAAGCGTGGCCGTACGCCGCGTGAGGTGGTCGCACAGCTATTGGACTACGGATCGTGGGTTCGGAGCCTCGAAGATACGGACATCGCCGGGATCTTCGAGGAGTTCCTGAAAAAGTACTATCCGAACCATTCGGGCACCTCGCTGGACGAAGCGTTCTGCAAGAAGTTTGGTGTCGAGGAAATGCCCGAGGCGGTCAACGAGTCACACGAACTCGTCGTCGTTGCCGGTGATCTCGACGACAGCACGGAGCGGATTATCGGCTACCTGGCCGACGAGTACGGCGTCGCCATCAATGCGGTCTTCTTCCGTTTCTTCAAGGATGGCGAGGCGGAGTATCTCAGCAGGGCGTGGCTGATCGATCCCGGCGAGGTCGAGGCCAAGGTCGTCGAGAAGCGTGAGAAGCTTCCGTGGAATGGTGAGTTCTATGTCTCCTTCGGGCACCACGCAAACGCCGACGGTCGCCATTGGGACGATGCCCGAAAGTACAACTTCGTCTCAGCGGGGGGCGGTGAATGGTATGTTCGTACCCTTAGTTTGCTGGAACCGGGAGGCCGTGTTTGGGTAAACATTCCTGGGCGTGGCTATGTTGGCGTGGGGAAAGTCCTCGAAGGTCCTGTCGTTGTTGATGACTTCTTGGTGGATGATGGTGCGGGGAACAAGATTCCAATCCAGGACGCACCGCTGACAGGCGATATCCTTCGATATCATAGTGACTCTCCAGATTCGAGAGAGCATCTTGTGAGGGTCGAATGGCTGAAGACCGTTCCTGTGAGTGAAGCGATCCGTGAAAAGGGCTTCTTTGGCAACCAGAACTCTGCGGCGAAGCCCCGGGCAAAGCGCTGGCTGCACACCGTCGAGCGGCTGAAGAAACGGTTCGAGATTGGCGAGTGAGGAGCGACTTATGGCCACTCTCCGCTAACAGCTGTGATCCCTTCCCTCCCAGCGGCTGTGTCCCTAACCGGATCAGGGCCTCCCGGCATCTCCCTCCCGGAAACGCAGGTACTCAGTTTCGGAGTTCTTGAAGGAACTCGGAAACGCCCGACTTGCATCGTTAGATTTGGCATTTTGGTTTCTTGGCCACATCCACATCATGCTTCAGCTATCGTTCTTTTCGCTTGGCTTTCTTTTTTATACAGGACGCTATGCGATGATTCCTAACGCGTCCCACAATTCATTGACGAAATCACCCCATTCTTCATCTTCTGGTGTAATGTCATCACTGGGATCCAGATTGTTGTAACCGTAGTCGGTGAAGACCTGGTCGACGGCCGAACTGGGGATTTCGTCCTGTACGGGATCGTCCCAGTATTCCTTCCAGTGGAGAGCCAGCAGATAAAGGTCATCGTCATCGACGTCGTTGTCTCGGTCGAAATCACCATCAGCCCACGTTGCTCCCGTAGGCATTCCATAATATAGATTTTCCGCCACAACGAACACATCGAGTTGGCCGACCATGCCGTTATGATTCGTGTCGCCGAGAATCGCGTATTCATAAGCTCCGATGTCGACAATGTCATAGAGGATTCTGGGATTGCCTGCTATGTCCGTTTGCAGCGATTGTCCCTGTGCGTCAACGGCCAGCGAGTTGCTGCCGTGGTTGATCGCGAGGCTGTCTGAATCCGGAGCATAGTACAGAACAACGCCGTTCCCGTCCTCGACTGCAACCATCAAGGGATCGAGTGGCTGCTCCACTGTGCCAGCATATGTGTGCTCCTCAGGATCCGAGGACGTGTTACTCCAGACACCGACCAGATTATAGTCGCTATTCTCCTCGGGCAAGCCAGTGACAAGAACACCTCGGATGTCTGGATCCGACCTGAATCCGTGACGAACGGCCCTTGTGTTCTATGGTGACGCCCCCGGTTGGACGGCGGCGGAGCGAGTGAATCGATGATACAA
>JAFGLV010000143.1 GCA_016927855.1 Sedimentisphaerales bacterium
GTGCCTGCCCTGGGCAACCACAGGGGGTTGCCCCTGCAACGTCCGTGCCGCCACCGCCATACGAAGGTCTTTCTGTCAGGCGTTCTAAGCAAGCGGGTGCCGATTCGAGATCGGTGATCTGGTCGGGCAACCTGTTGCAGCGCGGCGCTACTCGGAGGGCGACGGCTCCACACCGATTGAGGCCACGTAGACGTGCCCGGTGTAGGCGCTCGCCGCCGGGCCCGCCGCGAACCCTCTCTTTACTGCCACGAATGTCACGGTCCAGGCAGCGCGGATGGCCGTGCCTAAAGGCTCCCCGCTGTCGCAATCGAGTCCGGAGGGAATATCGACCGACAGGACAGGAAAACCGAGGGCGTTGATCGCCTCAATCAGCTTGACACAGGGGCCTTTCAATTGCCCTTGCAGGCCCGTGCCGAAGAGCGCATCGACTACCAGGTTCGCCTGTCCGGCCACCGTCCGCACGGTAGCGGCAAGGTTCGCATCCTCCGGGTCGAGCTGCGTGATAGGACACCCCATCTGCGTCAGAATGTTGAGGTTGATCCTCGCGTCGCCGTGGACCTTGGCCGCATCGCCGCAGATGGCCACCCTGACCGTGACGGCCGAGTTGAGCAGATGGCGTGCGACCACATAACCGTCGCCACCGTTGTTGCCGGTCCCGCAGAAAATGCAGACCTGCGGTTGCGCCACGTCTCGCAGCTTCTCTCTGACCAGCTCGGCACAACTGCGCCCGGCGTTCTCCATCAGCACCACGCCGGGCACGCCGATCTGCTCGATGGCCCACCGGTCGACCGCTCGCACCTCGTCCCGGCTCATCACGCGCTTCGGCTTGGCGGCATCGTACTCTTCCATGCCCGACATTGTACCCTCCGCTTTCTTGCCGGTCAAGCCGAGAGATGCTCCGAGCCGCAACAGACTACCTGCGTCCCGATGAACCCCTCGTGCCGACAAATAGGTAATTGGAGCCTCTCACAGAATGATCTGTCGCGCTACGGACGTCGTAGGGGGCAACCCCCTGTGGTTGCCCCTTCGGCAGGCTCAGGGCAAGCTCTGGGCAGGCACGGGGACCTGCCCCTACCCGTCCACCAGTCATTCTGTTAGGCGCTCTTGGAGAGCCGGTCCCAGCCCAGGGCGAATTGACAGGGCGTGGGTGGCTCGCTACAATACGCCGCACTCTGGATGGGCCGGCTCAGAGCCGCACGAGGAATGTGGGGGCACCTGCACCGACGATTCGTTCCGGCCGATGACGCCCGGGAAGGTGGTGGTCGTACCGCAATGCGCATACTGTTGACGAACGATGATGGCATATTCGCCCCCGGCCTGGCGGCTCTCTATCGCGTCCTGATCGGCTTGGGCGAGGTGGTCGTGGTCGCGCCCGCCGACAGCCAGTCGGGCACCAGCCATAGCGTGACGTTCTTCGAGCCGCTGGCCTGCACTCCCGTGGAGATTGCCGATCTGTTCAAGGGCTTTGGCGTCTATGGGTCCCCCGCCGACTGCGTCAAGCTGGCGTGCATGGCGCTGCACAAGGAGCCCATCGACCTGGTCGTGGCCGGCATCAACAGTGGTGCCAACGTCGGCATCAACGTGTATTACTCCGGAACCGTGGCGGCCGCGATGGAGGCCGCCTTTTTGCGCATCCCGTCCGTGGCCTTGAGCCTGGCGGCCGAACCCGACATGGACTTCGACCGAGCCGCCGAGCTCGGCGTCAGTCTGCTCGCCAAGCTCCTGCCCCTCCAGAGTGGCGATGTCATCAACATCAACATCCCTCGCCTGTCGCTGGGCACGCCCAAGGGACTGCGCGTGGTTCCGCAGGCTACTGGCGGCTTCCACGAGTACTACATCCCCACGAAGAACGGACGAGCCGGCACCTTCTACCAACTGGCCGGCGGCGGGCATCGGCCCGAAGCGGCGCCCGCCGACACGACCGCGCTGGCGGAGGGCTTCATCACCGTTACCGCCCTGCTGGCCGATATGACTAATCATGCCAAGACCCTGGCGCTGAAATCGCAACTGGACAGCATCGAGTCGTAAGGACCTGGGAGAGACACTATGAGCGCTGAGCAGGCGTCGCAAATCTGCATCGTGACCGTCACCGGCGAGGACAAGGTCGGCATCGTCGCCAGGCTCGCCACCGCCATGGCCCGCGCCAACATCAATATCGTGGACATTAACCAGAAGATCCTCGAAGAGACCTTCGTGATGACCATGGCG
This sequence comes from Sedimentisphaerales bacterium, assembly GCA_016927855.1. Classification (GTDB taxonomy): domain Bacteria; phylum Planctomycetota; class Phycisphaerae; order Sedimentisphaerales; family Anaerobacaceae; genus JAFGLV01. The sequence goes on from JAFGLV010000143.1 coordinate 2,209, forward strand.
GTCGATATCGCTGCCTCGACGCTGGCCATGAGCCAGATCAAGAAGCGGCTCGACAAGGTCGCCCGAGAGATGGCGTTGAACATCACGATCCAGGACGAGAACATCTTCAAAGCCATGCACAGGGTATAGCCATGCGGATATCCGTGGAAGAAGTCTTCGAGACCGTCCAGATGACCCTGGACCACCATTTCGACATCCGCACCGTCACGCTGGGCATCAATCTCAAAGACTGCATGGACCGTCGTCTGAGCGGGCTGGTCAAACGCGTGACGGACCGAATCGTCGAGAAAGGCCTCCAGCTCAACCTCTTTGCCGATCTGGTCGAGCAGAAGTACGGCATCCCCATCACGAACCGAAGGATCGCCGTCACGCCGGCCGCCATCCTCCTGGAGCCGCTGCCTCGCAACCAGGCGACGGTGGTGAAGTTCGCCCAGGCCCTCGATGCCGCCGCCAGGAAGGCCGATATCGACTTTCTGGGCGGCTTCGGCGCGTTGGTACACAAGGGCACGACCGCCGCGGAGGAGAATCTCATCGATGCCCTGCCTGAAGCCCTGGCAAAATCACAGCGGATCTGTGGTTTCTTGAACCTCGCTTCCACGCAGGCAGGGATAAATATGAACGCGGTCGTAAAGGTCGGAGGCATTCTCAAGGAGTTGGCCGGCCGCTCCGAGAACGGCATCGGCTGCGCCAAGATCGCAGTCTTCGCCAACGTCCCGGAGGACAATCCGTTCATGGCCGGCGCCCATCATGGGGTCGGGGAACCCGACTTCTCCCTGAACATCGGCATCTCCGGTCCCGGCGTCGTACGTAACGTCGTGGCACAGAACCCCGATTGCGACCTGACCAAACTCTCGGAAATCATTAAGAGAACTGTATTTAAGATCACGCGGGCCGGAGAGCTGATCGGACGCGAGATGGCGGATCTGATGCGCGTCGATTTCGGCATTGTCGATATCTCCCTGGCGCCGACGACCCTCACCGGCGACTCCGTGGCCGAGATCATCGAGGCGATGGGCGTCGGTCGTATGGGCGCTCCCGGTTCCACCGCGGCCCTGGCGTTGCTGATCGATGCCGTCAAGAAAGGCGGCGCCATGGCCTCCGGCAACGTCGGCGGGCTCTCGGGCACGTTTATCCCCGTCAGCGAAGATGAGGGCATGATCCGCGCCGTCAAGTCGGGCGCCCTGAGCCTGGAGAAGCTGGAGGCCCTGACCAGCGTCTGTTCCGTCGGGCTGGACATGTTCGCGGTGCCCGGAAACACGCCTGCCGAGGTGATTTCGTGCATCATCGCCGACGAACTGGCCATCGGCGTGGTCAATGGCAAGACCACCAGCGTCCGCGTGATCCCCGTTCCCGGCAAGAAGCCCGGCGATATCGTGCATTTTGGCGGCCTGCTGGGCTCGGCGCCGGTCATGAAAGTGCCCAAGTTCTCCTCCGGCCGCTTCATTCGCCGCCAGGGACGCCTGCCTTCTCCCCTCCTGGCGTTGCGGAACTAGCCGTCAAGGAGTGAATCGGGGGATTTCTCCGAATGGCAGGCCAAAAAGCAGGATTTTTTTGGAATATGTTGACAGATCGCGTATATATGGTATAGTGGAAATGGTAGGTCTGGTATCTTCTCCGGCGCTAGCTATCTGTCGTCAGAGAAGGATAGGGAGACTGTCAATGACAAGGAGAGGGCTAACGCTCGTCGAGTTGCTGCTCGTCATGGCAATTGTCTCGTCCCTGATCGCCATCTCGCTGCCGGCTCTCGTCTGCGTCAGAAATCAAGCCCAAGCTGCGGTCTGCGTGCAGAACCTCAAGGCCCTGTCGCTGGCCTGGCTGCTCTACAAGGATGACAACGACGATCGGCTCGTTGGTGGCATAGCCGGCAACGAGCCCGGCGATTGGGTCCGGATTGCCACCGGCAACAGCGCCGGCACGACCGCCGGCGAGAGAGAAGGTATTCGGACCGGGGCGCTCTTCCGCTACACCGACGAGGCCATCGACATCTATCGTTGCCCCGCCGATCAGAGGGCGCTCGCTTCCGGACAGACTGCCTTTCGCAGCTATTCCATCGCCGGTGGCGCCAACGGCGAACGCTATGAGGATAGTTACGTGCCGGCGCAAAGGTACGCGGAAATCCTCATGCCCGCGATGAAGTACATCTTCGTCGAGGAAGCCGATCCTACCGGCAAGAACGCGGGATCGTGGGTGCTCAACCCAAAGACCAAGGCGTGGGTCGATCCTCTGGCGATCTGGCATAGCTGGTCACGCAGTTCGCTGGGCTATGCCGATGGACACGCCGAGACCCATGGGTGGGTGGACAACAGCACCATTGAAATGTCCAAGCAACAGGAGTTTCACTATCCCGTTCCCGCCGATGAGGGACACGATCTGCGTTTCATGCTCAGCGGCTTTCCCCAGAGACTGCACGACACCTCGACGTCAGGCGTTGGCGCCGTATCCCTATCACCGTGACATGTCGTGCGGCGCCGGCGTTCAGCAGGCGCGAGGCACGATTCAGCGACGTTCGGTCCCGCCGGTCAATTGTCCCGCTACCGACGCGGTGGCTGCCTTGATCTTTTCCGGATCGCCCAGGTAATAGTGTGTGACGGCGCGCAGTCGATCGTCCAATTCGTAGACCAACGGGATCCCGGTGGGGATGTTCAATGCGGTGATCTCCTCGTCACTGACGGCATCGAGGTACTTGACCAAGGCGCGCATGCTGTTGCCGTGCGCCGAGATGAGGACCCTCTTGCCCTGTTCGAGCACCGGTACGATCTGCTCGTGCCAGTAGGGCAGCACACGCTCCAGCGTTGTCTTGAGAGATTCAGTCGCCGGCAGCAGGTCCGCCGGCACGTCCGCATAGCGCCGGTCGTGACATGGATGGCGGTCGTCGTCCCGCGCCAATGCACCCGGCGGCGTGTCGTACCCACGGCGCCATACTTGAACCTGGTCCAGGCCATACTTGTCGGCGGTTTCCTTCTTGTTCAGGCCTTGGAGCACACCATAGTGGCGCTCGTTCAGCCGCCACGACCGCCGGACCGGAATCCACATCAGGTCCATCTCGTCCAAAATGATCCACAGCGTCCGAATGGCCCGCTTGAGGACGGAGGTGAACGCCAGGTCAAAAGTGTACCCTTCGCGTTTGAGGACGCGCGCAGCTTCGTGGGCCTCGCGCACGCCCTGCTCGGAGAGGTCCACGTCGGTCCAGCCGGTGAACCGGTTCTCCAGGTTCCAGGTGCTCTGCCCATGTCGAACGAGGACCAGCTTCGTCATCCGATCCCTCTCTGCGTCTCTATCTGGGTTTGCCGGTCCGCGCCAGGCACCGTGCAAGCAGACGCGGAAGCCTTACAGCTTCACCGGCTTGCAGAGATTCTTCTCCTGAGCGGCGACCCGCCCGCAGACCTTGCACATGAACTGGCCGTTCTTGACCAGCTCCTTATACTCCTTCGGGTTACTGATCTGGAATCCCAGGTTGTTCAAGTAACAAAGATGCTTATCGTGTCCGGCGTGCGGCATTTGGGTGTCGGCCATGAATATTCCCTTTCCTTGCGTCCAGAAGTCCTTTTCAGGACCATCTAATCTTTCAGCTCTGCACGTTGTCAACCGATTTCCCGGTGACATGGTCAAGTATGTACACGGTATCGTTTCCCCTTGTTCGTGTTTTCGTTCGGACCGGAATGGGCCTCCGGCGAAAAACTCACGCTTCTCCGCGCCCCACTGCCGCTCGACGAGGAATACCGTCATTCTCTCGACCCGCCGGCGGCGCGCCGCTATACTGCCGTCCGTACCGAGTACGTGACGGAACCCAGCAGAATCGTCCATGATTACGGAGGCACGCTATGGAGTATCGGAGAATCATTCCCTGTCTCGACGTCAAACACGGCCGGCTGGTCAAAGGTGTCAACTTCGTCGATCTCAAAGACGTGGGAGACCCGGCCGAGAACGCCGCCGCCTACAGCGAAGCCGGCGCCGACGAACTGGTCTTTCTCGACATCACCGCCACCCTGGAGAACCGCAAGACGCTCCTCGACGCGGTCAAGCGGACCGTGGATCGCATTTCGGTGCCGTTGACCGTTGGGGGAGGCATCAACAGTTGCCAGGCTATCGAAGAGCTGTTGGCGCTGGGCGTCTCGAAGGTCTCGATGAACACCGCCGCGGTGCGTGATCCCGACCTGGTCAAGCGGGCCGCACAGCAGTTCGGCAGCGAGAAGATCACCGTAGCCATCGATACCGCCCAGAATGCCGATCTCCCGTCCGGCTTCGAGGTCATGGTCAGCGGCGGCACCCAAGGCGCCGGTCGCGACGCCGTCGAGTGGGCCAAACAGGTCGAGCAACTGGGCGCCGGCGCCATCCTTCCCACCAGCATGGACACCGACGGCATGCAAACCGGCTATGATATTCCCATGACGCGTGCCATTGCGGACGCCGTCTCCGTTCCCGTAATCGCCTCCGGAGGCGCCGGAGCGCTCGAGCACCTCTATGAAGCCATTGTCGAGGCCCACGCCGACGCCGTTCTGGTCGCCTCGATTGCTCACTTCGGCACCTTCAGCATCCGGCAAATGAAGGAGTACCTGGCCGGGCGCGGCCTTCCCGTCCGCCTCTGACCGATCATTTACCGGCCCACGCAGCCTCAGGCCTGCCGCCTCAGGCTTTTCCTCGGCTGTGCTTAGGGTTTTTCAGCCAAAGTGGCGCCGTGGTTTGGCCGATAGGGGGAGGGTGATGGGCTATGAATGTCTCCCTGAGGGGATACCGATAACGATGATATTCGGCAGACTGAGAAAGCACCGATTCCTCCTGAAAGCCAAGCTCTTCACGCTGCGCTGGTATCCGAGCAGCCGAAGCTGCGTCTGCACCGGCAACCCGCGGCGCCCCCCTCAGCAAATGCCTCCCCTGATGGTCCGCAAGCCGGAATGGCGGCGCTGACCGCCGCGCGAAAAAAATCTCCCGCCGACTCCGAAGGGCCCTCCGCCGCACCGAGAACCGTCCCAGCCATGCCCTGCCGCACGTTCTGTGGGATCACCGCGCGAATTCTCGGACCACGAGCAACGACGACCCTCACCACCTTTTGCTCGCCGCTGACCATAACAACCCATAACGCCACAGCTTCCCATTTTAACTCAAGAAAATTCGATCGCACCTCCGATACTCACACTAAATAACCAAGACGACCCATTTTGACACACAGGGAAAACAAACAACAGGGTCGGTAGTAACGATCCTAATCACGCACTATAGGAGACTGCAATGGTTAAGGAAGATGTCCTGGCACGTTATCTGGCTCCCCTGCTCGCCGGCGACCGCAAGGCGTGTCGCGCCGTGGTCGAGGAGACGCTCCAGAGCGGCATTCCCGCCAACTCAGTGTACATCCACCTCATCTGGCCGGTGATGGCGGAAATCGAGCGGCTCTCGCGGGCCGACAAGATCACGCCGATCCAGGAGCACCTGGCGACGCGGATCAACCGGACCATCGTGGACCAGTTGCAGAACAAGCTGCCCCGCCGGCCCGCCAAGAACAAGAAGGCCGCAGTCTGCTGCGCCCGCGACGAGCTGCAGGAACTGGGCGCCCAGATGATTACCGACTTGTTCGAGAGTGACGGTTGGGAGGTCCGCTTCCTTGGTGGCGGGCTGACCAACGACGACATTTTCGCCTATGCAAACGACTACGCGCCCGACGTCCTGGTCATCTACGGGACCGCGCCCAAACAGGCGCCGGATGTCCGCCGGCTGATCGACCGTATTCGCGGCGTCAACGCCTGGCCGGACCTGCGTATCATCGTCTCAGGTGGGCTCTTCAACCGGGCCGAAGGCCTCTGGCAAGAAATCGGCGCCGACGGCTTCGCGCCCACTGCCGCCGAGATCCTCCACGTCGCGGCTGATGAATCGCAGGTGGCCGAGCCCAACCCCAGGAGCGTCAATCGCCGCAGGAGAAGACAAAACGCCGCACCCGAATTCGAGCACACCAACGCGTAACACCGCTCGCCCGCGCAGTTCCGTGCCGGTCGTCGCCCCTGCCGGCACGGAGCTACGCGCCGGCTTGCTGGAGCTTGTATTCCACGCTATCGACCAGCGCCTGCCAACTGGCTTCGATGATGTTCTCCGAGACTCCCACCGTTCCCCAGATCGACTGCGTATCGCGCGACTCGATCACGACGCGCACGCGCGCCGCCGTGCCTTCGCGCGCGTTGACCACGCGCACCTTGTAGTCGAATAACTGCACGTCCTTTATATGGGGATAAAACGGCTCCAGAGCCTTTCGTAAGGCCGCGTCCAGCGCGTTGACCGGACCGTCGCCCTCGCCGACGACGTGCTCGACGCGATCGTCCACCTTGAGCTTGACGGTCGCTTCCGTCACGAGCTCGCCGGTCATGCGCTTCTCGACGTCCACGTGGTACTTGATCAGCTCGAACGACGGTCGGAACGTCCCCATGATCTTCTTGACCAGCAGGTCGAAGCTGGCGTTGGCGGCCTCGAACTGATAGCCGTCGTTTTCGAGGTCCTGCACGCGCGCGAGGATTTTGCGCGCCAGCGCCTTGTCCTGCGTCAGCTTGGCCTTCTCGAGCTCCGCCAGGATGTTCGACTTGCCGCTGAGCTCCGAGATCAGGAAGCGCCGCTCGTTGCCCACCAGTTGAGGGTCGATGTGCTCGTAGGTGCGCTTGCTCTTGCGCAGCGCGTCCACGTGCAGGCCCGCCTTGTGCGTGAAGGCACTCTCCCCGACATAGGGCAGGTTCATGACAGGCGGCAGATTAGCGACCTCGAAGACGAAGCGTGAGACCTCCGTGAGGCTCTTGACCTTTTCGTCATCGAGCACGTCGAAGCCCATCTTCAGCGCCAGGTTGGGCACCAGCGCGCACAGGTTCGCGTTGCCGCAGCGTTCGCCCAGACCGTTGACGGTGCCCTGGACGTGGCGCGCGCCGGCGCGCACGGCCGCGAGGGAATTGGCGGTGGCGCAGTCGGTGTCGTTGTGACAGTGGATGCCGACCACCACCGAACCGAACGCCTGACAGACCTGCTCGGTGATCTCGAAGACCTGCTCGGGCAGCGCCCCGCCGTTCGTATCGCACAGGACCAGCGCGTCGGCGCCGGCCTCCGCGGCGGCCGCGAGCACCTTCAGCGTATATTCGGGGTTCTCCTTGTAGCCGTCGAAGAAGTGTTCGGCATCGAAGATCACCTCCAGGCCCTTGTGCTTGAGATACCGGACCGAGTCGGCACAAAGCGCGAGGTTCTCGTCCAGCGAGCAGCCCAACACCTTGCCGACGTGCAGGTCCCAGGTCTTGCCGACAATGGTCGCAACCGGGCTCTTGCAGGCCAGGATCGCGTTGAGCGAGACGTCGTCCTCAACGGAACAGTCGGCCCGGCGCGTGCTGCCGAAAGCCGCGATCTTCGCGTTCTGCAAGCCCAGGTCCGCCACCCCCTGGAAGAACTGCATTTCCTTCGGGTTCGAGGCGGCATACCCCCCTTCGATATACTGCAACCCCAGCTTGTCCAGGCGTTTAGCGATGGCCAGCTTGTCCTCCAACGAGAAGCTCACGCCTTCGGCCTGCATGCCGTCACGCAACGTCGTATCGTAAACCGCAATCCGGTCCATCGTTCCTCCCGGTTATGGGCCAAGCCTGATCTGCCCGGCCGTCAACCACATCAGTTCTGCTTTGGCGAAAAAAACCGATTCTATTGGCCCAGCGACGCCTGTAAAGGCGAAACTTCCCTGTGCACGTTACGCAACTAAAGCGGGACCGCCGGTGTGCCGATGACTCCTGTACGGCCCAGCGCCGGATTACTGGAGGATCATTCAATGCAGGCAGAGGAACGAACGGAGGCGAAAGCGACGGTCGAGACGATCTGTGGGCTACCCGTGGATCGGGCGATTTTGTTCGCGGACAAGAAGGGTATCTACCGGCCACGTATCGAGAAAGGCCGAACGAAGCTACTACAGAATCTGGGCTTTCTGAGCCGGTTTCTGGACACGGACGAGAAGATCCTGCTCGTCACCACCGGGTGTTCGCCCTTCACGACGTTCGAAGAGCTGACGATCGGCGGAGCGTGGGTCGTCGCAGTCAAACGCGCCCTGTTCGTATTCACCCACAAGCGGCTGTTCCACATTCCCGCCACGTCGAGCTTCAAGTACCGAGGGTCCATCGCTCAGGTCCTCTACCAAGACTGCGCGCGCTTGCGTGTCAAAGGCTCGGCCCTCATCGCCGAGTATCACAATGGCAGGAAGGAGAAATTCCTCTTCATCCCGCGAGGCGACCGCGCGATCATCGAGCGCTTCGCGATCGAGCCGAACGAGTCCGACCGGCCCAGCGAGAATCCGCAGCGCAACCACCTGTGCCCATGCTGCACGCAGATCCTGCCAGCCAGTGTGGAGGCGTGCCCGGCTTGCGGACAGCAGTTCAAGACCAGAGCCAAAGCCCTTAAGTACTCGTTGCTGATCCCCGGCGGCGGCTACTTCTACACCAACCACCTGTGGATGGGCCTCGCCGATGCCCTGGCGGAGACGTACCTGCTGGTGGCTACGGTGGTGGCCTTCGCCATGGCCCTGCGCGGTAATGCGGAGGCCTGGCCCGCCGCCATCATCTTCGCCTTCGTCTCGGTGCTGGAGAAAGCGCTGACCGTCCACCACTCCAACAGCTTCCTGGCCGAGTTCATCCCGGACGATCTCAAGTCGCACCTGGGCAACCAGCCGCCCCGTGCCGAGCCCGGGCGAGCCCCCTCTACCGAAGACCGAGGCCCCCGAAACCAAGCCCCGCCCCGAGGACGTCCTGTCCTTGCGGTGAGTTGGCCGCATTTCACCGTGAACGGCGGGCGACTTGCCCGTGCGGGCCCGATCAAGGACTTCCCGCATTTCGGTCGGATTCGCCGGAGAGGCGGTCAATCCAATAGTCGGGCTCGCGGTGAAGGTGGGCAACCGCGAGAATGAGGATGAGGTCGCTCGCGCAGATGTAGACGATTCCATACGGGAAGCGGCGGATCAGACGCCTTCTGGCGTCCTCGTAGAATATCTGCCAGGCCTGAGGGAACTGCTTTATGCGGTCAATCGCGAAGAAGACTTCCCAGAGGAGTTCATGGCCCAGGCCCGGTCTTTCTCGATGGTAATATTCGACCGCGTCGTCCAGTTCGCGCTTGGCGACCTGAAGGAACCGCACCCTCATCTCGCTCGGTATTCCGCGAGAACATCGTCGGCCGACATAGTCGGCGCGACGCCCGACCTGTAAGCTTGGAGGCGAGCGGCAATCTCCTTGCGCCATGCCCCGTCAATAGCCTCATCTGGCCTGTCGAGGCTCGTAATGAGACGATCGACCAAAGCCGCTCTCTCCACAGGCGGCAGCTCCAGGGCCTCTTTGAGCAAGGCTTCCGAGTCCGGTTTCATGCCACATCTCCTATGCAGGATCACACCATTCATACCGATTCTACTGACGCGCCAGCAACTCATCAAGAGATAATAGGCTCAGCTAACGGCGGGTCGACCGCACAGGTGGTGTAGGATGCGTTTGGACTGACAGTGCGCGGCAAGACATAGCCGACCCAGAGAATCTGGACTGCTGCCGGGATGGCAATGTCTCATGCGAAGCGTTGAATTGCAGACGGACCCTGCTATCATGACACCAGCGGCAGGTGGAAGGGCCCGCCAGGGGCAGCACGCTGTCGTGTCGTTGAGAGCAGAAGGAGTCACGTCATGAACGCATCGCGAGTGAACCGGATTCGATGCATCGTCGTCATGATTATCGTCTGTCTGACGGTGTCGTTGGGCGGCGCGCAGCAAGATAATCGGGCGCGGTTGACGCGACTTGTCTTGAACGAGGTGTACGTTGATTATGGGGTCGGCATAGACCCGCCGCTGGTTAAGACGAAGTTCAATCTCTACGACGCGGTCATTCCCTCGATGGAGCAGTTCGTCAACGCGGTGCAGATCATGGGCGAGCTGAACGTCGAGACGTACCGGATCGAGCTGGCCTGGGGACGGCGCAGCGGCTACGGCCTCCAGAACATGATCACCGGGTCGCCGGAGGCGATGGTCTACGACTTCTCGGCGCTGGACCGCATCGTCACGGACCTCAAGAAGCAGAACGTCCTGCTCCACGGCGCTTATGGCTATTGTCCCTATCCACTGCAAGACGTCAGTGCCGACGGCGGCGCGCCTGCGGGTCGGCGTGGCGGCGGGCGCAGTCGCGCCGGGTCGGCGGCGCCGAACGATATGGCCAGGTGGAAAGAGATCTGCGCCACCGTCGCCAACCACTACCTCGATATGGGCATTCGCATGGGTGTCAACGAGGTCTGGAACGAGCCCGACGGGTTGATGAGCTTCTTCTCGGGGACGGAGCAGGAATATCAACAGATGTACAAAGCGGCGGTGGAGGGGATACGGGCGGTGGACCCGGATGCGTTCGTCGCGGGTCCGGCGTCGGCGCCGGAACTGGTCTGGCACCGCTCGTTTCCGGAGTACGTCGCGCGGGAGAAGCTGCCGATCGACGCGTTCACCTTCCACCACTACGGCAGCGGTGAGCTGGGTCGCAACATGATCGACAAGGTCAAGGCCAGTCTCGACCGCTTCGACCACTTCAAGACCACTGACATGGTCATGGACGAGTGGCACTCGGCAGACCTGATCGAGCCCTGGTGCCGCGACGACGATGTACGTTCCACCTACGAAGGCGCCAGCCAGTTACTCAGCGACTTCGACGTCTGGCTGTCACGGCCGGAGTTGACGGCGGTGAGTTGGGCGTGGTATCTGGACCCGGCCCGTCGGGGACCGACCTGCATGGGACTGATTACAGGCGACGGGCACCGCAAGGCGGTCTTCAACGCCTGGAAGATCTACGGCCGGATGCCGGTAGATCGCAAAGAGGTCCGCATGATCGGTCCCCTGCGCGCGATGGCTTCCGCCGACGAGCACAACGCGGCGGTGGCGATATGGAACCCCGACCCTTACCAGAGGCGAATCGACGTGCATCTGAGCAACCTGCCGTTTGCGAAAGGCAACGCGCGCGTCTATTGGATCGACAAGCTGCACGCCAGCCACGGCGACGGCGCGCCGGAGAACCTCGCGGTCGAAGAGAGCTTCGAGAATGTCGACCTGGGCACTCACTGGACCTGGCTGGACCACATCATTCCCGCGCATGGCACGATCTACATCGAGCTCGACGATGGCAGCGGCCTGTCGGAGCTGGCGCCGGTCGAGGTGGCCAACGTCATCAAGGTCAACCACTACTATCCCGATCGCGACACGTCGGCCTATGCCGATTTCGACCGCAAGGCGTGGATCGCTCGGTTAGGAATGGCGAACGACCGGACCGCGAACAAGCAGGTGACGGTGCTCGCCGACGGGCTGCCCGACACGCTGAAAACCAGGGTCGTCGTGGAAGGCACGCTCAAGCAGCTCAACATCAACAGCCTGCTGGGCGTGCGGGTGGATTACCGCGTCGGTCAGGATCATCCCAAGGCGGTACTGTGGCACGGGCCTTACAAGGGCGTCGATCTCTACAGCAGCCAGCGGAACGCCGACATGCCCTGGGGTACGAAGAGGCAGGCCGACGAAGTCGTCGCGGTCGAGGACCTGGCGGCTTTCGAGATCGGCCTGAAACAGCACGCGCCGGAGAACTGGCAAGGCAAGGCGCAGATCACGTTCATCCTGCAGAATGCCGGCGCGGGCGCGCGAGCCAAGATCATCTTGCGGCGACCGTAGTACTCCGACTACCCTAAAAAGGTGCGTAGCCAGTCACGGCCAGCGTCTGGCGGTTGCGCAGCTCGTCGTGTCGCGGGCATCTTGCCCGTGTGTAGCGAAGGCGTCTCGCCTTCGAAGCGAGGGCAGGATGCCCTCGCCACGCGCGGGCGGGGACGCCCGCGACACGCCGTGCCGTGCAACCGCAACCGACCTACGTCCATTCAGGCGCTGCCCACCAGATTGGAGTATCAGCATGGGCTGAAGCCCATCCTACACTTGCCAGGCGGGCAAATACGCGCCGGGGGCGGGAAATAGCGCTGCGTCGGGGACAAAAAGCGCTTGGCAGCGTGGGCCGGTGGTGGTATAGTCCCCTGTTCGTTTCGGGCTATCGGATACTTCGCTCTTCTCTGGGGTCGTCTCTAAGATGATTTTGACGCAGATATTGCAGCCGACTTCTGTCAAGGTTCCGCTGGCCAGCACCAAGAAAGACGCGGCCATTACGGAGTTGATCGACCTTCTCGACGCGCATGGACAGCTTGGCAACCGCCAGGTGGCACTCGATGCGGTGTTCAGCCGGGAAAAGACACGCAGCACAGGCATCGGCTCGGGGATCGCCATTCCGCACGGCAAGTGCAACGCCGTGAAAGAGCTCGTGATGGCTCTGGGGGTCGCGAAAGAGCCCATCGAATTTCAGAGCATCGACGGCAAGCCGGTGACGCTGGTGATATTGCTGGTCTCGCCGCTCGACCAGACGGGTCCTCACATCCAGGCGCTGGCGCGGATCAGCCGGCTGATGCTCGATGCCCATTTCAAAAGTGCCCTGGAACAAGCCCCTTCCGCCGAAGCGGCCTACAAGCTCCTCAGCGAGCGCGAGAACGAGTGAACGAGTGAACGAGTTTGAAGTGTGAAGTGTGAAGTGCTCTTCAAACTTGAAACGTCAAACTTGGCACTTGCCTATCCCTTCTCCCACAGGATCAAGCCCAGGTCGTAGGGATTGACCTGGTCGGGGTGGTTGGGCAGGACGCGGACGGCGACGCCGTGCTGGCCGGTTTCGCGACATTCCATCCGGCCGGCAAACCAGTGCTCGCCGTCGTCGCCGGCGCGCTGCTCGTAAGCCATCGGCACCGGCGAGCCCTGCTGGATGTTGCCCCACGAGTCGGTCGGGCCGTGATAGAGCTCGACGCTGACATCTTCGGGCCGGATGGCTCCCAGCCGGATCAGGGCGCGGATTTGCAGTTCGGAGCCGACTTTGAGTTGGGGTTGACGCGGATTGAGCTGCTCACCCGACGCGCCGTCTTCCGTATTCATGACGACATCCCTGACGGCAAAGTGCGGCCAGGCCTGGCGAATCTCCGCTTTCCAGCGAGAGAATGCCTTGGCGCGGGTCATCGCTTCAGCGGCCAGGTAGCTGTAGCGCGTCGCGGCGGGGTTATAGAATCGGCGCGTGTACTCCGCCAGCATCCGGCGCGTGTTGAAACGCGGCGCCACCCACTTGATCGTGGCACGCATCCGCTGAATCCAGGTGCGCGGCAGGTTGTCGGCGCTGCGGGCATAGAACAGCGGCACCACTTCGTTCTCCAGGATGCTGTAGATGGCCTGGGCTTCGACCATATCCTGGTATTCCTGATTCTGATAGTCCTGATCGTCGCCGATGACCCAGCCGCCCTCGGGAATATATCCTTCCGGCCACCAGCCGTCGAGCGTGCTCATGTTGAGGACGCCGTTGGCGGCTGCCTTCATGCCGCTGGTACCGCTGGCCTCCATGGGCCGGCGCGGATTGTTCAGCCAGACGTCAACGCCGCGGACGAGGAAGCGGGCCACGTCGATGTCGTAGTCCTCCAGGAAGACGATGCGGCGCCGGACGGTCTCTTCCGACGCGAAGTGGATGATGCGGCGGATGATTTCCTTGCCGCCGGTGTCCTTCGGATGGGCTTTGCCAGCAAAGATGAACTGGACGGGCCGGTCGGAGTTGTTCAGCAGCCTGGCGAGGCGCTCGGGGTTCTTCAGGAGCAGATCGCCGCGCTTGTAAGCGGCGAACCGACGCGCGAAACCGATGGTCAGGGCCTCCGGGGCGAGCACTTCCTCGGCCTGACGCAGCTCGCCGTGACAGCGTCCGCGCCGCTGCAACTGCGCGGTCAGCCGCTTGCGGGCGAAGACGATCAACTGGTCCTTACACCGCTGATGCGCGCTCCACAGCTCCTCGTCGGGAATGTGGTCCACCTGGTCCCAGGCGCCGCGATCCAAGACGGTCTCGGACCACGTCGGGCCGACGTACCGCTGGTACAGTCCGCTGATCTCATCCGACAGCCAGGTCTTCAGGTGAATGCCGTTGGTAATGGACGCGATGGGGACTTCGTCGGTCGGCACGCCGGGCCAGAGCGAGCCCCAGACACCGCGCGAAATCTGGCCGTGCAGCTTGCTGACACCGTTGATGTAGCCGCTCAGGCGGATCGCCAGGACCGGCATCTTGAACGGCTCGTTCTCGTCGTCGGGCAGCATCCGTCCCAGCGACAGAAACTGCGTGCGATTGACGCCCAGGTGGGGGAAGTAGCTGCCGAAATACTTGTCCATCAGTTCGACGCTGAACTCGTCCAGGCCGGCTTTGACCAGCGTGTGGACGGTGAAGACGTTGCCCGAGCGCGTTGCTTCGACGGCTTCGTCGAACGTCATGTTGCGCGTGCTGCGCAATTGGCGGATGCGCTCCAGCGCCATGAACGCGGCATGTCCCTCGTTCATGTGACAAACGGTCGGCTCGATGCCCATGGTGAGCAAGGCTTTGAGCCCGCCGATGCCGAGCAGAATCTCCTGGCGAATCCGCAATTCGCGGTCGCCGCCGTACAGGCTGCTCGTAATCATGCGGTCGCCCGGCGAGTTCGGCGCGATATTGGTGTCCAGCAGGTACAAAGGCAGGCGACCGACGGAGATGCGCCAGATCTGGGCTTGAACGCTACGACCCGGATAATCGACATTAACGGTCAGCGGTCGGCCGCTATCCTTACGCACCAGTTCGACCGGCATGTTGAACAGGTCGTTCTCGACGTAGGCCTCCTGCTGCCAGCCGTCGATATTGAGGTACTGGCGAAAAAATCCCTTCTGGTACATCAGGCCGACGCCGACCAGCGGGATACCGAGATCCGAAGCACTCTTGAGGTGGTCACCCGCGAGGATGCCCAGGCCACCTGAATAGATGGGCAGGCATTCGTGCAGCCCGAATTCGGCGCTGAAATAGGCGATAGTGGGCTTGGTTGTCTGGGGCGTGACCTTGTCGTACCAGGTCGAAGCCCCCAGGTAGGATCGCAGATTCTCGGCCGCCCGGCGTAGCTCGCTCAGGAAGCTCTCGTTGCGGGCCAGCGCCGCCAGCCGCGTCTGGGATACGGCGCCCAGCAGTCTGACCGGGTTGTGGCCGCAGGCAGACCATAACGCCGGGTCGATCCGTCGGAACAGCTCGACCGTCTGGGGGTTCCAGGCCCACAACAGGTTCTTGGCCAACACATCCAACTCTTGCAGGGAATCCGGCAACGCCGGTAGCACGGTGAAGCTGCGGACACTCGGCATTTCTACTCCTCACAAAGCATAGACATTCCGTTGCGAAGCGCCGTACGCCGTACGGTAGGGCCTCACCCTCTCATCGGCAAATCCCTTCGCACGCTTAACTCCAAAACCCCCATGCACTTGCAGCGTTGCCCCCGGTGACACGTCCGATATTTCGTCAACGGCGTTCGCTGTGAAGCGGTCGAATAAAAAAGGCCTGCGAAGACAGGCCTTTTGTCAAATGCCAGCCAACCTCCGCCTATGCCGTAAGAGAGGCTTTTGAAGAGAACCCATTACTGCTAGGTGGGCAATCGTTGCTCTCGTCCGAA
>JAFGLV010000144.1 GCA_016927855.1 Sedimentisphaerales bacterium
ACCTTACTCTCCGGAGACTTTTTCCATCATTGTACTGACCTCCGGTCGCTGACACCTCACTGACCTTGGGTTGCTGACACTTGGCCTTTAAGACGTGACCCCATTGACTATCGGATGTGTCGCTACTTAGCTGTCACCTCATGTTTTAGCGTCGTAGGACGCGCCCCGCACACTGGTCCTCTTGCCCGGCGTCAGTCGAACTTTCGCATCCAGTCAGGCCAATCCGCGTCAGTGACGCCGCCGGCGGGCGTCCAGGTGTTGGCGGTGTCGAAGGTGCGATGCCACTTGAGCGTCCAGAGTCCCTTTAGCGGCACCTCTTCGACGGACCAGTCCATGAACAGCACATTGATCGCTCCGCGATGACGGTTCGTGCAGGCGCGGCGCATGCCGCCACCGAAGCTCCAGGGAAACTGGCCATCCGTTTGCGGTGGTGGATCGTCCGGCTCCGGCCGGACCAGCATGAAGCCGCAGTCCATCAGGACCGGAATCGTGCCCGGGTTTTTCTGGCCGAGGCGACGCCACCGGTTGCTCGCGAGGTGGGCGCCTTCGGTGATCTCGCTGTCGTTGACCCACCAGTTGATCCCGTAGCTGCCGATTTTGGCCGACGGGTCTTGAAGGTACGAGAAATACGTCGGATTGGTGACACCGACGTCCCAGGCGGTGTAAGGCAGCACGCCGCCCTGTTCTTCAGTCCGGCGGGCCTTGGGACACAGGCGTATCTTGGGCTCCTGGTAGTAAGGCAGCAGCGTGTAGATCCAGGAGTAGCGGCCGGTGTCCCAGTCCTCGTCGATACCTGGCATGAATCTGCCGTCGTGCTCGTCCGTGTACATGGTCAGGCACAACGACCATTGCTTCAAGTTGCTCTTGCAGACCACTTCTCGCGCTTGCTCCTTAGCGTAGCGTAGAGCCGGCATCAGGATGGCCGCCAGCAGCGCGATGATCGCGACGACCACTAGCAGCTCGATCAAGGTGAACGCTTTTTGTCTGCTCATGCCGATCCTCCCACCGCGACGGTTGAGGGGGTCACGTCTTAATTGTTAAGTTTGCGCCACCCTCCGGCGTACGTACTTGATGTCGCGCGCCAAACGACGGTCATCGCGCAAGCGGCGGAGGACGGCTTTGTGCCGCATGTTGATCGCTGCTCCCGAGATGCCTCCGAAGTGCGCCCCCAGTTCCCGGCAGCTCAGGCCGGTCAACTCCCGTGACAGGTAGATGGCGACGTCACGTGTGTGGTTCTGCTTGCCCCTTGGGGCGAGAATCTGCTCGGGGCTGGAACGCAAGCGGTCGGCGACTTCATGGATGATCGTGTCGATCGGCACAGTCGTCTTGAGTTTCTTGAGGTCGGGAATCTCGTCATCGGTCTGGCGTTTCGACAGGAATGTGCTCTTGACCCATTGAACAAAGGTCTGACTGCCCATAAGCGAGCCGGCCACCGCCTCGTCAAACGGGTCCGGCATATCACCGTCCATCAGGTAGGCCGCGTAGCGCTGCTGAGCGACCTCCCGGCTGCGTCCGAAGCCGGCCAGCACGCGGTTCAGTTCCAGCCACGGCGGCGCCTTGACGGGCTGGACGAAGCAGCGACAACTGCTCCATTGGAAATCCCACGCGTACGACGCCAAGCCTGTCCGCACGGGATTGAGGTGGATGTAGCGCGACAAGGGCTCCAGGCAGGTGTCGGCATCGACCAGGATCGCCTTAAACCGTCCCTGGAAGAGGTGCCCGACACACTGATGCCGCCGGTTGTGGTACGTGGCGTAAGTCACGTTCAGCCATTGTACGGCGCGGCTGAGATTGGCCGCGGGGGTTTCCAGCATCAGGTGGTAGTGGTTGGTCATAAGGCAGTAGCTGTGAACGATGGCGCCGAACAACTCCGCCATCCGGCCCAGGTCCGAGACGAACCGCTGGCGATCGCGCACATCCTGGACAATCGGTTCCTGCCGCTGTCCACGGTTGAACACGTGGTAAAACGCCCCCGGGTATTCGATCCGCAACGGTCTGGCCATGACCCCAGGATACACGCGTCCACCGGCTCTCGTCAAGCGCGCAAACTTAATAATTAAGACGTGACCCCACACATGGCGCGGTTGACGGGTGGCGCGAGCGGTCTATAATGATAGGCGACGGGGCGCGGGGACAAGGTGTCCCTTGATGGCTGCGAGAGCAGGCAGAGCGATGTCACGAAGGATATGGAGAACCGACCGACATTTCGCATCGCGCGTTCGCTGGACGATTTGACGAAGGTCTTCATCGTGCGCGGGATCGTCTTCATGGGCGAGCAGCAGATCAGCTACCACGAGGAGATGGACGCGCACGAGCACGCCGCGATCCATCTGCTGGGCGAGCTTGACGGCGAGCCCATCGCGGCCGGGCGCATCCGCGTGACCGGCACCTGCGCCAAGCTCGAACGGCTGGCGGTGCGCGAGCCCTTTCGCGGTCGCGGCTATGGCGACGAGCTGGTGCGCTTCGCGCTGGACGTCGCGCGCGAGCGAGGCTTTCGCACGTTCAGGCTCAACGCCCAGATCACCGTCCGCGACTTCTACGCGCGGCATGGCTTTCGCGTCTGCGGCGAGAATTTTCTCGAAGCCAGTATCGAGCACTGCCCCATGCTGCGCGAAGACTGAGCGCCGCCACCCAGCGGTTTGCACCGGCCATTCTGCACACTACAGAGGATCGTCACTGGCTGGCGAGCCACCGATCCACGTGCTGGCCCGCCAGTTGCTCCCTTCGTTGAGTGAACCGGTCGGCTCGCCGGGTAGCGCTGCTTCGAGGGGAACGAGCGAGTGTCCCGCGCCGTCGGCCAATTGCGGCCAGCCGGCTTCGTCTCGATACTCGAATTCCGCAATCGTACCGGTCCAGGAATCGACCAGCTTGACGCGCTCGCCTTCGTTAGCGAGTCTGCCTTCGTATTGACCCGCGATGCGCGCCGACAGGGCGGGACCATACCGCAGCTCGAACGCATCCCGGTTGCGAACGACCAGCGCGAACTGCCCCGGCGCCAAGGTCACGATCGAACCACTTCCAAAATCGAATGTCACGCCCTCGACGAACGAGAGGTAAGACAGATCGAGTATCTCGTCGCCGACGTTCTTCAATTCGATGAACTCGAATTCGTCGTTGTCGAGTCCCAGGTCCGCCAGCGTCTCGGCGGGGTTGTACATGACCTCGGTAATCCGTAGGCCGGCCAGCAGGCCCGTCACGAGCGCGGCGCCGGCCTGGAATTGGACGGGGTCGGACCAATGGCTCCAGCGCCCGGTGTTGTCCTGCATCCGACAGCGCACGCGGTAGGTTCGTCCGGGCTGGACGGCGCTGCCCGGGATCAGGATGTCGTCCTCGAACCGGGGATTGGCCGGGCTTTCCCAAACCGTCTCGATCTCATACTTGCCTTGCCCGGCGCCGGAACCGTCAGCCGGCGTTTCATCGTCGGGTGCAGCATCCGCGTGCGCCGTCAGGCGCACATCGATGAAGCAGTCGGAACTGCCGCTTAGGGAGGCGTTGGCCACCTGGACCGCGACGACGTTGATGCCTTTGACAAGATAAGCCGCCGGGTTGGCCAGTGTGTAGCCGACGAACGCGACGTTCTCTCCGGCCGACGCGGCCGTGCCGTCGTAAGGCAACTCCGAAGAGCCAACGTTCTCCTGGATCGCCAGCTTGCCGTTGATCCAGACATTGCAGCCATCATCATACTGGACCTCCAGCTCCAGCCTGTCGAAGGCAGTCGGATCGACCACGTCGAACGACCGTCGCAGGTAGATCGTGGAATAGCCGCCTTGCATGTCGCCGAGCTGAGTCGCGAGAAAAGTCTCACCGTAACCGATAGGGGTTGTGCCTGTCAGCCAGCCCGTATCGTCGAACTGCCGTTCGCGCCAGGCCACTGGCGGCTCATGCGTACCCTTGAAGTAACGCCATTGAGACCGATCCACCACCAGGACGGAGCCGCTCTGCTCGGGCTCAATAACCACGCGCGCCTCGGGCGACACTTCGGCAATCCGCCACTTCACGGCGCCGAACGTTCCAGCCCCCTGCGGATCGCGGAACGCCGAGGTCTGGAAGCGAAGTGCGTTGGACGGGAGGTTGGGTTCACCGACGTAGGTAATCGAGGGTTTGTCAGAGATGAGGTTCCTTTCCTGGTCATCGGCGAGGGAATCGAGGAACGCCGCACGCCCGCCGGGACCGACACTGCCGCCGGGCCAGTTGCCGCCTTCGAAGGCGAAGTTGAGCATGTCCTGGACCAGCGCGGCCAGGCCGTTTTTGCCGGCGCCGCTGAGGCTGTTGTAGTTGCCGGCATCGGAGGGTGCGTTAAGCCAGCGCAGGCGATCGGCCTCGACGAGGCCAGCAATCGGCGCCGCCATCTCGGTCAGCAGTTGCGTGAGCTGGTCCCGCTGCCAGAGCAGGTCACGGACCTCGCGCACGGCACTGTAGTAATCGGGCTGCAGCTCGGGATTCGACCCACTGTCACTGCCTCCTCCCGAAGCGGGAAAGATGCTGTTGTAGACGACGTCA